>JBJFEE010000049.1:0-22803 GCA_051890455.1 Muribaculaceae bacterium
ATAAACATGCCAAAGGCATGTCCCTACATTTAGGCTATTTTGACACAGCCTCCTAAGGTTTGTGAGATATTTGGCCGCTTTTGCGGTGTCGGCATTTCTGCCCGCTCTGGTATCGTGCGGCAGCTTGAGAACGACCTCGTGCTGTTCACCGCCACCTACCGCCTCGACTGACGCATCCGGGAGGCACGGTGTCGGATGTGGCCCGTCTCCGGCAGGAAAAAAGGGAAAAACTATGCCAATAAAAAAACGCAGGTTTGCCCATCCTGCAAGGCTTTGCCTTGCTAAATGTTTGTTTTTTCAAGTTTTTTATGTACCTTTGCGGGAGGCCACGATGCAGAGCCTCGGCAGCGGGGTATGCGGGTGGGGCTGTTTGGCTCGCCTCGCTCACGGGGCGGGCTGTTGACATATTAAAAAGCGTTTATCTGACGCTCTTTCTTGACGCCTTGAAACTTCGCAACTTTCATAGTCACTGTCAAGAATGTAGCAAACGGTAGATTGGCTTATGCGGTATGTATATCCGCCAACGGCAGACGCGCGAGCGTCTGTGGCCGGTATATACATATAACTGCGTAAGGCTCTGTATGTTTGCTCGTTCTACAGTGATGGGCAATGCGAAGGCCTCAAGGCGTGGAACGAGCAACAAGGTACGGCTCTCACGCTTTTTCTTTTTTTATACTGTTCCAATCTGATGCCATCGAGGGGAGACCGACGGCAATTTGTTGAAAAAGGCAAGGTCCACCGGTGCCATCCGGTGTGTCGTATGCCTGCAGGCCATGCGCACCGGTCGTACAGCGGCGCGGCGCGAGCCGATAGCGAAGGGTAAAACCCGGCTGTCAACTAATTGCGATATTGTACTAACCAATCATAACACATTCTTAAATCATGAGAATTAATACTATCGTGAGATTTTCGGCAGCGATAGCCTTTGCCTTGACCGTCGGGGGCAAAGCTCATGCCACTGACTATCTGATCACTCTTAAAGCTCCTACAGTAGAGGGTTTGGATCCCAACGTCTCCCTCAAGGGATATAAAGGAGCTTTCAAGCACAAACCCTTCACCTACCTCGAAAACTGGTGGACAAGCTGGGACGAGCTGAACAGCAAAGTCACTCTTAAAGAAGGCGACAACGTCTACTTCGGCCCCGGCGTCAACATCGGCAACATCGAAATCGCCACCAGCGGCATCAACCTGTACGGCAACAACAAGGACTGCCTGGGCTGGTACGGCACCGACACCCAGAGCCAGTCGGCCCAGACCCGCCTCGAAGAGACCCTCGTAACGGGCCGCATCACCCTTGACGAAAATGTCAGCAACGTTACCATCGCCGGTTTCTACTTCACCGGAGCAGGCCAGGTCTATGCCAATGGCGGTGGCAACAGCAACATCCAGGTGCTCAACAATGTAATCGAGAACATCAATGCCCAGCCGAATAACACCACCGAACGTGAAGATAACTGGGCCGTCTTCTACTTCGGCAAAGCCTACCGCGGCAGCGACTATGCCAATGCCGTCGCATACAACCGCTACCGCGACATCACCATCGCCCACAACGACTTCCGCGGCCGCGACATCGACTACGAGGCCGACTGGATTCAGGTGGCCGGCTCATGCGGCAATCTGCACATCCACGACAACCATTTCTTATACGGTGGTGACGGTGTCAACGTCTTCAACGCCAAGGACAAAGTGAACATCCTGCACAACCGCTTCGACAAAGTGGGCAATGGCAAGAAATACGGCTCAGCCACCGGCTCGTTTGCCGTGCGTCTGTTCACAATGGGTGTCGACCAGAAATATCCCGTTGACGTATATGTTCGTCACAACTATTTTGACGGATGCCAGGGCCAGAGCAGCAAATACGCCATCATCCGCTTCTGGAACCATGACAACAGCACGAATCAGCATATTAATCCCAAGTGGGCCACGCTCTACATCAACCACAACTATTTCCTGAACAAAACCTCTTTTGTCAACGAGAATAGTACCCAGACCGATGGACCGAAGTTGGGTCTGGGTAATGAACCCAAATACGACCACTACTATGCCTTCTATTCTGACATAGTGGATGGTGATGCCGCCACTGTCGACTGGCGTTTCAACCGTTTTGACCATTCGGAGATGGAGTTCGCCTATCTCATCAGCCCGTGGGACCGCAAGCGCCTTGAGGGAACCGGCCTGCTGTTCCCCGGCCGCTACTACGCCTCGCTCAGCGGCGTCTTCGAGCACACCACTGCCGAATACTTAACCGACGACGACCGGTCCACCGGTACGCAGTGCGGTTTCTATGGTAAACAGCACAACGACGGCACGTACTTTGGCGGCAAGGCTTTAGTCAAGGCAGTAAAAGACAAAAATCATTCTGATTCTACCGAGCGAAACTTTGTCGGCACAGAGGAAGGCAATAAATGGACCTTCCGTCCCTCAAAGACCTCAACCGTTGTGCAGAGCTTCGACCGAGATGACGAGACGGGCGACCTCTACTTCATACAGGTGCGCAATGGTAATTATGGTAGTGGGAGTACCGACGCCTATGGAGTTACATCAAACTGCAAAAAGCCTCTCATCCTCACAAAATGGGATGTTAAAACCCGCACAGCTTCTCATATGTTCCTTGACTATGCCGGCCATGGATCGAATATCTGCGTCTACAGACATAAAGATCAGGTGTATATTATGTTGGGTGGTAACCAGGCTTCTGCAACCTCAAGTGACCCCAGACATATTATCATATTTCCCTTTGTCGCCAGCGACTATAATATCGACCTCAGGGGCACATCATTCTATATAGATAAAGAGTATAAAATAGTGTACAAAAATCCGGCGATTGAAATTGGCAAAACAGCTCCCAACGGCAAAACCGTACAAAGTTTTGTATATCCGTCAATCGACCATGCCAACAACCTCTATGTTGAGCGTCAGCGCACCGAAGGCGGCGACTACTTCACTGTCTACGAGGCTTCGGATGTTTTCAACTGCCTTTACCTGAACGGCGGCAGCACACTGCCCAAAATTATCGGCCGCTGCTACATCGCCGCCAACGCCGAGAAGATTGGCAGCACATCCACTTCGGGCACGCGTCCCGCGCTGAACACCTACGACAATGGCTTCAAGACCTGGGACGACCAGGGCTTTACCATCGCCGGCGACTACATCTACACCTTCGAGGGTAACGGCGACGACGACAATACCCACATCAACCTCCACAAAGGCGTAAACGGCAACGCAGGCGACAAAGACGGTGCCGTCCAGCTTATCAACTGCATCAACTGGCGCAACGGCACGTTTATGTACCGCCGCAACATCAACAAACATTCCACGTATAATACCGCGCTGAGGTTCCCTGGCGATGCTAATGGTGATGGTAAAAAACTCGACGGCCCGGCTAAAAAGAGTGCCGGCGAGCCCGAGGGCATCAAGGTATTCCGCGATCACACTGGCCGTGCCCAGCTGATTATCGGTGTTGTTGAAGGAGAAGGAGTACAAACAGCAGATGATAATAGAGGCCGCTCCTACAACCTGTACGCATATCGCCAGAAGCGCACAAAGTGTGTCTCAAAGGATTACAAAGATGGTGGCGATGTAATAGGCCGCAAGCTTACCAAGGACGCCTATAAGGGTTACACCTCAGCTATTCCTGACAGTAAGCTGAGCACCGGTGCTACGGTATTGAGCTTCACGAGTAGCACTCTGGAGTCCCAGTCCCAGGACTTCTATCACGGCAACAACGGTGAGGCACGCAACGTACATGCCACTCTTGTGGGCGAGCACGCCGAGTACTTTACCCTCACTCCCCACACCTCGTACTACGCCAACGGTACCGACCTGAGCCTGCTGCCCACGCCCAGCGGCATCGACTTCGGCAGCACCGCCAACTGGGCCCGTCCGTCGAACCGCGACTACACCTACCAGGACAACCTGACCTATACCCCGGCTTCGAACACCGCCCACACCGGCGAGCATTTCTACGAACGTGGCTATACGCTGACCTTTAACCCGTCGAAGTACCTGAAAGAATACGACAAGGCTTGGATCAAGCTGTCGTCGCCCGGTGCCACGGATGTTTACATCCCCATCAAGGCCACCTACACCGGTACGGTAACCTCGGTAGAGAATGTCATCAGCGACAATGGCGAGCTTGAGGTAGAAGGCTACTACGACCTGACCGGCCGCCGCGTGGTCAACCCCGAGGGCTTCGTCATCGTGCGCTACACCAACGGTACCGCCGAGAAGAAGTTTATCCACTGAACCGTTCCTCACCGGTAAACACGAAAAAAAGTATCGCATAATAATTTACTGGTTTTAGTTTGAATGAGGCTGCGCCCATGCATGTTATGCCGCAGCCCCTCTCCAGCGGGCGTGCCTCACGGCACGCCCGCACGTGTTAGTGCAAGCCGAGGCCGGCACTAGCACGTGCGGGCGTATTGGGGGTGTGTCAAAATGTGTGATTTTAATGATGTAGGGACATCGCTTTGCGATGTTAAGCCTGAAAGACAGCATATTGGTCCAACATGCCAAAGGCATGTCCCTACATTCAGGCTATTTTGACACACCCTCCATACTGCAAACCTTGCGGTTTACCCATACTTAAAAAACGCCGAAAAATACGTTTTCGGCGTTTTTTTTTGTATCTTTGTCGCTGTATGAAAAAGTTCAACAAGGAAATGGTCTGCGAGGCTGCCGAGGTGGCCGAGACTATGCGCGGTATTCTTGATGCCGAGAGCCGCGCCATCAGCAACATACCTGTCACCGACGGCTATGCCCGGGCGGTGAACCTGATTATCGAACGCGTGCATGGCCGCGGGGGCAAGCTCGTGACGTCGGGCATGGGCAAGGCCGGGCAGATTGCCCTCAACATCGCCACGACGTTCTCGTCGACGGGGACACCGGCGGTTAATCTGCACCCGGCGGAGGCACAGCACGGCGACTTAGGCGTGCTGCAGCCGCACGATGTCATGCTGATAATCAGCAACTCGGGAAAGACCAGCGAGATTGTGTCGCTGGTGAACCTTGCCCGCGGCCTGTACCCTGACATTCCTTTCATCGTCATCACCGGCAACCCGGACTCGCCGCTCGCCGCCCTCGCCGACGTCACTCTTGCCACGGGAGCATCGCCGGAGGTATGCCCGCTGGGCCTTACGCCGACAACATCCACCACGGCGATGACCGTCATCGGCGACGTGCTCGTCGTCAACACGATGAAGGCCATCGGCTTCACCGAGGAAGACTACGCCATGCGCCATCACGGCGGCTACCTGGGCGCCCGCGCGCGCCGCGAGGTGTAAGGCTGCCGGATTTACGGTTATCGGTCGAGCTCGACCGATAACTTGAATACACAAAAAACAAACCCACTCAAAAAGCAACCTACCGTGTCAACATCTCTCAACCAGGGCGCCGTCACTCTCGAGCTGCCCGTAGTAACCGATATGCGCGTGGCAATTGTCACCGCCGAGTGGAACAGCCACATCACCGAGGCCATGACCGCCGACGCCCTGCGCGTCTTTGGCGAGGCCGGCCTCGACCTCGACGAGGACGTCAGCGTCTTCCATGTCCCCGGGGCTGTCGAGCTCACCTTTGCCGCCTCGCAGCTGATAGAGACGGGTCTGTTCGACGCCGTCATCGTCTTTGGCTGCGTGATACGCGGCGACACGCCCCACTTTGACTATGTCTGCCAGAGTGTCACGCAGGGCGTGACGGCCCTCAACGCCGACTGCGACATCCCTGTCATATTCGGTGTCCTCACCGTCAACGACGAGCAGCAGGCCATCGACCGCGCCGGCGGCAATCTTGGCAACAAGGGCGGCGAGTGCGCCCGGTGCGCCATCAAGATGGTGCACTTAGCGCGCACGGTAAAGGAACTGTAATAATTTTCAACCTCTTCTAATTCTTATGCTTAATGGACAACTACCAGAACAACCAGTGTGACCCGAACGGGAACAACAGACACATCCCCTACAGTGACAATCCTCAGGGTCCCCCACCCTATAACAATTACAATTACGCCAATCAGAACGGCCATGCAGGCAACTGCTCGTCCGGATGGTACAACAACGACCCCTTTGCCGAGGGTCCTTCCGGCAAAAGCCGCGGCGTGACAGCCTTACTTGCCATCTTTCTCGGCACTCTGGGTATCCAGTATTTCTATCTTGGAAAGACTACAGCCGGTGTCATCACACTGCTGATTTCAGTACTCAGCTGCGGCATCCTGAGCCTTCTGACGCTGATTCAGGGCATCCTGCTGTTCTGCATGAGCAACGAGGAATTCGAGCGCAAATTCGCCGGCCCGACATCTTCCTCCTTCCCCATGTTCTGACGCTTGCCTCGCAGAGCAAGACCTTGCAATAACCGACAGACAGAAACCGCCGTTCCATAAGCTATATGCCGATGGAGCGGCGGTTTTCATTGACCCGCGGCTGGCATCCTTTAACGGACGGCACCCGCCCGTTGGACTTCGTTGTGCCTTTTTACACTCTTTTAACGCTGAAAGGCCAATGTGTGACGGCCTTGCATTTAGAAATTTGCCATTTTTTTCTTACCTTTGCGGAAAATATGCCGGCTCTTTTACGCCAGGTTCAAGGCCGGCATTCCGGGCCCCGTCGCGTGCGGCACCGGCCCTATGTCTGACACAACAACCATAGCACAATAACACAACTGTTTTCCTTTAAAACATTATGAATAAAGCGAAAAAATTCCTCACCTGCGACGGCAACCAGGCCGCAGCGCATGTGAGCTATATGTTTTCGGAAGTAGCAGCCATCTATCCCATCACCCCGTCGTCGACGATGGCGGAGTATGTCGATGAATGGTCGGCCGCAGGCCGCAAGAACATGTTCGGCGAGACAGTCCTCGTGCAGGAAATGCAGAGCGAGGGCGGCGCCGCCGGTGCTGTTCACGGCTCGCTCCAGGCCGGTGCCCTCACCACCACCTACACTGCCTCGCAGGGCCTGCTGCTGATGATTCCAAATATGTACAAGATTGCCGGCGAGCTGCTGCCATGCGTTTTCCACGTCTCGGCCCGCACCCTCGCCAGCCACGCCCTCAGCATCTTCGGCGACCACCAGGACGTCATGTCGTGCCGTCAGACCGGCTTCGCCATGCTCGCCGAAGGTTCGGTGCAGGAGGTGATGGACCTGGCCGGTGTCGCCCACCTCGCCACCATCAAGAGCCGCGTCCCCTTCGTCAACTTCTTTGACGGTTTCCGCACCTCGCATGAGATTCAGAAGATTGAGGAAATCGACGGCGACGCTCTCACCGCCCTCCTTGACAAGGACGCCCTGGCCGACTTCCGCAACCGCGCCCTCAACCCCGACAAGCCAGTCGCCCGCGGCACCGCCGAGAACCCCGACGTCTTCTTCCAGCACCGCGAAGCCTCCAACAAATACTACGAGGCCGTGCCCGAGATTGTCGAAGGCTACATGGCCGCCATCAGCAAAATCACCGGCCGCGAGTACCACCTGTTCAACTACTACGGCGCTCCCGACGCCGAGCGCGTCATCATCGCCATGGGCTCGGTGACACAGGCCGCCCAGGAGGCCATCGACTACCTCGCCTCAAAGGGCGAGAAAGTCGGTCTGGTTTCGGTACACCTCTATCGTCCCTTCAGCGCTAGGCATCTGCTTGCCGCCATCCCCGCCACCGTAAAACGCATCGCCGTCCTTGACCGCACCAAGGAGCCCGGCGCCAACGGCGAGCCCCTATACCTCGACGTCCGCGACGCCTTCTATGGCCGCGAGAACGCTCCCGTCATCGTCGGCGGCCGCTACGGCCTGTCGTCGAAGGACACCACCCCCAGCCAGATTATCGGCGTATACGAAAATCTGGCCCTTCCCGAACCCCGCCACAACTTCACCATCGGCATCGTCGACGACGTCACCTTTACCTCGCTGCCCCAGCGTCCCGAGATGGCTCTCGGCCACGCCGGAACCTTCGAGGCCAAGTTCTACGGCCTGGGTGCCGACGGCACCGTGGGCGCCAACAAGAACTCGGTAAAGATTATCGGCGACAACACCGACAAATACTGCCAGGCATACTTCTCTTACGACTCCAAGAAGTCGGGCGGTTTCACCTGCTCGCACCTGCGTTTCGGCGACTACCCCATCCGCAGCACCTATCTGGTCAACACCCCCAATTTCGTGGCATGCCACGTGCAGGCTTACCTGCACATGTATGACGTCACCCGCGGCCTCCGCGACGGCGGCACCTTCCTGCTCAACACCATCTGGGAAGGCGACGAACTGGTCAAGAACCTCCCCGTCAGCGTCAAGCGCTACTTCGCAAAGCACAATATCACCGTCTACTACATCAACGCCACACGCATAGCCCAGGAAATAGGTCTCGGCAACCGCACCAACACCATCCTGCAGAGCGCCTTCTTCCGCATCACCGGCGTCATCCCCGAGGACCTCGCCATCGAGCAGATGAAGAAGTTCATCGTCAAGTCGTACGGCCGCAAGGGTCAGGACGTCGTCGACAAGAACAACGCAGCCGTTGACCGCGGCGGCGAATACCACAAGCTCGACGTCGACCCCGCATGGGCCGAGCTGCCCGAGGAGCCCGTCCTTGCCCCCCACGCCGACGACCCCGAGTTCATCGCCAAAGTCGTGCGTCCCATCAACGCACAGATGGGCGACGACCTCCCCGTCAGCACCTTCACCGAGAACCCCGACGGCACATGGCCCCAGGGCACGGCGGCTTACGAGAAGCGCGGTGTGGCAGCCTTCGTCCCCGAATGGGACGTCGACAACTGCATACAGTGTAACAAGTGCGCTTACGTCTGCCCCCACGCCGCCATCCGTCCCTTCGTCCTCAACGCCAAGGAGATGAAGAACTGCCCGCTGCCCGAGGAAGGCACAAAGGCCACCCTGGGCAAGACAATGGCCGGCACCCGCTTCATCCAGGCCGTCGACGTCCTCGACTGCCTCGGCTGCAGCAACTGCGTTGACGTCTGCCCCGGCATGCGCGGCAACAAGGCCCTGGCCATGAAGCCCCTCGAGACCCAGCTCGACAAGCAGATAATCTGGGACTACTGCATCAAGAACGTCACCTCGAAGCAGGACCTCGTCGACATCAAGGCAATGGTCAAGAACAGCCAGTTCGCCACCCCGCTCTTCGAGTTCTCGGGTGCCTGCTCGGGCTGCGGCGAGACACCGTACCTCAAGCTGATGACCCAGCTCTTCGGCGACCATCAGATGATTGCCAACGCCACAGGCTGCTCGTCGATCTACTCGGGTTCGGTACCCTCGACCCCCTATTGCACCAACGAGAAGGGCCACGGCCCCGCCTGGGCAAACTCGCTGTTCGAGGACTTCGCCGAGTTCGGCCTGGGCATGAAGCTCGGCTCGGACAAGCTCCGCGACCGCCTCGAGGCCCTCATGCAGCAGGCACAGGAGTGCCCGCAGTGCAGCGCCCGCATCAAGGAGCTGGCTGCCGAATGGATACAGCACAAGCACGACGCCATCGAGACCCGTCGCATCGCCGACGAGCTGGTTCCCCTGTGCGAGCAGTGCGGCTGCGACACCTGCAAGACCATCCTTGCCCTGCAGAACTTCCTGGTTGCACGCTCGCAGTGGATTATCGCCGGTGACGGCGCCGCCTACGACATAGGCTTCGGCGGCCTCGACCACGTCCTCGCTTCGGGACGCAACGTCAATGTCCTCGTCCTCGACACCGAGGTTTACTCGAACACCGGCGGCCAGGCCTCCAAGTCGACTCCCGTCGGCGCCATCGCCAAGTTTGCCGCCGCCGGCAAGCGCATCCGCAAAAAGGACCTCGGCCTCATCGCCTCGACCTACGGATACGTTTATGTGGCACAGGTAGCCATGGGCGCCGACCAGGCCCAGACCCTCAAGGCCTTCCGCGAGGCCGAGGCTTACGACGGCCCGTCGCTCATCATCGCCTACAGCCCCTGTATCAACCACGGCCTCAAGGCCGGTATGGGCAAGAGCCAGGCCGAGGAGGCAAACGCCGTTGCATGCGGTTACTGGCACCTCTGGCGCTACAACCCCGACCTCGAGAAAGAGGGCAAGAACCCCTTCAGCCTCGACAGCAAGCAGCCCGACTGGGACGGCTTCATCCCCTTCCTCAAGGGCGAAGTCCGCTACGCTTCCGTCATGAAGCAGTATCCCGCCGAAGCCGAGGAGCTCTTCGAAGCCGCCAAGGCCAACGCCCAGTGGCGCTACAATAACTACAAGCGCCTTTCCCAGCAGCAGTGGGGCCAGGACCCCGAGCTCCCCACCATCGAGAACCTCAACGACAAATAACCGTCGCCCCTCTCCCGGGTTGACATCCCTCCGGGATTCACCCCCTAAAAAAGCCATCCGGCACCCCCTTTCGGGATACCGGATGGCTTTTTATTGATTATCTGGCTTACAATACTGCCCTTTATTTCACCATTGATACCGAAATCAGGTCGCGTGGCTCGTATGCGTTGATTTTAACGTATACGAGGGTGTCGCCGCGGTCGGTTGTGAAGGAATGGGCGAAGCCGCGTTTGTACCTGACTGTGCCGTCTTTGAGTATAACTTCAAAGTCCGAGCCATTCAGAGTCAGTTCTTCTTTTTCGGTCATCGCAGGGAGCCACATGGCGTTGCCTTTGCGGCGGAGATTGAGATTGCCCGGCACTTGCTGCGAGTTCTCCTCGGAGGCATCCTTAAGGTCAACGGGTACGACGACGTGACCTTCCCGGCCGAAATAGTTGTCTATACACCTGAACTGGAAATATGTAATCCAGGAAGCTCTGGTCGTGAAACGCAGAGTGAATTCCGTAATATCTTCGGGCATGATGAAATCATAAAAGAGCGTCTGTCGGGTTTCAAAGCCCTTCATTATTACATCAAACTCCTGTTTGAGGCGGTATTGCCAGACGCATGATGTCACGCCCTGCGCCAGCGTCAGCATAGCAAGCGCTGCCGCCAGCACGCGTCCTGTCATCGACGAAGCCAGTCGGCCGAGCCAGGGACGGAGAATGACCGCAATGCTTATCAACGCGCACAGCTGAGGCCAGTAGGCCGAACGGGGCTGATGAAGCACGACAATACTCAATGCAGCTCCAACCGCCATTGAGATAAAGAACATCACAAATGCAGGGGTAGCCATGCGCCGGCGCCATTCCCGACAGAACAGACCTCCTGCTGCCAATAGCGTCGCCACTAAAACGAGGCATAAATCAGCAAAGATTATCCACCATTCGAGCTCGTCCTGGCGGCCCGCCTGGTCATCGAAGCGGTTCAGCATGCCGGGACAGAAAAGCGCTGCCGAGCATACCGCGACAAGCACTGCAAAGACAGTCCAGTAATGCCACGACACCTTGCCGCGCCGCAATAATGCGACAGCGACCATGCCCGTTCCGACAGGCACGGCAAAACCTTCATGGAACCATCCCGTCAGCGCGGCCAGGATGACGGCGCCCCAGAAATACGCCCTGCCCTCATTGAGGTGAAATATACACCGGATAAGTCCCAGCGAGAAAGTTCCGGTCCAGATATAGTTGAGTGAATAGTCCCACACAAACATATTGTTTCGCCAGGGCAAAAAGAGGATGATGCCGGCAAGGAAATAGGCAAGGACAGAGCTGCGAGGCGCCCTTATGGCCGCAAACCGTGCCGATACAGCCATAGTGAAGGCAACCATAGCTCCAGTAATCAGCGGGAACAGCTGTTTCCACGGGCTGAACTGCAGAAATATCGGGTCAAGAATGTTGGACAGGCGGTTATTGTCATTGGCGCGCAACTCCGAGATATATCCCAGCCACGTGTGCCACGAAAAATCCTCGTTGCCTCCGGAATGGTCTTTCCAAACGCCCAAAAACATAAAATCGTCCAGCGATGGAGGCACCAGGAACGACAGCGTGCCGTAGACTGCCGCCACAAGGAACAGCAGACCCCAGTATAGAGTGCGGTCGGTGCGTCCGCCGAAGGACATTTCGCTGTTAAATTTATCGTCTTTTAGTAAATTCATCTTGTTAAGGGGCTACTTCTCGGAGCGGGTCAGAGGTATTTCGATGCGGAAGGTGGTACCGACGCCGGGCTGGGAGGTTTTGACGAAGATGCGTCCGTGGTGGTACTGCTCGATGATGCGCTTGGCGAGGGTCAGGCCGAGACCCCAGCCGCGTTTTTTGGTGGTGAAGCCGGGGTTGAAGACAGTCTTCTGGTTTTTGCGGGGGATGCCCTTGCCGGTGTCGGTGACCTCAATGACGGCGCTGTTGCCGTCGCGGAGGGTCTCGACGCCAAGGATGCCGTGGCCTTCCATGGCGTCGACGGCATTCTTGATGAGGTTTTCCATCACCCACTCGAACAGCGGCGCCGACACCATCGCCGGCAGCGGTCCGTCGCAGAATGTCGTATTGAACTGTATGCGCGGCGAGATGCGCGTGCCCATGTATGAGGCGGCATGGCGGACAGTCTCGCCCACGTCGCCGGCCTCAAGCTGGGGCTTGGAGCCAATCTTGCTGAAGCGCGAGGCTATGGTGCTCAGGCGCCGCACGTCCTTGTCCATCTCGGACACTGTATCGCGGTCGACACCCATTTCGGGCAGCAGCTCCATCCATGCCATCAGCGACGAAATCGGCGTGCCCAACTGGTGCGCCGTCTCCTTGGACAGGCCCACCCAGACCTTGTTCTGCTCGGCCTTCTTGGTATTTAAGACGGCGAAATAGACCACCAGCAGGAAGACAATCATCACCAGCAGCTGGATGTACGGGAAAAGGCTCAGCCGCTTAAGCAGCGTCGAATCCTCATAATAAAGGTGCTGCTGGAGCCCTTCGGCAATGACGATGTCAATCTTGTTGTTCGTATGCGAAAGGTCCTCGAGCCGGTCGCGCAGGAAAGCGCGGTTGACCTCGCTCAACTCCATGGGGTTCAGCGAGTCTACCGGCTCGGGCAGGTTGAAATTGCGGAAGTTGAGGATATTTCCGGCGTCGTCGGTGAGCAGTACGGGGATGGTGGTGTTGCCCTCGATTATCCGCAGCAGAAAGTCGATGTCGGCGCCGGGGATGTTCGGGTCGCCTGCCTCGGCGTCGAGCTGCTTGACAATCTCCTTTGTGGCGTCGGCCCAGATCTGCATGCGTTCGCGCTCGCTGCGGGCAAGGTCGCGCACCATATTGCTGGACACATACAGGAATATCACCACCACCGCAGCCGCGATAGTGAGGAACACCCATTTGCCGTAACGCCGTATGTCGTAGATATTAGCCAAAACATCTTGTACTGGCCGCCGTTAGTCCGTTTCGCCAGCCACCCCGCAAAGTTACACATTTGCCCGCAGATAACAAACGGGCGGGCGTAAAAAAGCCGGCGGCGCTGGGGGCGCCGCCGGTTAGTTTGTTCAGGTTAGGTGAAGTCGGGGATTAGAGGGCGAGAACCTTCTTGGCGCTCTTGCCCTGCTTCTTGATGACGAGCTGGCCGGCTTCGGGGTTGCTGATCTGCATGCCCTGGAGGTTGTAGTAAACAACGGGAGCGTTTACGTCGTCAGCAACGACATCGTTGACACCTGCGCCCTCGGCGCCGAAGCGATAGCGTGCCAGACCGTTGGCGGCGATGAAGTGAGTTATGTAGCAAACGGGGTTGCCGCCCTCTTCAATTACCTCGGGGACGATAGTGTGATTCCATACGCCGCTGTTGATGAAACCACCGAGACCCTCTTCGGGATATTTGCCCACGAGGGTGCAGCCTGCCAACTTGCCTTCGGCCGAAGCCTTGGTGATCATGAGACGGCCGAGACGCTCGGCGTATGTGCGGGTATCATTCTGCTGGCAGGCATAAGCGAAGTAGAGGTCATTGCCGAGGGTGAAGTCGTTGATACCGTTCGAGCCAACCTGCTCGGGGCAGGGATCGGCAGCGGGATCAAGCTTGTCCTGGAGGATGCCGTCGGTGTCGTAGAGGAGGGGAGCGGTGTTCTGGCCGTCAACGTAGAAGAGGCTACCCATCTGCTCGGGATCCTCGTTGTAGACCATCTTCAGGACAGTGCTGCCGCCGAAGAGAACGGTCTTGCCGTCGTCGCCGAGGTCGGTGATGGGAAGGACGGTGTAGTCGCCGCCGGCCATCTGGCCTGTCCACTCGGTGCCGCCCTGCTCGCAGCGGATACCCCATACGGCAGCCTGTTCGCCGCCGGTGGAGGAAGCAGACATGATGACGCAGGGCATGGTCTCGCGGGTGATGTCACCGGCTACGTCGAAATAGTCGTGGCGGACACCTGCGGAAGCCTCGTCCTCGGAGATGGTGAAGTCACCAACCTTAACGGCTGTACCGGCCTCGAGGTCAGACATGTAGTAGATGTGGCGTACGCTCTTGGCCTCATCGAGGAAGAGGTCGCCGAAGTATACGTTGCCGGCATAGTCGGTGCCCATGCAGGCCATTGCCCACTGTGCGGCTATCTGTGCACCGTCGCAGGTAACGGCTACGTTCTTGACGTGCTCACCGGTCTCCTTGTTGAAGAGAGCCAGGAAGACGTTGTAGTTCTCAGTGTTGTCGCTGAAACCAACAACGACGTATTTGTCGGTGACGGCAGCGGTGCGGCTGGTGAGGTTAGCGCCGGTGAAGAGACCTGCGGCCTCGGCGGGAAGTTTGTCGAGTGCCCAACCTCCGTTGACACGGGTCTTGGCCCACTGGGTGGTCATTTTCAGCTCGGAGGGTGCATCCTGAGCAAACGAAGCAGATACCATAGTGGCAGCTGCGGCAAAGAGTAAAAGTTTCTTCATAAGAAAAACAGTTTGATTAATAATTTATTTGAATTTTTTCGGTAATCGGGGTGCGTCATCCGCACCTTTATTTATCAAGAAGAATTTTCAGTTTTAAGGTTGAACAGCGTGTCGCTGCCGGCGGCTGCCTGATTATACGGCACGCCGTAGTCGTCTTCACGGTTATTCTACCGCAAATGTATGAAGATTTTCGTTTTTGCAAAAACAAAAATTTACTTTTTTGAGTACAAAACTTCCGAAATCTCATTTTTAAACACACCGAACTTAAATCTTAACATTTTTTAGCACTAACATAGTAAACCCTCTTACGTTTTTATCGCAACTTTAGTGTACTTTTGTGCTACACATATATAAATTCTCTTTTTCTATGCGTTCACGAATACTGGTCATTGACGACGAAGAAGCACTGTGCGAGATTCTTCGCTACAATCTGTTCAAGGACGGCTACGACGTAGACGTGTCGTACAGTGCCGAAGACGCCCTGACACGCGACCTGACTCAATACTCACTGTTCATCGTCGACGTGATGATGGACAAGCTCAGCGGATTCGACTTCGCCGGCCGCGTCCGCAACACCCCCGCCATCGAGAACACCCCCATCATCTTCTGCAGCGCCCTCACCGGCGAAGACGACAAGGTGATGGGCCTCAACATCGGCGGCGACGACTACATCACCAAA
This sequence comes from Muribaculaceae bacterium, assembly GCA_051890455.1. Taxonomy (GTDB): domain Bacteria; phylum Bacteroidota; class Bacteroidia; order Bacteroidales; family Muribaculaceae; genus CAG-873. The sequence goes on from JBJFEE010000049.1 coordinate 15,369, forward strand.
CCCTTCAACATCCCCGAGGTGAAGTCGCGCGTCCGCGCCGTCCTGCGCCGCGCCGACCCGCACCGCCAGGGGGCATACCAGCAACAGCAGCCGGTGCAGCCGGCCGTGGTGGCCGAGACTCCGTCGACCGTCTCCAACCTTGAGCCGGACATCATCTACCGCACCCTGCGCATCAACCGCAACGCCAAGACGTGCACGCTGGACGGCAATCCCGTGCAGCTGACGCGCACCGAGTACGACATGCTGACCTTCTTCCTCACCCACACCGGGCGCATCTACTCGCGCGAGGAAATCATCAGCAACGTCTGGGGCAGCGACGTGGTCATCAGCAACCGCACCATCGACACCAACATCACCCGTCTCCGCAAAAAAATCGGCGAATACGGCAACAACATCGTCACCCGCCAGGGTTTCGGCTACGGCTGGCGCAAGGACTGATGCCTGAGTTACTGCCATGGCGCCTAAAAAACGTTACCTGAGCTACCGCTGGAAAATCTTCATGCCACTGCTTGCCGGCCTGTGGATTTTTATCATCGGTCTGGCCATCTGGCAGTCCAACCGCGAGACGGCCATACGCCGCAACTACGTGGACGCCCAGCTGGAGATGGTGAACCGGCGCGTCATCGCCGCCCTCGAGTCGAGCAAGGACGAAGTCGCCACCGACTTCCTCTATTTCGTGCATCAGTACTACCGCGACTCACCCAACCTCAGCGACATACGCGTCACCCTATACGACAAGGACTGGGACGTCATCCAGTCTATGGGTCCGACCATTGTCATCACCAAAGCCGAGCAGGACAAGGTGCTCGACCGAGCCGTAGAGCGCGATGCCCGCGTGGCAAGCCTGCGCGGCCAGCCTTTCATATTCCGCGGCGCCAAGTCCACCAACAGCGATTTCTACGTCGTGTCGGCTGTGCCCGTCAACGACAACATGAAGAAGGCCCTCGAAGGAGGGCGCAACGTCATCTGGGCGGTCATCGTCAGCATCGCCCTGCTGATGTCGATAGGCATCTACCTGTCCAGCCGCTACTTCGCCCGCGGCCTCAGCCTCCTGCGCAAGTTTGCCGAGCGATCGGCCACCGACCCGGACTTCAACCCCGGGACGAGTTTCACCCACGACGAAATGGGCGAGATAGCCAACCAGATTATCACCATCTACAACGAGCGCGCCAAGGCAAAGAAGCGCCTCGACCACGAGCATCAGGTGGCCCTGCAGGCCATTGAGGAGAAGGCGCGGCAGAAGCGCCAGCTCACCAACAACATCAATCACGAGCTCAAGACGCCCATCGGAGTCATCAAAGGATACCTCGACACCATCTGCGACTCCCCCGACCTCGACCCGGAGGTGCGCGAGCACTTCATACTCAAGGCACGCGACTACGCCAACCGCCTTGCCGCGCTCATCAGCGACGTCTCCGCCATCACGCGCCTGGCCGAGGGTGGCAACATGATCAATACCGAGAACATCGACTTCCACGACTTCACCTTCCAGCTTGCCAACGAAATCAACGAAAGCGGAGCCCTGGGACACATGGAGTTCATAGCCGACATACCCACCGAAACCGAAATACGCGGCAACGCCAACCTGCTGCACGGCATGCTGATGAACCTCGCCCGCAACTCGGCCAACTACTCATGCGGCACCACCTGCATCATCGAGTGCAACGGCCTTACCGAGGACGGCACAATGTACGAATTCTCGTTCTACGACGACGGCGTGGGTGTCCCCGAGGACTCTCTGCCGCACCTGTTCGAGCGCTTCTACCGCGTCGACACCGGCCGCTCGCGCAAAAACGGCGGCACGGGCCTGGGCCTCTCCCTGGTCTACAACACCATCACTGGCCACGGCGGCACCATCACCTGCCGCAACCGCGAGGACGCCGGCCTCGAAATCCGCTTCACCCTCCCCCGCGCCTCCCGCCGCAAATAACGTTCTCCCAACAACTTACGTCCGCCATGAGGGTGTGTCAAATTGCGGGAATTTAATGATGTAGGGACATCGCTTTGCGATGTTAAGCCTGAAAACCAACGGTTTGGATAAACATGCCAAAGGCATGTCCCTACATTTAGGCTATTTTGACACAGCCTCATAGAACAAATTATATTCATAACTTATTTGAGCATATACGCTCTCACCTTAACGAAAATTGCTAAATTTGCCGATATAATCTAACCCTATAGAATAAAGAATACTGATGGACGTAAAAGAATATGTACGAGGATGGGCCGAGCGGTATCGCCGCGAGCTCGTCGAGAATATAATGCCTTTCTGGAGCCGTTACGGGTTTGACCCGAAGAACGGCGGCGTGTATACCTGCGTAAACCGCGACGGGTCGCTGATGGACCCGACAAAGTCGGTGTGGTTCCAGGGGCGCTTCGCCTTTGTGTGCGCCTTCGCCTACAACAACGTCAAACGCGACCCGCTGTGGCTCGACATGGCAAAGAGCACGCTCGACTTCATCGAGGCGCACTGCTTCGACAGCGACGGCCACATGTATTTCTCGGTGACAGCGGACGGACAGCCCCTGCGCAAGCGCCGCTACGTCTTCTCGGAAACCTTCGCCGCCATCGCCATGGCCGAATACAGCCTTGCCACCGGCGACCGCGCGTATGCCGAGAAGGCGCTGAAGATTTTCCGCGACGCACAGCGTTTCCTCGCCACTCCAGGCTACCTCCCCGCGAAGTTCGAGCCGGGCGTGCGCCTCATCAGCCACAGCATAGTGATGATACTCATCAACGTGGGCTCGTGCCTGCGCCGCGTCATCGATGACCCGTGCCTGACCGCCCAGATTGACGAGAGCATCGAGAGCCTGCGCCGTTATTTCATGCACCCCGAGTTCAAGGCCCTCCTCGAGACCGTCGGCCCCGACGGCGAATTCATCAACACCAACCTCACCCGCACCATCAATCCCGGCCACTGTATCGAGACATCGTGGTTCCTCCTCGAGGAGTCGCGCTACCGCGGCTGGGACCCCGAGCTCACCGAGATGGCCCTCACCATCTTCAACTGGTCGTGGGACTGGGGCTGGGACAAGCAGTACGGCGGCATCATCAACTTCCGCGACTGCCTCAACCTGCCCCCGCAGGACTACTCTCAGGACATGAAATTCTGGTGGCCGCAGTGCGAAACCATCATCGCCTCGCTCTACGCCTATCTGGCCACCGGCAACGAGGACTACCTGCACCGCCACGAGCGCATCAGCGAATGGGCCTACGCCCACTTCCCCGACGCCGGGTACGGCGAATGGTACGGCTACCTCCACCGCGACGGCACCGTCGCCCAGCCCGCCAAGGGCAACCTCTACAAAGGCCCCTTCCACATCCCCCGCATGATGGTCAAGGGCTACATGTTATGCAACGACATCCTCGCCAAACTTGAATGCGAATAAATCCCGATACCATGAAACAACATATTCATTTCGGCTACCTCGTGTTCATTTCCGTCGTGGCCGCGCTCGGCGGATTCCTGTTCGGTTATGACACGGCCGTAATCTCCGGCACCATCAGGGACGTCAGCTTCCTCTACGACCTCGACCCGATGCAGCAGGGCTGGTACGTCGGCTGCGCCCTCATCGGCTCCATCGCCGGCGTGTCCGTAGCCGGCATCCTCAGCGACAAACTCGGACGCAAGCCCGTGATGATATTGTCGGCGATACTGTTCACCGCCTCGGCCGCGGGTTGCGCCGTCTGCGCCAATTTCGACCAGCTCGTCGTCTACCGCATCATCGGCGGCGTCGGCATCGGCATGGTATCTATTGTGTCGCCGCTGTACATCTCCGAGATGGCCGTGCCCGTCTACCGCGGACGTCTGGTGTCGCTCTACCAGTTAGCCGTCACCATCGGTTTCCTTGGGGCTTACCTGGTGAATTTCGCCCTCCTCGAATACGCCCAGGCCCACGCCGCTGGCGCCGGTGACAGCACCTTCGACTTCATCTTCGTCAGCCAGTCGTGGCGCGGAATGTTAGGCATGGAGACCGTGCCCGCACTGCTCTTCCTCATCATCGCTTTCTTCGTCCCCGAAAGCCCGAAATGGCTTATCGTACAGCGCGGACAGCGGAAGAAGGCCCTGTCAGTCCTCGAGCGCATCTACGTCCGTCCCGCCGACGCCGAGAAGGAGTCGGAAGAGACAGCCTCCGTACTGAAAACCAACGAGAAGCAGGGTATTTCAATGATTTTCCGCCCCGGCATCCTCAAGGCCGTCATCATCGGCGTGTGCATAGCCATGCTGGGCCAGTTCATGGGCGTCAACGCCGTCCTCTACTACGGTCCGTCGATATTCGAGGACGCCGGCCTCTCGCAGGGCGACTCGCTCTACTATCAGGTCATGGTGGGCCTCGTCAACACCCTCACCACCGTCCTCGCCCTCGTCATCATCGACAAGGTGGGACGCAAACAGCTCGTATACTGGGGCGTCAGCGGCATGATTGCCACGCTGCTCCTCATCGCCGCCTACTTCACATGGGGCGCCGCCTGGGGCATCTCGAGCCTGTGGCTGCTGTTCTTCTTCCTCGGCTACGTCTTCTGCTGCGCCATCTCCATCTGCGCCGTCGTCTTCGTGCTCCTCTCCGAGATGTACCCCGCCCGCGTGCGCGGCATAGCCATGTCCATCGCCGGGCTGGCGCTGTGGATAGGCACCTACCTCATCGGCCAGCTAACCCCATGGCTGCTGAGCACGCTCACCCCCGCCGGCACCTTCCTGCTCTTCGCCGGCATGTGCGTCCCCTACATCTATATAATGTACCGCCACGTCCCCGAAACCACCGGCCGCTCCCTCGAAGACATCGAGCGCTACTGGAGCAAAGGAAATTGAAAATGCAAAATTAGAGGCTGTGTCAAAATAGCCTGAATGTAGGGACATGCCTTCGGCATGTTTATCCAAACCGTTGGTTTTCAGGCTTAACATCGCAAAGCGATGTCCCTACATCATTAAATTTCCGCAATTTGACACACCCCTTTTTTCGGGAGATCCGGGATGTCCGGGATACCCCGCTCAGGCCAGCAGCAGAATCAGCTCGTCGCGGAGCTGGGCGGGGAGGGCGAGCTGACGCTCGCGCAGGGCGGCCTCCCAGGCCAGGAGCTCGTCGCGGCGGAGGGTCAGGAGCACCTCGCGGAAGCGGTCCACCTCGGCCTCGGTGTAGCTGTCGGCATCGCGGCCGCGGAACTCGTCAAGCTCCTCGTCATCGTAGTACAGGTTGTTGTCGGCGACGGCCTCGGCGGCCTTCTCGCACACCTCGTGCATGCCGCAGCAGCCGTCGGGGCGCGGTGCGGCCGCAGGCCTGGCTTCGGCATCCTCTGCCGGCTCCTCGGCCTCGCGGCCTTTGTACCACAGGCGGTTGTGCAGGTACAACACAGTGCCGGTGAAGGCAAGGGCACCGCCTAAAATCAGTATCGGACCAAGGGCGCCGCTCACTCCGCGGAGCCCTCCGCGCTCTCCTCAAGGCCGTAGGTAGCCGGATTGGCGTCATCCGGAATTTCCTGAATGACAAACCCGGCCCTGACAAGGTCCTCCCAATAGCGGGGATAGGATTTCGACACCACCTCGGGATTGTGCACCGTCACGCCGGGGATGAAGATGGAGGCGGGGGCAAAGGCCATGGCCATGCGGTGGTCGTCGTAAGTCTCGACTACGGGCAGTTCCGTTATGGGCATACGTCGGCCGTCCCAGACGAGGGCGCCGCGCTCTTCCTCGAGCATGCATCCGAATTTCAGGCACTCGTTTATGAGCGCCTGCACGCGGTCGGTCTCCTTGTCGTGGAGAGTCGAGATGCCGGATATATGGAATGGCATGCCCAGCATCATCGCGGCAACGACAAGCGTCTGCACCAGGTCGGGGCAGTCGGTGGCGTCATAGTCGAGACGCGAGAATACCTCCGGCGACGGCATCAGCTGCAGCGTACCCTCGGGGAGGTCGGGATAATCGTCCGTGTCGGCGGTGCCGGTGACGACGCCGAGGCGCTCGCCGATTTCCGTCATCACGCTGTCGCCCTGCGCCGACGGCAGGCTCAGCCCCGGCAGGGCTATCCATCCCGACGAGAGAGCCGAAACAGTGTACCAGTACGAGGCCGCCGTCCAGTCGCAGCTGACGGCGCCGGCAGGAGCGGCCGAATAAGTGCCGGGGCGCACCGTTACGCCATCGGGATTGATGTCGACGGAAATTCCGCGCGCCTCCATCATCATCGCCGTCATGCGCAGATAGGCCGTGGAGACGGGCATGCCGTCAAATTTCACCTTCAGCCCGTCGGGCATCGTCGGCGCAATCATCATCAGCGCGGAGATGAACTGCGAGCTGACCGTAGCATCGACGGTGACGGTTCCGCCCTGCAGACGGCACCCGTTGATGACGACCGGAGCATGGCCTTCCTCGCCGGCATATTCGATGTCGGCGCCGAGGGCGCGCAGAGCGTCAACCAGGGGGGCGAGGGGGCGCTTGCGCATGCGCTCGCTGCCGTCGAGGCGCACACGGCGGCCAGGCCTGGCGGCGAAATATGCCACGAGGTAGCGCATGGCCGTCCCGGCGGCGCCGACGCTGATGTCCTCGTCCTGCGAGGTCAGGGCGGCACGCAGGGCGTCCGTGTCGTCGCAGTCGGCGACGGTTTCGGTGAGCGGGTGACCGCCGACGGCATCCATTATCAGTGTGCGGGCGCTCTCGCTTTTACTGAGAGGAAGGGTAATCGCCGTGTCAATCATCTCGGACGGCGGAAGTATTCGGTACATTTCAGTCTGTTTTTGAGTTGAAATTGGCTCAGGCGTTGTTTGCGACAGGTTCAACGGGGAGAATGAACAGCATGCGCGTGCCCTCGGTATATCTGGGGTCGACAATCACCTCGGCGCCGAGCATACGAGCCACCTGGCGAGAGATGTAGAGGCCGAGGCCTATGCCCTGGCTCGACGGCGACAGTTTCTCGTAGCGGGCGAAAATCGTCTCCTGCTTGTCGGCGGGGATGCCGGGACCGGTATCCTGCACGATGAAATAGGGACGGCCGCTGCCCTCGCGCTGGCCGTACATGATGTCGATGTGGCCGTGGTCGGTAAACTTGACGGCGTTGCTGACAAGATTGATAAGTACCTGGGCGGCACGCGCCGGGTCGGTGTTGACGGTGAGGTCGGGGTCGCAGCCCTCGATTGGCGACACCTTCATGGTGACGTCGGGGGCAAGGCGGTTGCGCATCGAGTCGGCGGCCATCTCGGCCAGTTCGGACATGCTCACCATGCGGTTTTTCAGCACAACCTTGGCGTTCTCCAGTTCCACGGCGTCGTTGACGTCGTTGACCAGCGTGTCCACCAGCTCGGCGTTGAGGCTGATAATCTTGGCGAAGCGCTCCATGGCCGAACGGCGCTTGTCGTCCACCGAGTCGACAATCAGCTGCGAATAACCCACGATGGCGCCTACGGGGTCGGTAATCTCGTGACACAGCATGCCTATCACATCATCCTT
>JBJFEE010000050.1:0-22010 GCA_051890455.1 Muribaculaceae bacterium
ACGACATCCACGGCTGGCAGACCGGCTGGGAAACCCCGTACCTGTCCGAGACACTGTACTACGGCGAGGGCGCCCCATCAGGCACGACCCCCTCGTATACAGGTCTGATAAGCGCCAAATCGATGACCACAAAAAGGTCGGGAGGCTCCCAGATCAATTTGCCTGAAACCTACGCCTACAGCTACGACCGCCTCGGGCGGCTCACGGCGGCAAAGTATTCCTCAGCCGTCCGCGGAGCAGACTTTTCCACCACCTACTCCTACGACCTGCAGGGCAACATGCTGCGGCTGACCCGCAAAGGACTCACTGGCCCCCGCAATTACGGCCTGATTGATGATGTCACGGCAACCTACACCGGCAATCAGCTGCATACCCTGCGCGACGACGCCCCCGAGGTACTCCTCGAAGCCTCGATGGATGTAGCCTCCGGCACATACTCCTCCGGCTCCTTCGCCTACGACGCCAACGGCAACCTGACCAGCGACATGAGCCGCGACATCACCGACATGGAGTACAACGTCCTCAATCTGCCATGCCGCGCCACCTTCGCCGACGGTTCCCGGATTGACTGGCTCTACACCGCCTCGGGTCAGAAACTGCGTCAGACCGTCATCGCCGCCACCGGCGACACCCTGAGCCGCCGCGACTACCTCGGCCCCTACCTGTTTGTAAACAAAGAACTAGACCGCTACCAGCTCGCCGAGGGCTACGTCACCCCCGATGACGATTTCCACGCCTACATCCCCGACTATCAGGGCAACATTGTCGGCGTGTACAACACCTCTCCCAACGCCATCACCTCTATCGACAGCCCTCTCGAGCAGCACACCGGCTACTACCCATACGGTCTGCCCTTCGCCGACGCATCCAATCCCACCGCCAACCGCCGCAAATACGGCGCCAAGGAGCTGACCCCCGACCTCGGCCTCAACGCCTACGACTTCGAAGCCCGCACCCTCACCCCCGCCTTCCCCGCTTTTGCCCAAATTGATCGATTGGCATCATTAGCGCATGACTTAACGCCTTATAGATATGGTTTAAATAATCCCGTCAATTTTATTGACCCTGATGGTTTATTTGAAACGGAAGATGAAGCACGGGATGTTGCTTCTAAAGTTAACAATGCGCCTGTTCAACGAGATAAAAATACAGGGGAATGGTATATTTGTCTGAATGAACAGGGGAATGGTCCTTATGTGTCGGGAAATGTGCTATATCGGTACTATGGTGATAGAAGACTATCGTGGAATTCATACTATTATATAGGTGTATCATGGCTTGAATATGCAAAAACGACTCAATACAATAAAAATCTTAATATTTGGCGAGGCAAAAATTTTAAGATATATTATGGACTCTCCGGAAAAGGTCCAAATCAATATACAGGTTCAAGAAATGTGGCAAAAACTAAAAGCACCAACTTGGGTTACGTATCCAAGGCACTAACAGGCATAGGAATTTATACAACCTATCGTGAATATAAAAAATTATCAAATCAAAAATTAGGACCTAATATGCGACGTTATTTGCGTGATAAACACATTAGAGATCAAATATTTAATGGTTTGAGCTTTGGCAATATATATAAATCTGCTGCAAGTTTGGGGTATAATTTGGACTATTTAATAGAAGATATAGGACAATGGATGACTAAGAATCCTAATTTCAGAATTCGTATTAATCCTTATACGGGAGATTTCACTCCCATTGAAAAAACGCTTCAGGAATATGACGAACTGGGTATCCCATTATATTAGTAACATTTTATTCGTTATTTACTATGCATTCTATGTCGTAGAAGAGAGTATTCTAAAGGAGAGTCTTTCCGGATTCCCTGTAACGAGTATATCATGTATAATAGCATTATTGATAATACTCCCGTTATCAAGTGCGATTCAATTATTGGCTCTATGTTGGTTGGATATTGATATTCCGACGAATGTTGATATGTTAATTGACATTATCCTCTATTTAGGCTTGAGCTGGACTATATATTGCTACTATCGTCCTATATCTGAAAGAATAGAACGAAAAATTCAAAGAGACAGTAGGGTTACAAAAGTGGCCTACGGATTATTGGCAGTTGTATTGATATGCTTATCTATTTACAGCTGTTCATGCCTGACAGACATTTATATAAATGCAATCCAAAGTAAAAATAACATTCACTGAATGTGAGGCAATCGGCACGAGGACCCGCGAAGGGTCAATCCGCTACGAGAGCCACACAGCCGTAGCCGCCACGCGGGGCTTCTTCAGAGAGGCCGCCTCGCGCGGACTCAAAGACCTGCCGGTGGCTCAGATGTGGATAATGGATGACGGAGAGAGGGCCGACACGCTGATGCGCCGTTTCGAATACGGACGTTTCGCCGGAAACGGGGGCGCCATGCTCACGCGGCCTACCGCCGTCATCACCGGGCTGCGCGGCCGCGACCCCATCGATGTGCAGCGGGTACAGGGCTACAGCGCCTACGGGCGCCCCGTCATCAACCGCAACTACGCCGAGCAAATCGAGGCAATGTACGTCTGACACGGCACATCCACCCGAAAGGTACGGAACACAGCATTACGCCCGCAGACCCCACCGTGGTCTGCCCTAAATATGAGACCCCGCAAAAAACTCGGTTTTTCAACTCCAAAAGACGAATTTTTCAAACAAATCGCTAATTTTGCAGTTGCCAGTTGAACCTGCCCCTGGATTGAAACTGAATGAAAATAGCTCTTTTAAATACAAAACCTCAATATTTTTGATGATGTAAGTTTATGAAAAAGCCGGTTAGGGGTATAAGAAATTGACCGGCTCTGTCAAAGACGTTCTTTCTCACATAATAAATCTGTTTAAATGAAAAGTGGAATTCAAATAATTATACTGGTAATATTGATGGCTTTTTCCATCAGTAATGTTTCCTGTGGATTTGGTGCTGGAAGTTATGCCGGAGCCAAAGATTATGAATTCAATACCTCTTCCCAAGAACTTGTCAAAAGAATTGAGCAATTAAAAGAAGACAAGCCGTCTCTTAACTGGGTGACAACTAATGAAGAAGGTGTACTTCAAAACAAAGATCACAAAAATCGCGATTATTACTTATCCTTTTATTTTATACTTCCAGTGGCAGGGAAAAATGCGGTAGTACTAACCATAATAGACAAAAGGGATAATTATCCTGCAGTATTAAAGTTAGACTGTATTACTTATTCGCTTAACGGAGGAGGTTTTGTTTGGATTGATAAACTAAAAAAAGAAGAAAGAGAAAGCCTTGAGGCATCGTTCAAAAAATACGTCCTTGACGAGATAGGATACGAACCGCAATAAACGATTAAACGTCCCGTATCCTTTCCCGAGCACAAAAACGCCAAACATATATTTAACACATTTTTAACCGCATAGGATAGTTTCTTCACTTTATCTCGCTTTTCTATCGAGATAAAGTGAAGAAACTACCGGATTTTCTTTGTAATAACGCCTGAATGTGTTAAATTTGCATAAAACAAGAAACCAGGTGATGAAACAAGCAGAGAATCTAATAGGCCGGAATGCTGAACGTCGCGAACTTGGCAGGTGAGTCAGCTCAGATAGGTCTGAATTCGTAGCCGTTTACGGGCGACGACGTATCGGAAAGACATTTCTTATTGAACAGCATTTCAATAAGACTTTCGATTTCTGGTATGTAGGCAAACGCAATGTGCCCACATCCGAACAGCTGCGACAGTTCAGAAAATCTCTCATAAAATATTCAGGCAATAAGAATATAATTTTTAAAACCTGGTACGAAGCGTTCGACGCTCTGGCAGACTACCTTGAGACTCTGCCACAGGATAGGAAAAAGACCATCTTCATTGACGAGATGCCTTGGATTGACAAGGTACACTCAAACTTTGTCTCCGCTCTCGAAAGTTTCTGGAACGGATGGGCCGCAAGCCGAGGCGACATCATGCTGATTGCCACCGGTTCGGCAACATCATGGATGCGAGACAAATTACTTGGAGACAAGGGCGGACTGCACAATCGTGTGACATGTCAGTTGCATCTTTCTCCGTTTACGCTCGGCGAAACCGAGAAATATCTCGAACTCCTTCAAATTAGCTGGGACCGTTATCAAATTCTGCAATCATACATGGCTCTGGGCGGTGTGCCGTTCTATTACAGCATCCTCAATCCAAGCCTCAGTCTAGCGCAGAACATTGACCGCCTGTTCTTTAAGCCGGACGGACAGCTACGGCTTGAATTTGATGAACTTTATAACGCATTGTTCCGAAACGCCGATTCATATATCAATGCCGTAAAAGCATTGAGCACAAAGAAATCCGGAATGACATATCGGGAAATATCTACAGCCATAAAGATTGAAGGCAGTCAACTCACGCGAATTCTGAAAAACCTCGAGCGTTGCGATTTCATCGAACGATGGTCACAATTCGGGAACAAGAAACGGGATGAGCGATTTCGGCTCACAGATTTTTACACTCTGTTTTATTATAAATTTATTGAGTCTGATAATTCTCACGAAGAACAATGGTGGACAAAAAATGCCACTACCCCTGCCGTCCTTTCATGGATGGGAAATGCTTTCGGACTCATTTGCCTGAGACATCATAATGCAATAAAACAAAAGCTGGGTCTTGAAGTAGTATCAACCGCTTTGTCTTCCTGGCATTGCAAACCCGATGATGAGACTAATCTTCCCGGAGCACAAATTGATATGGTTATAGACAGAGCGGACCGCATAATCCATCTTTGTGAAATTAAATTCTCCACGGACGAATACATAATCTCAAAAGAATATGAAAAGAAACTGCGAGAGCGAATGAGTCTTTTCCGTCATCACACCAAAACGAAGAAATCACTTGTACACACGTTCATAACCACATACGGCATCGCCAACGGCAAAAATAAATCAATGGTTCACAGCGAAATAACAATGGATGACATCTTCGACCTGTCTATAATTGATTCGTAATCCCTATAATTGAGAATCGACTTATAATCTTCCTATTTCACTCAATTATGGTAGTTTCTTCACTTTATCTCATCTTTTTATCGAGATAAAGTGAAGAAACTACCGGATTAACGCCCGCCACCGCCCGGTTGCGGGCGTTAATTTTAGAAAAATATTTAACGGGTGAGGGTTTTTCGACAAAAAGCGGTAACTTTACGGCAGAATAAACATTAAAACCTTAAAGACATGTTCAAAAACCAACCCAAAGGGCTTATTCCTGCGGCGCTGAGCAACATGGGCGAGCGTTTCGGATACTATATCATGAACGCGGTGCTCGTGCTGTTTCTCTGCTCGAAATTCGGCCTCTCCGGTGAGACGAGCACACTGATTTACTCGTTCTTCTACGCCGGCATCTACATCCTGAGCCTTGTCGGCGGTATCATCGCCGACCGTACCCAAAACTACAAGGGCACCATCATCAACGGCCTGATTATCATGACGCTGGGCTATGTCGTCCTGGCCGTCCCCATCCTGCACACCGCCGGCAACCACACATGGCTGCTTGTGCTGACCTGCGTGGCACTGTTCCTCATCGCCTTCGGCAACGGCCTGTTCAAGGGCAACCTGCAGGCTATCGTGGGCCAGCTCTACGACAACCCCAAATACGAGAAACAGCGCGACTCGGGCTTCCAGATTTTCTACGTCTTCATCAACATCGGCGGCCTCATCGCTCCCTTTGTGGCTCCCCTGCTGCGCTCGTGGTGGCTCAATGTCCACAGCATGGTGTATAACGCCGACCTGCCCGAGCTCTGCCACAAGTTCCTGAGCACCACCGACACCATGAACGCCCAGGACATGGAGAACCTCTACGCCCTGGCCACCTCCGCCGGCCATCAGGCAGGCACCGACCTGTCGGCATTCTGCACCCAGTACCTCGAGGTCTTCAACACCGGCATCCACTACTCGTTCATCGCCTCGGTAGCCGCCATGCTCATCTCGCTGGCCATCTTCCTGCTCACCAAGAAGATGCTGCCCACCCCCGCAGCACGCGCCAAGGCCGAGACCAAGAAATACACCAAAGAGGAAATCCAGAGCCAGGCCAAAGAAATCAAACAGCGCATGGCCGCTCTCTTCGCCGTGCTCGGCATCGTGATCTTCTTCTGGTTCTCGTTCCACCAGAACGGCACCTCGCTGTCGCTCTTCGCCCGCGACTTCGTCAAGACCGACACCATCGCCCCCGAAATCTGGCAGGCCGTCAACCCATTCTTCGTGATTGTGCTGACACCTATCATCATGCTCCTCTTCGGTGCGCTGAGCAAACGCGGCCGCGACATCTCCACTCCCAAGAAGATTGCCATCGGCATGGGTCTGGCCGGCATCGCCTACGCTTTCCTCGCCATCTTCTGCGCCATCCAGGGCTATCCCTCCGGCGATGCCTTCCGCGAGATGGCTCCCGCCGTCAAGGAGGGTCTCAAGGCCGGTCCGTGGGTACTGATTGCCCTATACTTCTTCCTCACCGTGGCCGAGCTCTTCATCTCGCCGCTGGGCCTGAGCTTCGTCTCGAAGGTCGCTCCCAAGCACCTGCAGGGCCTGTGCCAGGGCCTGTGGCTCGGCGCCACCGCCGTGGGCAACCTGCTGCTGTGGATTGGCCCTCTCATGTACAACAAGTGGCCCATCTCCTACGCATGGGGCGTCTTCCTCGCCGTCTGCCTGCTCTCCATGGGCGTCATGTTCGGCATGGTCAAATGGCTTGAGCGCGTAACATCTGAGTAAGCGGCTTAGCAAAATCTCCATATCAGCCTTCGGGTTTTCCGGTGACGCCGGGATGCCCGGAGGCTGATTTTTGTTAATATTTGTAAAACCGTATTACATTTGCGAGAACTGCGGTAAATTTGTAGTAATGAACGAAAACAACGACAAAACGACAAATAAAAGCGACTTCCGGATGCCGCTCGCAGGCATGACGCTGGCGCAGCTGCAGGAGGTGACGGCCTCGCTGGGACTGCCGCGCTTCAACGCTGGACAGATTGCCCGCTGGCTATATGTGGCACGCGCCACCGACATCGCGCAGATGACCGACCTGTCCAAGGCAGCACGCGAAAAGTTAGCGGAGAAATACTGCGTGGGCCGTCAGGCGCCCCTGTCGGCGCAGCGTAGCACCGACGGCACCGTCAAGTACCTCTTTGACAGCGGATGCGGCCTCGACGTCGAGGCGGTGTACATCCCCGACAAGGACCGCGCGACGCTGTGCGTGTCCTCGCAGGCCGGATGCAAGATGCACTGCGCTTTCTGCATGACCGGGCGCCAGGGCTTCCACGGCAACCTCACCGCCGCCAGCATCATCAATCAGGTGCTCAGCGTCGAAAACTCCGAAAAGCTCACCAACCTCGTCTTCATGGGCATGGGCGAGCCGTGCGACAACCTCCCCGCCGTCCTTCAGGCCATCGAGGTGCTGACGGCGCCGTGGGGCCTGGCATGGAGTCCCAAGCGCATAACCGTCTCGTCGATAGGCAAGCTGCCCGAGATGCGCGAGCTCATCAAGGCCACCAAGGTGCACATCGCCCTCAGCGTCCACGCCCCCTACCCCAGCGAGCGCGAGGCGCTGATGCCCGCCCAGAAGGCGTGGCCGCTGACAAAGGTGATGGAGATGCTGCGGCAGTTCGACTTCGCCCACCAGCGCCGCCTCTCCGTCGAATACATCATGTGGGACGGCGTCAACGACGACCGCAAGCACGCCGACGCCCTTGCCCGCCACCTCCGCGGCACCTCGGCGCGCGTCAACCTGATACGCTTCCACGCCATCCCCGACAGTGAGCTGCGGCCCTCGCCGCGCCCCGTCATGGAGGCCTTCCGCGACCGCCTCAACGACCTCGGCATCACCGCCACCATCCGCGCCAGCCGCGGCGAGGACATCATGGCCGCATGCGGCATGCTCGCCGGCAAGGACAAAGAAAACAGCCAGACCAAAGAATAATTGCTAAGATAGCTAAAATAGCTAAATTAGCTATTTTAGCCAACCCGATAAACACCCACCGCAAATGAAAATCGCAATCACAGCAGGCGACCCCAACGGCATAGGCTACGAGGTTATCCTCAAGGCCCTCGAGGACCCCAAAATCCTCGAGCTCTTCACCCCCGTCATCTACGGCTCGGCACGTGCCGCCCAGCACTACCGCCGCATGATGGACCTCCCCAACGTCCAGCTCAACCAGATTAACGACGCCGACCAGGCAAAGGAAGGCTTCGCCTCGATAATCACCGTCACCGAAGACAGCCAGCCCGAACCCGGCGTGAGCACGCCTCAGGCCGGCAAAGATGCCTTCGCCGCCCTCGAGGCCGCCGTCGCCGACCTCCGCGCCGGCAAGGTCGACGCACTCGTCACCGCTCCCATCAACAAAAAGAACATCCAGAGCGAGACCTTTGACTTTCCCGGCCACACCGAATACCTCGAGGCCAGCTACGGCGACGGCGCCAAGGCGCTGATGATTCTCGCCACCGAGACCCTGCGCGTGGCCCTCGTCACCACCCACCTGCCCATCGGACAGCTCGCCGGAGCCATCACCCGCGAGAACATCGTCGAGAAGCTAACCATCTTTGCCCGCAGCCTCCACCGCGACTTTGCCTGCGACAATCCGCGCATCGCCGTCCTCGCCCTCAACCCCCACGCCGGCGAGGAAGGGCTGTTGGGCACCGAGGAGACCGAGGTCATCGCCCCCGCCATCGCCGAGGCCCGCGAGGCCGGCATCCAGGCCTTCGGGCCCTACCCCGCCGACGGCTTCTTCGGTTCGGGCGCCTACACCCGGTTCGACGGCGTCCTGGCCATGTACCACGACCAGGGCCTTGCACCCTTCAAGACCATCGCCATGGACCGCGGCTTCAACTTCACCGCCGGTCTGCCCTACGTGCGCACCAGCCCCGACCACGGCACCGGCTACGACATCGCCGGCCAGGGCGTGGCGTCGGCACAGTCGATGCGCGAGGCCATCTACGCCGCCATCGACATCGTCCGCAACCGCGCCATCGAGGACAAGGCACATGCCAACCCCCTCAAGCGCCAGTTCCGCCCCGAAGACAAGAAGAACCGCGACAAGCGCCGCGACGGGGGCGCCCCCGCGGCCGACAGCACGGCTCCAAATGCCGCCGAAACTCACGCCGAGAAACCGGCCAACGAATAAACAACTAACTTAAAGCACTTTCACCGTGAATTTCGCAATAATCGCCGCGGGCGAAGGCTCGCGTCTCGTACAGGAGGGTGTCGCCCTCCCCAAACCCCTTGTAGACCTCGACGGCCGTCCCATGATTGGCCGCCTCCTGGATATTTTCGAAGACTGCGGCGCCGAGTCGGTGTCGATTATCGTCAACGAGCAGATGACGCAGGTACGCGCCTACCTCGAAGAGCGCATGAAGACGTCACGCACGCCCATCCGTCTGGTGGTCAAGAGCACACCCAGCTCGATGCACTCGTTCTACGAGGTCTCGCGCAACTTCCCCGCCGGCTCGAAATTCATCCTCACCACCGTCGACACCATCTTCCGCGAGGACGATTTCCGAGCCTACGCCCGTGCCTTCGAGGAGGACGACACCGTGGACGGATACATGGCCGTGACGTCGTTCATCGATGACGAGAAGCCGCTGTATATCGACGTTGACAAGGACATGCTCATCACCGCCTTCCGCGACGAGCCCTTCCCCGGCGTCCGTTACATCTCCGGCGGCATCTACGGCCTGACACCTCCCGCCATCCAGATTTTGGACGAGTGCATGAGCCTGGGCGTCAGCCGCATGCGCAACTACCAGCGCGCCCTCGTAGACGCCGGCCTGCGCCTCCGCGCCTGCCCCTTCCCCAAAATCGTCGACGTCGACCACGCCGGCGACATCGCCACCGCCCGCGCCTTCATCGCCGACGGCAAATAACCACTACTTCTAAAAAACTATAAAAGGAAGGGCGCACGCTTTGAGCATGCGCTCTTTTTGCGTATATTTGCACGCTGAAAAAAGCGTTTTGCTTACGATTTCCAATAGTAAACCGGTCATCGGTCACTGATTTTACACATTTCTTTACAGAAAACACATAAAATGTCGAATAACAAATCCGCTGTGGCTGACAACGCGACGCTGATACCGCAGATGCCTCTGTGGCTATCCGTGTTGCCTATCTCCCTGCTGTTAGGCCTGTTGATACTTCTTATCGTCACCATCGGGCCCGACGCCATCAACCAATGGAGCCCCGTCGTGCTGCTCGGCTCGGCCGCGCTCGCCGTCGCGCTGGCTATGCCCACGCGCCGCCTCACCCGCGCCGGTCTGCGCCGCGGCATACGCATAAGCTGCACGCAGATTTTGCCCGCCGTGCCTCTGCTGGCGCTGATTGCTCTCGTGTCCACCACCTGGATGCTGAGCGGAATAGTGCCAACGCTCATCGACTACGGCCTCAAGTGCCTCAACCCCACACTTTTCTTGATGCTCACATGCATCTGCTGCGCCCTCGTGTCGCTGCTGACGGGCAGCTCGTGGACCACCATCGCCACCATGGGCGTCGCCTTCATGGGTATAGGCACCGTCTTAGGTTACAGCGAGCCGTGGACGGCCGGCGCCATCATCTCCGGCGCCTATTTCGGCGACAAGGTCTCGCCCCTCAGCGACACCACAGTTGTGGCCTCGTCGAGCTGCGGCGTCGACCTCTTCCGCCACATCCGCTACATGTTCGTCACCACGACACCGGCGCTGATAGTCGCCCTTACGGTATTCACCATCGTCGGCTTCACCACCGGCAACGACGGCCAGGCCGGCGACCCCGAGCTGCTGAGCGCACTGCACTCCACCTTCAACATCACGCCGTGGGTGCTCGTTGTGCCGCTGATTACGGGCATACTGATTGCCTGTCGCGTAAACACACTGCTTGTGCTACTCGTCAGCGCCACACTCGGCGCCGCCCTGATATGGATTGCGCAGCCCCGGCTGGCGGCGGACCTCAACC
Source organism: Muribaculaceae bacterium (assembly GCA_051890455.1). Lineage (GTDB taxonomy): Bacteria > Bacteroidota > Bacteroidia > Bacteroidales > Muribaculaceae > CAG-873. The sequence continues at coordinate 10,912 of JBJFEE010000050.1, forward strand.
TCTTCAACGTCCTCCTCAGCGACACAACTCTGTCGACGGGCAGCGCGCGCCTCGACGAGCTGGCCGCCACCTCCGGACTGATGGGCATGGTGCCCACGATAAGCCTGGTGCTGTGCGCGATGGTCTTCGGCGCCGCCATGTTGGGCACGGGTATGCTGGCCTCGATAGCCGGAGCCTTTACCAAGCGCCTGCGCCGCCGCACAAGCATCGTCGGCGCCACGGCCTGCTCGGGCTTCGCCCTCAACTGCTGCACCGCCGACCAATACCTGTCGCTGATTGTCGGCGCCAACATGTACCGCGACGTGTACAGCAAATTCGGGCTTGAACACCGCCTGCTGTCGCGCACACTCGAGGACTCGGTGTCGGTGACATCGGTACTCATCCCCTGGAACAGCTGCGGCGTGACGCAGAGTGCCGTCCTCGGCGTTGCCACGCTGTCCTACCTGCCCTGCTGCGTCTTCAACTACCTTTCGCCGTTCTTCACCATACTTGTGGCACGGTTGGGCTGGAAAATACCAAAGCCCGTGCTTCCCGCCATCGAGGGCGAGGCACAGGCCGTAAAAGCATAAAACTGATTTTTCAGAGTATAATTCCCTCTTGCTCAGCTATAAAACGCGGAACAGAATCCACGCTGTTGGGGCCGATGACAACATCGGCCTTTTCCTTTACCTGCGGCAAGGCGTTGGCGACGGCAACGGCCGTGTCGGCCATGCCGAACATCGACAGGTCGTTGAGATTGTCGCCGAAAACCACCAGGCGGTCGGCTCCGGCATGACGCTTCAGCGCGCTCACCGCCGACGCCTTGTCGACCTTGTCGGCGAAGACTTCGATGAGGCCGAGACTGGGGTCATAGGTGTCATGATAATTGGAAATATAGCATCCCGGCAGTGCGTACAGGCGCTCGGCGATGCGGGAGGCGACATCGGGGTCACCCATGGCAAAATAGAGGATGTGCGAGGCGGCACTGTCGGCACCCGGGACGGCATTGAGATGGATGCGCTTTAAAGGAAGCCGGTCACGCTGTTTGACGAAGTCGTTCTCTGCCCCGGTAAGAGTTCTTCCGGCATGAAAGACCTGAAGGGGCGCACCGGCGTCGGGCAACGTGTAGACGAACGGCTTCATGGACTCCCCGGCAAATATTTCATCGATTTCCCTCACAACCTCGGGAGCGATGAACTTGACATCGCGGTAAGCCTTGTTGACAAAGTCCCAATATGCCGCTCCCGTCATCACCACTCCCGGCATGGTGAGGCCGCAGCGGTGCAGCAGCGGGTCCACGGTGGCCGGGGTGCGGGCGGTGGCACACGTCACCATCACGCCGCTGTCGGCGAGGCGGCGCATGATGCGCGCCGACTCGTCGCTGACGGTGGCGTCGGGGGCGAGGAAGGTGCCGTCAAGGTCGGTGACGTAAAGGGTCCGACTCATTTTTTCTCTGATTTGTCAGACTTACCGCTTACCTCGGCCATGGCCTTTTTCTGCACGAAGGGCAGCGCTATGGACACATAGCACAGGACGGCACCGCCGGCGAGGGTGAAGGCCAGCCAGTCCTGTGTGGTGTTGGAGAACCAGACGAAGAAGGCGGACACGCAGAAGAACACCGAACTCCAGATCTGGAGCCGCAGGAGGCGTTTGACGCGCAGATAAGGGCTGGTGCTTCGGTCAAGGATGCGGCCGGCCAGCGACAGCACGGCACCGGCGGTGTAGAGGATGCGGTAGAGGTCCTGCTGCACGCCGGTAAAAATAGGCAGGGCCACGCCGACGCATATCAGCAGCAGGCCCACGTAAATGAGTATGTTGGCAAAAATCTTCATTTTCAAATCTTAAATCTTGAATGTGTCGAATTCCGTTATTTTGATGTAGGGACATCGCTTTGCGATGTCAAGCATGGTTGATTGGTTCGACACGCCAAAGGCATGTCCCTACATTCAGGCTATTTCGGCAGTTCGTCCTTACTTGAATTTACTTGAACAGGTACACCTCCTCATCGGGAGTGTTCATGTTGAAATGCTCGCGCACAACGCGCTCGATAATCTCCGGGTCGCGGTTGTCCAGGCGCCGGTTGAGCTCGTGGTAATAGAGCATGGTGTCGCGGTTCATCTTGATTTCGGCATTGAGGCTGTCGATGGTCTGCTGATAGGCGTAGATGCGCGACGAGGAGTTCTCCTGGAAAAACAGAAGATAGAGGATGGCTCCCACGAGAAGGACTGTCCATACGGAGAGATAACGGCGGCCCCAGGAGAGAATTGAGCGTGACATATTGGATATAGTTTGGATTTTTCTGCAAATATCGTGGTTAATGTCGTAAAATGCAAGATGTTGGGTCAGAAACGTTCGTGGCGCGGGGCGACGGCGGTCTTTTCCCACTTGTACATCTTGTCGGAGGGGCGGATTTTCACGGGAACGGCGATGGAGAAGGCGTCGCCCTTGACTGCTTTCTCGACGGGCTTGAGGTCGACGCGGATTTCGGTGACAGGAACGATGACTGCGCCCGTTGTCGGGCCGGTTATCACCACTTCGTCGCCGACATGGAGCTCGCCGGCCTCCATGAGGAACTCGCCGACGCCGATGCCGGAGAAATATTTCACGCCCTTGGCGACATACTGCTTGACGCGCGTGGCCGACGAGCCGTATTTTGCCGACCACTCGCCCAGGCGCTGCCCCTGGTAGTATCCGTCCCAGAAACCGCGGTTGAAGATGCGTCCGAGGCGCTCGTCCCAGCGGTTGGGGTCGTCGAGGTAGGTGCCGTCGCAGATGGCCTGCAGGGCCTGTGAGTAACATTCGACGGCCTCGCGCACGTATTCGGGACCGCGGGCGCGGCCCTCAATCTTGAACACCGTCACGCCGGCATCCACCATTTTGTTGAGGAAATGGATGGTTTTCAGGTCCTTTGGCGACATCAGGTATTTGTTGTCGACCTCAATCTGATTGCCGGTCTCGGTGTCGGTGAGGGTGTACGAGCGGCGGCATATCTGCGTGCAGGCGCCGCGGTTGGCGCTTGAGTTCATGGCGTGAAGCGACATGTAGCATTTGCCGCTGACGGCCATGCAGAGGGCGCCGTGGCAGAACATCTCCAGGCGTACCTGACGTCCGGAGGGTCCGCGCAGGTCGTCCTCGACGATGCGGCGGTGTATCTCGGCCACCTGCTCCATCGACAGCTCGCGGGCGAGGACCATCACGTCGGCCCAGCGGGCGTAGAACTTCAGTGTCTCGTAGTTGGAGATGTTGGCCTGGGTGGAGATATGCACCTCTACGCCCTGGCTGTGAGCGTATTCTATGATGGCGGGGTCGCTGGCGATGATTGCGGTGATGCCGGCCTCACGTGCGGCGATGACGGCCTCGCGTGCCTGCCGCATCTCCTCGTCATAGAGTATGATGTTGAGGGTCAGGTATGTGCGCACGCCGTTCTCGCGACATACGCCGACGATGTGGCGCAGGTCGTCAAGGGTGAAGTTCAGACTTGAGCGCGACCGCATATTCAGCTGCCCGACACCGAAGTAGACAGCATCGGCACCGGCGTCGATGGCGGCATGGAGACTCTCGAAAGAGCCCACCGGCGCCATAATCTCAAAATCGGAGCGGGTCATCAAAATTAAAAATTTAAATTTGAAAATTAAAACGTGTACTTACCCGACAAGGCCGACAGTCCGTGGGGTCTGTCAGCCTGTAGCGGTTATCGGGGAAGCGCCGAAATCAGTTGCCCTGCTGCTGTGCGGGAGCGGCGGGAGTCTCGGCTGCCTTTTCAGCACCGGTGCTGAAGTTCTTGGCAGGAGCGGGAGCGGCGGACTGCTGCTTAGAAGTCTCCTGGTTGGCGCGAACCTGACGTGCGCCGCTGGGGATGGTGTAGGCGGTGCAGACGCTGAGCACGAGAATCAGTGCGGCGAGGGTCCAGGTGGTCTTCTCAAGGAACGAGTTGGTGCCGCGGACGCCCAGTACCTGGTTGCCGCCGCCGAACTGCGACGACAGACCGCCGCCTTTAGACTTCTGAATCAGCACAATTCCAATCATCAGAATGGCTACGATAACTGTAAGGATGATAAATACTATATACATTTTTGTTATATGTAATTTTTCGATTGATTTACTATCGAGATTTCTGTTTGTGACGATTATGCGTCAAAAAGTCCTGCATCCAGCCGTTTACGCTGTCCGGTCAGTCCTTTCGGGCCTCCCGTGCCTGCTGAATGCGGATAATTTTCTGCAAAAATCGCAATTGGTCTGCAAAGTAAGCACTTTTTTCCGGATTATTCAAATTTAATTCGGAAATAATGTCATACGCCTTCTGAAAACGGCCCTGGCGGATGTAACTTTTCGCCAGGCTCTCCTGCAGCGACGACGATACGGGAGCCACGGGCGCAGGCTTGGCGGCGGCTGTGTCGACGGCGGGAGCCTCCGGCTCGGGCTGCGGCACGGGCGGCACAGAGGCGACTTCGACGGCGGCCTCCGCGGCCTCCACGGCAAAGGCCGTTCCGTCGGGATGCGAGGCTATGAAGGCGTCGAGCATAGCGTCCTGCTCCGTCGCGGGCGCGGCGGGGGCGTCCGAGCGCTCCTCCTGCATGGCCAGGGTGGTGGCGTAGTCGGGGGTGGGGTTGAAAATCAGCTTCTCGAGCTGTGCCGTCTCGGAGGCGTTCTGCGATCCGAAGGTGTTGAGGAAGGTCTCGATGGCGCTGCCCGTGTCGGGGCGCCTCAGCGTGTCGGCGGCGGGGTACAGCGACAGCCAGTCGTCGCCCGTCAGGTTTGCCAGCGCCGATGCCGCGGCGGGGTCGGCGGCGTTGAGGGCTATGCGCTCCTTCAGCCGGCGCAGCTCACCGGCGGAGAGGCTGGCGGCATGGTCGCGTAGCTCAAGCAGTCCGTCGAAGATGAAATATGGATTTTCTTCTTTGGTTTTCATGGGTTTATCTTCATCATTTCGCCTTACCAGTTGCCGAGGGTGGCGTTGAAAATCAGGTCGACAAGTTCTTCCGAAATCTCCTGGCACAGCTGGTCCTGAACATCGACCAGCAGCTGTGTGGCGTCAAAATCGCGGTAGGCCGAGAAGGTCTGGTCGATGCTGTTCTTGTCGTCCTTGTTGTCGACATATTTGACGCGGACGGTTATCGTCAGGCGCGTTTTCGAGGCATAAGCGTCCTCGGTGACGGCCTGCGGCGTCAGGGCATAGCCCGTAATCTCGCCGGACATCTCCAGATCGCTGGCACCGTCGGTGATTGTCAGGCGGGTGTTGCGCTGGATGTAGTCCTGCAGGGCGTTCTCAAAGGTCTGCTGCAGAGGGGCGTATACCAGGGCGGCGCGGATAGGGAACTCGGACACGCGGATGGTCTTGTACACCGTGTAGTCGAGTGCGGCGCCGTTGAGGGTATATTTTATCTGGCATGACTGAGTGCCTGAGATGACGCATAGCGCGATAAGCAATATCTTGAAAATTCGTTGCGGCATTGGAGATTGCGATTGGTTTAAGGGACAACGGCGTCATTCGAGGTCGTACTCCCTGATTTTGCGGTAGAGCGTGCGCTCCGAGATGCCCAGGTCGGCGGCGGCGGCCTTACGGTGTCCGTCGTGGCGTTTGAGGGCCTCGGCTATGCGGTCGCGCTCGGTGGGCTGGGCGGGTGACGCGGGGACAAAACCCGGGCTGATGATGTGCCGGGCCTGGTCGGTGACCGACGAGGGCACGAGGGCCGTGGGGTAGTCGGTGACGTCGACGGCGCTGGTGATGGGCTGCTGCACGGGGCGTCCCTGCAGGCGTTCTTCCAGCTCGTCTATGCGGGCGCGGAGGTTGAAAATCATGTTGAAGAGGGCCTCGCGCTCGTCATCGTACGAGTGGCTGCCTGACCGCACGGGCGTGGCGGTATGGGTGGTGCGGGGCAGATAGCTGTCCACGATGGCGCCGGTGACGGTGCCTCCGGCGTTGAAGAGGGCAATCTGCTCGACTATGTTCTTGAGCTGGCGCACGTTGCCGGGCCACGAATAGTCCTGGAGAGCCATGCGGGCGCTGTCGTCGAACTCGACAGGAGCCGTGCGGTAGTTCTCGGCGAAGGTCGAGGCGAAGCGGCGCGCCATAAGCATGATGTCGGCGGTGCGGTCGCGCAGGGGCGGCACATCAATCTGCACCGTAGAGAGGCGGTAGAAGAGGTCCTCGCGGAATTTGCCGCGGGCTATGGCGCCGGGGAGGTCGACGTTGGTGGCGGCGACGATGCGCACGTTGGTGCGCTGAACCTGGCTCGAACCGACCTTCAGAAATTCGCCGGTCTCCAGCACCCTCAGCAGACGCGCCTGGGTGGTGAGGGGCAGCTCGGCCACCTCGTCGAGGAAGATTGTGCCGCCGTCGGCCTCCTCGAAGTAGCCCTTGCGGGCGGCCACGGCGCCGGTGAACGAGCCCTTCTCGTGTCCGAACAACTCCGAGTCGATAGTGCCTTCGGGAATGGCGCCGCAGTTGATGGCTATGTAGCGGGCATGCTTGCGGGCCGAGTTTTCGTGTATAATCTTGGGGAAGAACTCCTTGCCCGAGCCGCTTTCGCCGATTACCAGCACCGACAGGTCGATGGGCGCCACGACCAGCGCACGCGCCACGGCCTCGTTGAGGGCCGGGGTATTGCCGATGATGCCAAAACGCTGCTTGGCGCGCATCACCTCGGGCGAGGGACGGTTCTCGTCAGCGACGGAGGCGTTCAGTCTTGTCAGTGATTCGGGCATAAGCGATGTATTAACTTGGTTCGTAACTGCAAAGGTAGTGATTTTAAGGGGAATTTGAAAATTGAAAATTTAAAATTAAAAATTAGCAGTCCTTACCGCCCTACGACCGCCCCTCGATGAAGCTCTGGAGTTTATACAATAGGGAAGATCAGGACCTCCGGCTTCAATAAAACCGGCTTCAACAAAAGACAGCCAGCCCTCCGATTTAAATTTTAATTTTAAATTTTTAATTTTTTCGTATCTTTGCAACTGAACCATTCATCACCGCTTTTCCATGCTTGACGAAAATCTGAAAAACCGCATACTCAGGCTCATACGGGCCGAGGTGGTGCCCGCTGTGGGCTGCACCGAGCCGGTCGCCGTGGCCCTGGCCGTGGCACGTGCCGCCGAGCTGGCCGACGCCGACCGCTCGCGCCTCGAAAAAATAGACTGCCGCCTGTCCGGCAACATCATCAAGAACGCCATGGGCGTCGGCATCCCCGGCACGGGCATGACGGGCCTGCCCATCGCCGTGGCCCTGGGCGCCCTGCAGGGACGCTCGGAGCGCGGCCTCGAGGTCCTGGCCGACGTCAGCGAGGCCGACGTGCGGCGCGGCCGCGACATCATCGACCGCGACATCATCTCCATCTCCCTTGCCGACGATGCCGACGACGTGCTATACATCGACGTCACGGTGACGGCGGCAGGCCGCACGGGACGCGCCGTCATCAGCGGCGGCCATACGCATTTCGTCTACGAGGAAAGCAACGGCAGGACCGTCCTCGACATCCGCGGGAAAAGCGGCGACGGCGCTGACGACGGCATCACCGTCCCCGAGCTGGACATGGCCACGGTGTGGAATTTCGCCATGACCGTTCCAGCCGAAGAGCTGGGCTTCATCCTGGAGACACGCCGCCTCAACAAACTCGCCGCCGAGCGCGCCCTGATGGCCGAATACGGCCACCGCGTGGGCCGCACGCTCCACAGCGAGCGCCAGCGCAGCATCATGGGCGACAGCATCTTCAGCCGCATTCTCAGCTACACCGCCGCAGCCTGCGACGCCCGCATGGGCGGCGCCCCCGTGGCCGTGATGTCGAACAGCGGCTCGGGCAACCAGGGCATAGCGGCGACAATGCCCGTCGTTATCTACGCCGAGGAGGTCTACGCCGACCACGAGCAGACAGTTCGTGCCCTCATCCTCAGCCACCTGACATCGATTTACATCAAGCAGAGCCTCGGACGCCTCAGCGCCCTATGCGGATGCGTGGTGGCCACCACCGGCAGCGCCGCCGGCATCTGCTACCTCATGGGCGGCGGATACGAGCAGGTGGCGGCGACGGTGAAGAACATGGCCGCCAACCTCACCGGCATGATATGCGACGGCGCCAAACCCAGCTGCGCCTTCAAGCTCACCTCCGGCGTCTCCACCGCCGTCATCTCGGCCATGGTGGCCATGGAGGGCGATGCATGCACAAGTCTCGAAGGCATTGTGGACGAGTCGGTTGACACCACCATCAACAATCTCACCGCCATCGGCCGCGACGGCATGACGCAAACCGACTCCATGATTCTCGACATCATGACCCACAAGGGCAAATGACCCTCCGCGATGCCGATATTTGCGCACGTGCGGATAATTCCGTAATTTTGTACTGAAAGATGAACCCGACCGACCATACCGACAACACCGAAACCGCCCTGCCGCTGCGCGCGGCGGTGTATCTGCTGCCCGTTCCCCTCAGCGAGGGCGGCTGGGAGCGGGTATTGCCCGCGTGGAACGTCAAAGTGATGCGGCCAATCCGACATTTCGCGGTGGAGAACGTGCGGTCGGCGCGTCGTTTCCTGCGGGCGGTCATGCGCGACTTCCCCATCGATGAATGCACCTTTTCGGAGCTCAGCGAGCACACGGCCTTAGGCGCCGTCGAGGTCCTGCTGGAGCCGGTGCGCAAAGGCCTCCCTCTCGGTGTCATCAGCGAGGCGGGTTGTCCGGCTGTTGCCGACCCCGGAGCATCCGTTGTCGCCGCCGCTCAGCGCGCAGGCATCGAGGTGGTTCCTTTAGTCGGTCCGTCAAGCATACTTATGTCGCTGATGGGCAGCGGTTTCGATGGCCAGAGCTTCGCTTTCCAGGGCTATCTTCCCGTCGACGAAGGGCAGCGCGCCCGCCGTCTGCGCGAGCTGGAAAAACTGGCGGCGAAGGGTCAGACCCAGATTTTCATCGAGACGCCCTACCGCAACAACCGCCTCATGGCCCAGATGGCCGCGACGCTGGCTCCGGGCACCCTCGTCTGCGCCGCCTCCGACATTACCGGCCCGCGCCAGAGCATCGTCACACTCCCCGCGGCGAAATGGCGCACCCGCAAATACGATTTCAACAAAATTCCCACGATATTCCTCATAGGCCCGGCGACTTTACGCCCGTAGTGGCCTATAATACAACAATATGGCAAAACCGAACTCACGCAAACGCCGCGCCCTGCGCGCCCTCGAGGACCTGCCCGGCCTGTTCGACACGGTCGACATCGACATGTCCTCGGTCGGCGATGACCGCGAGACGCATCACCGTCCCGTCGACGAGCCATCGGCGGCGGCTGCCGGCGACGCGTCATTCGACATCAGCCCCGAAAGCCTGCACCCGCACGACCGGCTGATGTTCGTGTCGTTCGGCAGCGGCTCGTCGGGCAACTGCGCCTACCTGGGCAACTCGGAGGGCGGCATCCTCATCGACGCCGGCGTTGACACCGACATTGTCGAGAAGGGGCTGAAACAGCACAAAATAGACATAAAAAACATCGCCGGAATCCTGATTACACACGACCACGGCGACCACGCACGCGCGGCCTACAAGCTGCTGCGCTACAACCGCCATCTGCTGCTATACTGCACCCCGCGCTGCCTGCAGGGCCTGTTGCGCCGCTCGTCGGTATCGCGCCGCATAACCGACTATCACAAGCCCATTTACAAGGAATTCGAGTTCGAGGCCGGCGGCTTCACCATCACTCCCTTCGAGACCAGCCACGACGGCAGCGACAACGTGGGCTTCTTCATACGCCGCAAGGACAAGGCCTTTGTCGTGGCCACCGACATGGGCATGATTACCGAGCGTGCCGACCACTACATGCGTCAGGCCAACTTCCTGATGCTCGAGGCCGACTACGACGCCGAGATGCTGCGCCGCAGCAACCGTCCCGAATACCTCAAGGCCCGCATCGCCGGCCCTACCGGGCACCTCGAGAACATCGTCTCGGGCGAGTGGGCGGCGTCCGTCCTGGCCGAGAACAAGGAGCGTCCGGACATCCTCAGCCACATCTTCCTGTGTCACCTCAGCCAGGAGACCAACACACCCGAGCTGGCACTGTCAACAGTGCGCGGAGCCCTGGAGGCCAAGGGCATAACCGTCGGCAACGCCACCATGAGCGCCGAGCTGTCGCCCGAGCGCGTCCAGCTGGCTGCCCTGCCGCGACTGACGGCCTCACCGCTGTATGTGCTGCGGCGCGTAACTTCGAAAAACGAATAAGACGATGAGCGGCAGCGTGAAATCCATCTCACCCATAGGTGTCTTTGACTCGGGCTTCGGCGGCCTGTCGGTGCTGCGAAGTCTGCGCGAGCGGCTTCCGCAGTACGACTATCTGTATCTCGGCGACAACGCCCGCGCCCCCTACGGCACACGCTCGTTCGAGACAGTCCACCGCTTCACCCTCCAGTGCGTGCAATATCTGTTCAATCAGGGCTGTCCGCTGGTAATCCTTGCATGCAACACAGCGTCGGCAAAGGCTTTGCGCAATATCCAGCAGAACTGGCTGCCGACGAGCGACGACCCCACGCGACGCGTTCTCGGCGTGATACGCCCCACGGCGGAGGCCGTCGCCGAAACGGATACAAACGGCCACGTCGGCGTCTTCGCCACCCCGGGCACCATCGCCTCAAACTCGTATGACATTGAAATTCACAACCTTCGTCCCGACTTCAAGGTCAGCGGCCACGCCTGCCCTATGTGGGTACCGCTGGTCGAGGAGGGTTACGCCAATAGTCCCGGCGCCGATTTCTTCGTCCGCGAGGGCGTGGACGCGCTAATGGCCATAGACCCGAAAATCGACACCGTGCTCCTTGCCTGCACGCACTATCCCCTGCTGTACAATAAAATACGCGAGGCGCTTCCCGACCGCATCCGCCTTGTTCCCCAGGGCGAAATCGTCGCCGGCAGCCTCGCCGACTACCTGCGCCGCCACCCCGAGATGGAGTCGCGACTGACGCAGAACGCCTCCGTGCGTTTCCTCACCACCGACCACGCCGAGCGCTTCGACCAGACCGCCGCCCTCTTCATGGGCCACCCCGTCACAGCCACCCGCGTAGAGGTGTAATTCAAGCCTATAACAGTATACAACGTGAGGGTGTGTCAAATTGCGGGAATTTAATGATGTAGGGACATCGCTTTGCGA
>JBJFEE010000051.1:0-21791 GCA_051890455.1 Muribaculaceae bacterium
AGTCATAACACACAGGAAAAACTCGAGGCCATGCGCCGCGTTATGGAAACCCTTGACATCCTGCGGGTAAAATGCCCGTGGGACGCCAAGCAGACCAACGAAAGCCTGCGCCCCAACACCATCGAGGAGGTCTTCGAGCTGGCCCAGGCCCTCGGCGACGACAGCACCGACGACATCCGCAAGGAACTCGGCGACGTGCTGCTGCACATCCTTTTTTACTCGAAGATTGCCGATGAGAAAGGGCTGTTCGACATCGCCGACGTCTGCGACGCCCTCAACGACAAACTCATATTCCGCCACCCGCACGTCTTCGGCGAGACCAAGGCCGACAACGCCCAGGCAGTTGCCGAGAACTGGGAGAAAATCAAACTCCGCGAGAAGGGCGGCAACAAGTCGGTTCTCGCAGGTGTTCCCCGCGCCCTGCCCGCTCTTGTAAAGGCTTTCCGCATTCAGGAAAAGGCCGCCAACGTGGGCTTCGACTGGGAGTCGCCCGAACAGGTGTGGGACAAGGTCAAGGAGGAAACGCGCGAGGTTGAGAGCGAAATCGCCGCCAAGAACAAAGACGCTCTGGAGGCTGAGTTCGGCGACCTGCTCTTCGCCGTCGTCAACGCCGCACGCAAATACGGCGTCAATCCCGAAAACGCCCTCGACCGCACAAACCGCAAGTTCATCAGCCGTTTTTCGTACATCGAATCCAAGGCTTCCGCTGACGGTAAAAAGCTGGATGAGATGACACTCGGCGAGATGGACGAGCTCTGGAACGAAGCCAAAGAAAACGCAAAGTGAGTTACAAACTCTGCATAACCGAGAAACCCAGTGTGGCCCGCGACATCGCCCGCATACTGGGCGCTGACGCACGCCACGACGGATACTTCGAGGGAAACGGGTACTGCGTGACCTGGACCTTCGGCCATCTGTGCGAGCTCAAGGAGCCTGCGGACTATACCGAGGCCTGGAAGCACTGGTCGCTTTCTGCGCTGCCGATGATTCCGGAGCGCTTCGGCATACGTCTCAAAAACGACACCGGCATCAAGAAGCAGTTCGGCGTCATCCGCAGCCTTGCCGAGAACGCCGAGAGCATCATCAACTGCGGTGATGCCGGCCAGGAAGGTGAGCTGATCCAGCGCTGGGTCATGCAGAAAGCCGGAGTGAAATGTCCGGTGTCCAGGCTATGGATATCGTCACTGACCGACGAGGCCATCCGCAAGGGTTTCAGTGACATAAAGCCCCAGAGCGAGTACACCAACCTCTATTACGCCGGTATGTCGCGCGCAATCGGCGACTGGGTCCTGGGCATGAACGCCACACGCCTGTACACGATAAAATACAGCCGCAAGCGCGGCAACATCCTTTCGGTTGGACGCGTGCAGACACCCACCCTGGCCATCATTGTCGAGCGACAGCGCGCCATAGAGAACTTCAAGCCCGAACCATATTGGGAACTCAAAACCTTCTACCGCGATGTGTCGTTTCGCGCCGCTTCGGGCAAGTTCAAGACTGCCGAGGACGCCCGGAAAGTACTCGCCGATATTGACGGCAAACCGTTCTCGATTACCGATGTCACCGAGAAAAAAGGCCGCGAGGCCCCTCCCCGCCTTTTTGACCTGACGTCGCTGCAGGTGGAGTGCAACAAGCGCTGGGGATGGACGGCCGACGAGGCGCTGAAACTCATCCAGTCGCTGTACGAGAAGAAAGTCACCACATATCCGCGCGTCGACACCACGTACCTGCCTACCGACGTATACCCGAAAGTCCCCGGCATCCTTCAGCGCATGACGCCGTACGCAAATTTCACGGAGCCGCTGATGGCAAAGGCTCTGCCTAAGAGCAAGAAGGTCTTCGACAACTCCAAAATCACCGACCACCACGCCATTATCCCCACCGGCGAAGACCCGCGGGTGCTTGTCGGCAACGAGCGCCTCATGTACCACCTTATAGCCATGAGGTTTATCGCGGCGTTCTACCCCGACTGCATCTTCAGCCAGACCACCGTCACCGGACAATGCGAGAAATACGTGTTCAAGGCCACCGGCAAGGTCATCCTCGAGCCGGGATGGCGCACGCTTTTTGCCGATGACAAAAAAGCCGCCGAAGACACGCAGGCGGACGGGAAGGAGCAGGAAAAGGACGCCGACAACGGTATCATGCCCGCCTTTACAGTGGGCGAGTCCGGGCCGCACAAGCCCGCGCTGGCCGAGAAGATGACGCAGCCGCCCAAGCCTTACACGGAAGGCACCCTGCTCAGAGCCATGGAGACTGCCGGACAAAGCATTGAGGACGAGGAACTGCGCGAGGCGATGAAGGAAAACGGCATCGGCCGCCCGTCGACACGCTCGGCCATCATCGAGACGCTATTTCGCCGCGGCTACCTCACGCGCCAGCGCAAGACAATATGGGCGACACAGGCCGGCTGCGACCTTATCGACATCATCCGCGACGACCTGGTGAAAAGTCCCCGCCTCACAGGCATCTGGGAGAACAAGTTGCGCCGCATCGAGCAAGGCAGCTTCACAGCCCAGGACTTTCTGAACGAGCTTAAAGAGATGGTTGGCCGTATCGTCCTCAATGTCCTCAACGACAACTCCGGCCGCAGCATCGAGACAATAACCGAAGACAGTAAGGCAAAGAATGGCAAAGCAGCAAAAAATGCCTCAACAAAAGCAGCAGAAGCCAAATCCGCTTCGGCAACGGCACCCAAAGCGCCACGCAAACCGGCTGTGCGCAAGCTTGAGCAAATCCCCTGCCCTTTATGCGGTCAGGGACATATCATCAAAGGACGCACTGCATACGGGTGCTCCCGTTTCCGCGAAGGTTGCTCACTCCGTCTGATGTTCACCGAATACCCCGACACTCTCACCCCGGGGAAACTAAACGCCCTCATAACCAAAAATTTCAAAAAATAAAGGCATGACACCGGTATTGGCATTTTAAAAATCTCATACACTCTCTCCTCCCATGTCCGAAACAATTCAGCTGATTATAGTCGGCATAATAGTCATCCTCGCCGCATTGATCGCCATCCGCAAGATATTGCTGATGGTACGAGGCAAAGGCTCCGGCTGTCCCTCCTGCACCGGTTCTTCCGACTGCCCATTATGCCATCAGAAAGACAAAAAATACACCTCGAGAACGGACTGCCCTGTCCCCAAATCCTGTCCTGACAAAAGATCATCCATAAAATAGGGCACATCCAAATACGGCAACGCCCTGCAGGCATAAGCTTGCAGGGCGTTGCACGTTGTGAGCAGCAGCTTACTTGCTGGCGATGCTGCTCGATACGGTGAGATGCAGACGGCCTTTGGCGCGACGACGTGCCAGGACCTTGCGGCCTTCGGGGGTAGACATGCGCTCACGGAACCCGTGCTTGTTCACTCTTTTGCGATTAGAGGGTTGGAATGTTCTTTTCATTGCTGTTATGATTTTTAATTTTTCCGTTGATACTAAAATGCGAACTCGTCGCTGCAAGTATTGCGCATTTCGAGATGCAAAGGTAACAAAAATTTTTTTAATAGCCAAACTCTGAGGCCTCCAACGACCATTTGGCAGCAAAAAACTTGCCGATTTTGCCTTAACCAATGGCTTGGACAACCTTCAGCGTTGGAGTATTTCTTTAGCCCAGAGCCTTCAGGGCGGCCTCGAGGGTGGCTATCTTGTGCTCGGCGTCGGCCTGCTTGCGGCGCTCGCCTTCGACCACGGCTGCCGGGGCGTTGGCGACAAAGCGCTCGTTGGAGAGCTTCTTCAGCACCGAGGCCAGGAAACCGCGCTGATAGTCCAGATCCTTGGCGATGCGTGCCTTCTCAGCCTCCACATCGATGGTCTCGGCGAGGGGTACGTTGAACTGCATCTTGCCAACCATGAACGCTGCGGCGGCGGAGTCGGCCTTGACGTTCTCCTCGATGGCCTCGACGTTGGCGAGCTTGCAGATGACTGGCTTAACGGCCTCATCAATGGCAGCGTCGACCACGCGGAGCGTCATCGTCGTCTTGGGCGGAATGTTCTTAGAGGCGCGGACTCCGCGAACGCCGGTGATAATCTCCTTGGCTGTCTCGATGCGACTCAGCACCTCGGGGTCGTACTCCTTGACCTGAGGCATAGGAGCATACATTATCGACTCGCCGTCGCGGCGCTCGGCAAGGTTCTGCCACAGCTCTTCGGTGATGAAAGGCATGAAAGGATGCAGCAGACGCAGGATGGCGTCGAAGAACTCCAGCGCCTGGCGGTGGGTCTTGCCGTCGAGAGGCTGACCGTATGCGGGCTTTATCATCTCGAGGTACCATGACGAGAACTCGTCGCGCATGAGCTTGTACACCTCCATCAGTGCCTCGCTGATGCGGAATTTCTCCATCAGCTGCGACACCTCGGCGGCCGTCTCGCTCAGCTTGGCCTCGAACCACGTGCAGGCGGTGGCGGCAACGGCGGGCTGCCCGGCCTTGTCATCGACCTCCAGGCCGCTGACGAGGCGGAAGGCATTCCAGATCTTGTTGCAGAAGTTACGGCCCTGCTCGCACAGCTTCTCGTCGAACATGATGTCGTGGCCTGCGGGAGCGGCGAGCATCATGCCCATGCGCACGCCGTCGGCACCGTAGCGCTCGATAAGCTCCAGCGGGTCGGGCGAGTTACCCAGCGACTTGGACATCTTGCGTCCCAGGGCGTCGCGGACAATGCCGGTGAAGTATACGTTCTTGAAAGGCTTGTCGCCGACGTACTCATATCCGGCCATGACCATGCGGGCCACCCAGAAGAAGATGATGTCCGGACCGGTGACAAGTGTGGTCGTGGGATAGTAGTATTTGATTTCCTCGTTGCCGGGGTTGTTGATGCCGTCGAACAGGGTGATGGGCCACAGCCACGACGAGAACCAGGTGTCGAGGGCGTCCGGGTCACGCTCGAGGTCGCTCAGCTGCAGGCTGTCGTTGCCGCTCTGGGCGCGGGCGGTCTGCAGGGCGCCGTTCTCGTCCTCGGCGACGGCAATCTGACGGCTGCCGTCGGGGGCGGTGTAGTACCATGCCGGGATGCGGTGACCCCACCACAGCTGGCGGCTGATGCACCAGTCCTGGATGTTCTCCAGCCAGATGCGGTAGGTGGTCTTGTATTTCTCGGGGACAAACTTGATGAGGTCGTCCATGACGGGAGCCAGGGAAATGTCGGCGAAGTGTTTCATGTTCACGAACCACTGCATCGACAGGCGAGGCTCGATAGGCACCTTGGTGCGCTCGCTCAGGCCGACGTTGTTGACATAGTCCTCGACCTTCTCCATCAGCCCGGCGTTCTGCAGGTCGACGGCGATGGTCTTGCGGCAGTCGAAGCGGTCCATGCCGACGTACATGCCGGCAGTCTCGGCGACGGTGCCGTCCTCGTTGAAGATGTCGATG
The DNA here is from genome assembly GCA_051890455.1 of Muribaculaceae bacterium. GTDB lineage: Bacteria > Bacteroidota > Bacteroidia > Bacteroidales > Muribaculaceae > CAG-873. The sequence goes on from JBJFEE010000051.1 coordinate 5,373, forward strand.
CTCTCCAGGTTGTGGGTCTTACCCAGCATATAGTCGTTCTTGTCATGCGCGGGGGTGACCTTGAGACAGCCCGTGCCGAACTCTATGTCGACGTAGCGGTCCTCGATGATGGGCACCTCGCGGCCTACCAGAGGCACAATCACGCGCTTGCCCTTGAGCCATTCGTTCTTGGGGTCCTTGGGGTTGATGCAGACTGCTGTATCGCCCATGATGGTCTCGGGACGCGTGGTGGCGACGACGGCATAACGGTGCCCGGGGTCGTCGGCCACATAATATTTAAGATAGTATAGCTTGCTCTGCTCCTGCTCGTAGAACACTTCGTCGTCGCTGATGGCGGTACGGTTGGCAGGGTCCCAGTTGACCATGCGCAGACCACGGTAGATCAGCCCCTTGTTGTAAAGGTCGACAAAAACCTTGATGACGGCGCGGCTGCGCTCCTCGTCCATGGTGAAGGCCGTGCGATCCCAGTCGCACGAGGCGCCCAACTTGCGCAACTGCTTGAGGATGATGCCGCCGTGCTTGTGCGTCCACTCCCAGGCGTGCTCCAGGAACTGCTCGCGCGTGAGGTCGGTCTTCCTGATGCCCTCGGCGGCGAGTTTGGCGATGACCTTGGTCTCGGTGGAGATGGAGGCATGGTCGGTGCCGGGCACCCACAGGGCGTTCTTGCCCATCATGCGGGCACGGCGCACCAGGATGTCCTGAATGGTGTTGTTGAGCATGTGGCCCATGTGCAGGACGCCCGTCACATTTGGCGGCGGAATGACGATGGTGTAAGGTTCGCGGCCGTCAGGCTCGCTGTGGAAAAGACGGTGCTCCATCCAGTAGTCGTACCATCGCTGCTCGACAGCCGACGGGTCGTATTTAGAAGCAATCTCGCTCATAAGTCAATGCTAATTTATAGGTTTAATCTGTGATTAGGTTCATATTCAGCAGCCCGAAACCTCAGGCAACAATCTTCAACCTGCAAAATTAGCAAAAATCCATGAAATACCCTACCCTCAGCGTCCACTTATTTTCAGTCCAGGCGGCATGTGGCCGTGAAGAGGACGAGGTCCTGCTCCAGCTGGCGGCTCATATTGCCGGGGGCCACGGTATAGCGGTCGGGGTCGCGGTGCAGGTAGTCCAGCATGGTGCGCTGGTTGGCAAAGGTGTAGCCTTTGACCTTGATGGAGCAGTTCTGGTCAAAGATGACGTCGCGGTCGTCGTCAATCTGGGGCGACTCGGCCTTGGGGCTGGCGATGACCGTGAACTGCATATCGCGCGGCGCCACGTCATAGTCCACGCGGAATTTGACGTCGCGGTCCGCCTCGAAATTCTCATACCGGATTACGCCGTCACGCCCGGTGTAAGACACCGAGATATCGTAGAACCTGTACCACGCCTCACTGAGGTCGACACTGTACTCCACCTCGACATAGTCTGTCTTGCCCACCTCGAGGTAAGCCGTTTCGTCATCATCGCTCCCGCACGACACCATCGTCAATGCCATAACAGCCGTCACAAGCGCTGCCATATATTTCAACAACCTTAATTCAATCTTTTTCATCACCGTAGCATTTTAGAGAAACCAAACCAACGAAACCAATCGCTTGTTCATCATTAGAACAATGACGAAACTCTTTGGTTCGGTATTATACAAGGCACTTTGGGATCACTTTTGTTTGCCGGATTGTTTTTTTAGCGTAAATTTGTACAACTCCCCATAAGCACTAACATAAAACACATAAATCATGAAGAAGATATTGATAATCGGTCTGACGGCAGCAATAGTCGCCGCAGTCGGATGCGACAGAATTGGCAAGAGCGGAAAAACTGATAATGTGTCCGATTCGACAACGGTGACGAAAGAAGGTATAAAGAAAGAAACACCTTCAAAAGAGCAGCCCGACATCGTAGGGCTGTGGACGCTCAACAACGACAAGATTGGGCCGGACAGCACACGCAACCAGATTAATTTCGATGCCGACGGCAACGGATATTACAGAATAGGCTCCAAGAAACTCGATTTCAAATGGATTGGCAAGGATGACAAAATTTACCTCACCACTGAGGGATCGAGCACGCATGTCTACAGCATCCTGGCCCATGACGCCAAATCGCTCGTCATCCAGGAGGACGGTTCGGACGACAACCGCATAAATCACTTTGTCCGCTGAGGCAAAGCGAAGTTATTAATGCGCATTTTTTGACTTTTATTGCCTGCCACGAAAATTTTTGGTAATTTTGCACACATAAATAAATATAAGATGCAAGGGGGCTGGTGCGCAACGATGTTGGCGCTTCGGCATCCTTTTAACCAATAGTCCGGCTGCAGGTCTGCGGCCGGAGTAAATATGTCCATACACCATGACGTTATCACCGTTTACTCTGTTTAAATCTCTGAGGCTCAGGACGTGGCTTACTGTCGCCGCCATTATCTCGGGAGCCGTCTGTATTACATCGTGCAACTCCAATGCCAAGGACGAGCTCGCCCACCATCACCATGACCACGGACATGCCGAGGGCCACGAGCACGGCGAGGCCGAAGGGCATGACCACGAGGCCGAGGGCGAGGGCCACAGCGGCAAGGAGATTGTGATTGAGCCCGAGCAGGCCAAGATGCTGGGAGTGGAGACCTCCGTCATCAAGCCCGCGCCCTTCAGCGACGTGCTCAAGGTCAGCGGACGCATCATGGAAACGGCTTCGGCGACGGGCACGGCCTCGGCTCTCGCATCCGGCATCGTCACCTTCGCCGCCGGTATCACCGAAGGCAGCCACGTGCGCGCCGGACAACGCATAGCCACCGTGAAGGCCGGATGCACCACAGGCGGTGACTCCAATGCCGCCGCCCGCGCCAACGTCGAGGCCGCCAAACGAGAGCTGGACCGTATCAAACCTCTGCACGAACACGGCATCGTCTCGACTGCCGACTACAACGCAGCACTTGCCGCCTACAACAACGCCAAGGCGCTGTACAGCCCCGGAGCCTCGTCCGGCGCCGTCACCGCTCCCGTCTCCGGCACCGTCACCGGTCTGAGCGTCCGCAACGGCGCCTTCGTTGACGCAGGAGCCCCCGTGGCCTCCATCAGCTCGGGCTCGGGCCTAACCCTCCGCGCCGACGTCCCCCAGCGCCACTACGGCAAGGTGGCCGCCATCAGGGGCGTGAACATCAAGACCCCCTACTCCGACGAGGTGGTCGACCTGACTGCCCTCGGCGCACGTCAGAGCCAGGGCGGCACCGTCAGCGACAGCCGTCCCGGATATGTGCCCGTATACTTCACCTTCACCAACTCCGGCAGCCTGCTCCCCGGCACCCCCGCCGAGGTCTACCTCCTCGGACAAGCTCGTGAAGGCGTCATCTCGGTGCCCGTGTCGGCCATCAGCGAGCAGCAGGGCCGCTATTTCGTCTTCCGCAAGGTCGACGAGGAGTGCTACGAGAAGGTTCCCGTCACACTTGGCACCAACGACGGCGCAAGAGTTGAGATACTGGACGGCGTACATGCCGGCGACAACATCGTCACCAAAGGCACTGTCTCCGTCCGCCTGGCCGAGTCGTCGGGCGTAGTCCCCGAAGGGCACTCGCACAACCATTGATGAGTATGACCAGATAAAAATACGGAACCATGCTCAACAAAATCATAGACTTTTCACTGCGCAACCGCCTGACAATTCTCATACTCTCGGGAATTGCGCTGATTTTCGGCACGATAGTGCTGGTGCGCAGCGAGATTGACATTTTCCCCGACCTCAACGCCCCAACCGTCGTCGTCATGACCGAAGCACCGGGAATGGCGCCGGAAGAGGTGGAAAAACTCGTCACCTACCCCATCGAGACCACCGTCAACGGCTCCACCGGCGTGCGCCGCGTGCGCTCGCAGTCCAGTATGGGCTTCTCGGTGGTATGGGTGGAATTCGACTGGAACACCGACGTTTACCTTGCACGTCAGATTGTGCAGGAGCGTCTTTCGATGATTGCCGACAAGATGCCTCCGGGAGTAAAAACTCCCGTCATGGGACCCCAGTCATCAATCCTCGGCGAGATAATGATTATCGGCCTCACCTCCGACAAGACATCGTTGTTAGAGCTGCGCGATATCGCCGATCGCACCATCGCCCCGCGCCTGCTGGCCCTCGGCGGCGTCAGCCAGGTGTCGGTACTGGGCGGCGACGTGCGCCAGTTCCAGATACAGCTGTCGCCGACGATGATGCAGCAGCTCGACGTCTCCATTGACGAAGTGCTCGAGGCCACCCGCGACATGAACATGAACGCCGCCGGAGGCGTGGTTTACGACTACGGCAACGAATACCTCGTGAAGGGCGAAATCAACACCGCCGACCTCGACCGCCTCGGCTCCACCGTCATCCGCTCGGACGAGCGCGGCATCGTCACCGTCGCCGACGTCGCCACCGTCACCATCGCAGGCGAGCAGCCCCGTCTGGGCCTCGGTTCGGTAAAGGGCAAGCCGTCGGTAATCATCACCGTAACCAAACAGCCCGCGGCCTCCACCATCGACCTGGACAAGCTCATCCGCCGCGACCTTGCCGACATCGCCACCACGCTACCTGATGACATAAAGATTTCCACCGACATCTTCAGCCAGTCGGAATTCATCGACAACTCCATATCCAACCTTCAGGAGGCGCTGCTCGAGGGCGCACTCTTCGTCATCGTCGTGCTGTTCTTCTTCATGATGAACCTGCGCACCACCGCCATCTCCGTGATAGCCCTGCCGCTGTCGATAATAGTGACGGTGATTGTGCTGCACCTCATGGGCTACACCCTCAACACCATGTCGCTCGGCGGCATCGCCATCGCCATCGGCTCGCTGGTGGACGACGCCATCGTGGACGTGGAGAACGTCTACAAACGATTGCGCGAAAACCGCGCCCTGCCCGAAGGCCAGCGACAACCGGCCGTCAAGGTCGTCTACCACGCCTCGACCGAGGTGCGTATGCCTATCTTCAACTCGTCGCTGATAATCATCGCCAGCTTCCTGCCGTTGTTCTTCCTCAGCGGAATCGAGGGCCGCATGCTCAAGCCTCTGGGCGTGTCGTTCATCGTGGCGCTGATAGCCTCGACCATTGTCGCGCTGACGCTGACTCCGGTGCTGTGCTCGTTCCTCCTCGGCGGCAAGAAGGCCGAAAAGGCCGAGCAGAAAGAGCCCCGCGCCACACGCTTCATGCGCCGCGGCTACGACAGATTGCTGAACTCCACCCTGCGCCGCCCGTGGCCGCTGCTGATCACCGTGGCAGTGCTCTTCGTTGTCTCTCTTGTGCTTTTCTTCACCCTCGGCCGCAGCTTCCTGCCCGGCTTCAACGAGGGTTCGATGACGATAAACGTGTCCACCCTACCCGGCGTCTCGCTTGAAGAGAGCGACCGCATAGGCCAGAAGGCCGAAGAGATAATCCTGTCCGTCCCCGAGGTGCGCACCACGGCGCGCAAGACCGGCCGCGCCGAGCTGGACGAGCACTCGCTCGGCACAAACGTCTCGGAGATTGAGGCGCCCTACACCCTCAAAGACCGCAGCCGCGGTGAGATGGTGCGCGAACTGCGTGAAAAGCTGTCGCAGCTGCCGGGTACCAACATCGAGATAGGCCAGCCCATCAGCCACCGCATCGACGCAATGCTCTCCGGTACGGAGTCGCAGATTGCCATCAAGCTCTTCGGCGACGACCTCAATCAGCTCTTTGCCCTCGGCAACCAGATTAAGGAGGCCGCAGGAAAGGTAGAGGGCGTTGTCGATGTCAACGTTGAGCAGCAGATTGAGCGCCCCGAACTGTCGATACGTCCGCGGCGCGAACTCATGGCCCAGTACGGCGTCACCCCCGCCGCTCTGCGCAACACCATCGAGACATCCCTGCAGGGCCAGGCCGTCTCGCAGGTCTATGAAAACGGCCTGCCCTACGACGTCACCGTCATCCTCGACCCCACGGCCCGCAAGAGCCTCGAAAGCATCCGCGACCTGCCGGTAGAGACCGCGCAGGGCAAGGTGCCCCTCAGCCAGATTGCCGATGTCGTCTCGGCCACCGGTCCCAACACCATCCACCGTGAGAACGTCAAGCGCCGCCTTGTCATCTCGGCCAACGTCGACGGCCGCGACCTTCGCAGCACCGTCAACGACATACGACGCGAAATCGAGAAAGACGTCAGGCTGCCCCAGAACTACTACATCGAGTACGGCGGCCAGTTCGAGAGCGAGGCCGCGGCATCGCGCATGCTGGCATGGGCCACACTCGGTGCCCTGCTCGTCATCCTGATGCTGCTCTACCAGCAGTTCCACAACATCCCCGAGAGCCTGCTCATCCTCAGCAACATGCCCCTGGCACTCATCGGCGGCGTACTTATCCTCGTCATCACCGGCGGCGAGCTCAACATCCCCGCCATCATCGGTTTCATCTCGCTGATAGGCATAACCACCCGCAACGGCATGCTGCTGATAAGCCGCTACAACGCTCTGGAGGCCGAAGGCGTGCCCCTGCACGAGCGCATCATGCGCGGCTCGTCCGACCGTCTGCTGCCCATCGTCATGACGGCGCTGACATCGGCGCTGGCGCTGATACCCCTTGCCATCAACGGCAACGCCCCCGGCAACGAGATACAGTCGCCCATGGCAGTCGTCATCCTCGGCGGCCTGCTGTCGGCCACCGTTCTCAACGTCTTCGTCGTCCCGGCCATATACATGCTGATGAAAAAAAGCAAACAGTAATACGGGTGCGTCGAAATACGGATTTTTCTGTAATGTAGGGACATCGCTTTGCGATGTCAGTCCTGCCCAAACGGCCCGGCAGGCTCAACGTGCCAAAGGCACGTCCCTACATGGAAACGGTCCTGCTGGTTCAACATGCCAAAGGCATGTCCCTACATTCAGGATATCTTGATACTCTCTCATAATTAAACCTACGGGAACATCATTATGAATTCTAAATCAATGAAAAAAGCCATCATATTTGCCGTAGCGGCCTTTGCGGCTGCCACAGCCGGAGCACGCACGCTCAGCCAGGCCGAGGCCATCGACACAATAATCAGTAACAACAGCCGCCTCAAGGCCCTGCGCGCCAACGCCGAGGCCGACTACCAGAGCGACCTCTACGAGGCAAAGCGCCTCAACGACCCTGAAGTGGAGTTCGAGCATCTCTGGGGTCCCGACGACAACAAAAAATGGAACATCGGCGTATCGCAGTCGTTCGACTGGCCCGGAGCCTATGGCAAGCGCATCCGCACCGCCGAGTCGCGCCGCCAGGCCTGGACATACCGGTACGCCGCCGAGGAGCTGAGCCTGCGCACCTCCGCCAAGGAGGCCTTCGCAATGGGCGTCTACGCCCGCCGGCGCCTCGACCTGCTGCAGCGCGTCTACGAGAACATGGACTCGCTGCGCAACTACATCACCACCGGATACCGCGACGGCCAGCTCACCATCCTCGACGTCAAGAAAATCCAGCTGGAGCTGTACGGACTGCGTGCCCGCATCGCCGACGTGTCGCAGGAGAGCATGCAGGCCGGTGCCGAGCTCGCCGCCCTCAACGACGGCAACGCCATCGACGCCGATTTCGGCGCCTACCCCGCCGAGCCCATGTACGACCTCAGCCGATACCTCGAATACGCCTCCTCGGCCAATCCTGACGTCACCGCCGCCGAGGCCACGGCAAAGAGCGCACGCCTCGAGGCCGACGCCGTAGCCGCCTCGCGCATGCCCGGCTTCACCGTCGGCTACCGCCACGCCTTTGAGGAAGAGCAGCATTTCAACGGATTTGCCATAGGCGTCTCGCTGCCCGTGTACTCGCGCTCACGCGCCGTAAAGGCAGCCAAACTCCGTGCCACGGCCTCCGGATTCGACGCCGCCGAAGCCTCCGCCTCGGCCCGCAGCGCCGTCACCGCCGCTTACTCCGTCGCAGAGAAACGCCGCAACGCCCTCTCCGAGCTCAACGACGTCACTCTCGACGAGTCATACCCCCGCCTCCTGCTCATGGCCTACAAAGGCGGCCAGATTAACGTCATCACCTACATCCAGGAACTCAACTACTACCTCAGCGCCCGCGAAACCCGCCTCGACGCCGAATACCAGCTCCGCCTCGCCCTGATCACCCTCAACAAATACAACCCGGCAGAATAAATTACTTTCACTATATTAAAATTAAAGGGACGTTTGACCGACTATACAGGCAAACGTCCCTTTAACATTTATACGTTTAAACAGTTAATTCACAGCAGCATGAGGTGGTAGGCGGCGAAGGCGAGGAGCCAGGCCACGGAGGTGTTGTAGACAATGGAGAAGGCTACGTACCGCAAGCTGCCGGTTTCGCGTCGGATGGCGGCGAGGGTGGCGATGCAGGGGCAGTAGAGGAGGATGAATATCATGAAGGATATTGCCGTGGCATCGGTGAAATCGGGCTTGCCGGTGGTGATGTCGGGCTCGCGGAGTCTTTCGCCCAATGTCTGCTCACTGGCCTCGCTGTCGCCGGTATAGAGCACGCCGAGGGTCGACACGACAATCTCCTTGGCGGGCACACCGGCAAGGGCGGCCACCGAGGCACGCCACTCAAGGCCCAGGGGTTCGAGGACCGGAGCGACAAACTTGCCGCACATCTCCAGGTACGAGTTCTGACGCTCTCCGGCGGGCACCGATGCGTCGTGGCGCGGGAAATAGTTGAGCGCCCAGACGATGATGGAGGCAAGGAGAATTATGCCGCCCATCTTCTTGAGGTATTCGCGCCCCTTGTCCCAGGTATGGCGCCACATGGCCTTCACCGTGGGCACACGGTAAGGCGGCAGCTCCATCACGAACGGCGTCTCGTCCTTGCCGAACCAGAACCTGCGCAGCATTCGCGCCGTCACCATGGCCACGCAGACGCCGATGACGTACATCAGCAGGAAAACCAGGGCGGCGTGTCCGGGGAAGAAGGTGCCGATGAGCAGCACGTATATGGGTATACGTGCCGAGCACGACATGAACGGGTTGATGAGGATGGTGATCAGGCGGCTCGACTTGCTCTCGATGATGCGCGAACCCATGATTGCGGGGACGTTGCAGCCGAAGCCTGAGATAAGCGGGATGAACGACTTGCCATGCAGGCCGATGCGGTGCATGACCCTGTCCATGATGAAGGCCGCACGGGCCATGTACCCCGTGTCCTCCATGAAGGAGATGCAGAAGTATAGAATGAGGATGTTTGGCAGGAAGACTATCACGCCCCCTACTCCGCCAATGATGCCGTCGGCAATCATGTCGCGCAGCGGACCCTCGGGCATTATCCTGCCCACGGCGGCGCCCAGCCATGTCACACCGTTCTCAATCCACTCCATGGGATACTGGCCGACGTAAAAGGTCAGCCAGAAGGTCATCAGCATGGCGGCAAAGAACAGCGGATAGCCGACGATGCGGTTTGTCACCAGACGGTCTATGGCGGCGGTGGTGTTGGTAGTGTTCTCGCGTTTCTCCATGGTCTCCTCCAGGGCACCGGCGATGAAGCCGTATTTCTCGGCGGCGATGGCCGTAGCCACCTCGTCCTGATGGATGTCGCGGAGGACGGCCAGCTCGTGGTCGCGCTGCTTGAGGATTTTATCGCCGTCGGGTACGCTCTCGATGTAGCGGTCCGTCTCGGGGTCCTCCTCAAGCAGCTTGATGGCTATGTAGCGGGGCGAGATGTGGTGGGCGATGTCGCCGTCGCGCTTTATCATGTCCTTGAGCACCGTCACGGCCTTCTCCGTTTCGGGGCCGAGGTGCACGTGAATGTGGCGGACGTCCCGGTTGCGTCCCTCGAAGACCTCGATGACGGTCTTCAGCAGCAGCTCCTTGCCCTCGCCGGTTCGGCTGACGGTAGGGACGATAGGTACGCCTATCATGGCGCCGAGGGTGCCGTAGTCGATGGTGGAGCCTTCGCGGCGTATCTCGTCGAACATATTCAGCGCTATCACCATAGAGCGGTCCATGTCGATGAGTTCGGAGGTGAGGTAGAGGTTGCGCTCGAGGTTGGAGGCGTCCACCACATTGATGATGACGTCGGGAGTCTGGTCGCGCAGGTACTGGCGCACATATTTCTCTTCGGGCGAATACGACGCCAGCGAATATGTACCGGGGAGGTCATAGATGTGGAAGTGGTAGCCTCCGAAGTCGCACTCGCCCTTGGTGGCGTCGACGGTGACGCCCGAGTAGTTGCCGACGTGCTGGTGCGAGCCGGTGATGTCGTTGAAAAGCGACGACTTGCCGCAGTTGGGGTTGCCGATGAGGGCGACGTTGATGGTGTTGGCGCGCACCTCGGGGTCGGCGTCGTTGTCACGGATGTCCGAGGCCTCGGTGATGGTGCCGTAGCCCGACGACATGCGCACGTCGGGACGAGGCTTCTCCGCCTCTATCGGCTCCACCTCGATAAGGGCGGCCTCGGAGCGGCGCAGGCTCACCTCATAGTTCATTATATGGTACTTGATGGGGTCGCTGAGCGGGGCCTTGAGGTCAACCCTGACCTCGCGTCCGCGCACAAAGCCCATCTCCATGACACGCTTGCGAAACGCACCATGGCCAAGAATCTTGGTTATAATGGCCTCCTGGCCCTTCTTGAGATCCGAAAGTCTCATGATTTTGATGTTTAAAACAACACAAAGGTCAGAAAATTTTACGTCTTGACAAAGGAATAGTTCACAGTTTTTGGCTCCGGATAGATGGCGGCGTGGAGAAAAAATGCTAAATTTGCCGGGAAATGAAAAAAGGACAGTTTGTACTGACGGTAGCCAACCGTCTCGGTCTCGGCGGCAACAACCGCGTGGCTTCGGTCATCGCTGTTGTCGGCGTCAGCTGTGCCCTGGCCGTAATGCTGCTGACGCTGTCCGTCTCGCAAGGCTTCAAGACCGCCATCCGCGACAAGCTCTCGGGCTTTACCGCCGACATCACGGTGACGCCGCCCTACAATTACAATACCGGAGTGAGGTCGGAATACCTTACCGTTGACCCGCTGACTGTCTCTGTCATCAAAAAGGCCGTCCCCGGCGCCGACCTCAGCGTGGCCCTGCGCCAGCCCGGAATGCTGAAGACGGATGACGACTACTCCATCCTTCTGTTCACGGCCTTTGCCCCGGGACACGACTACACCTTCGAGCGGTCCAACCTCACGGACGGACGGTTCCCCGACTACAGCACGGGCGGCGGTGACTCCATCGTCGTCTCGCAGACCGTGGCCAACAGGCTCGGAATCAAAACCGGCGACCGCGTCAACACGTTCTTCTTCACCGGCGACAATATCCGCGCACGCAAATTCACCGTCGCGGGTCTCTATGCCTCCAACTTCGGCGATTTCGACAAGACGGTATGCTACGCGCCCATGGAGACGCTGCAACGCGTCTGCGGCCTCGACAGCCTGGGCGCCTCGGCCATCGAGGTGCGCGGCGTAAGGTCCGACTCCATAGCGCATACCGCCGAACTGCTGCAGACCGACTTCATTAGCCTGGCCCAACAGCAGCAGGCCGACTCGGTAATGGTGGTCGACAACATCACCCACTCGGGCGCCATGTACCTCAACTGGCTCGACCTGCTCGACACCAACGTCATCGTCATCTTCATCCTCATGTGCTGCGTGGCGGCCATTACCCTTGTGTCGAGCCTTTTCATCCTCATCCTCAACAACATACCGGCGATAGGACTGCTGAGGGCTTTGGGCGCGTCAAAACAGGCTGTCAGCAATATCTTCGTGGCCATGACGATGCGCCTGGTCGTGCCCGGAATGCTTATCGGCGACCTGGCGACCCTGCTTGTCATCTGGGTTCAGCGGACATACCTCATCTTCCCCCTTGACCCCGAATCGTACTACCTGAGCCATGTGCCCATGGTGTTCGACTGGACGGGCATCGTCCTCATCAACGTCGGCGTGGCCGTCATGTCGTGGCTTGTCCTCATCCTGCCGGCCCGCGTAGCCTCCGGCATCAGTCCCGCCCGCACCATGCGCTGCGATTAGAGCCGCCACAGGCAGATATTGCGGACGGCAATCACATTTGGCACAATTTTTGCACCAACTTTTTTAACGTTTCGGATGTTTTATGAGTAAGTTTTGCTAACTTTGTGCCTAAACACGATTAAACTTGACCACGGCAACCGAAATACAAGTCACATAATTCGCACATTCCCGATAAGTTATTAATTTCTAATGAGTAAAGAACTTACCCACGACACCATAATTGACACCATCATCGAGGGCGCCCAGGAGCGCAAGGGCCACGGCATCACCGTGGTGGACATGAGCCTCATCGAGGACACCCCCGTCTCGAAGTTCGTCATCATCGAGGGCAACTCGCGCCAGCAGGTAGCGGCGATAGCCGACTCTGTGCGCGAATACGTGCAGGAGCACGCCTCGCAGAAGCCCTACAACTACGACGGATACGTCAACAGCGAATGGATTGTCATCGACTACGGCCACATCCTGGCGCACGTCTTTGTCCCCGAGGCACGTCAGCGCTACAACCTCGAAGACCTGTGGGCCGACGCACAGATAACCGAAATCCCCGACCTCGACTGAGCGTCGCTTTCCTTTCCCTCAATACTTTCCCCACCACTCCGACTCACAATGGCATTATTCAACAATAACAAAAACAACAAGGACAAAAAGCCTCTAAAGCCCTTCAAGACGTTCGTCTTGTCGTTCTCCATGTACTGGATGTACGCCATCATAATCATGTTCCTGATAGGCATGCTCTACCTCGACGACGACGGCGTCTCCAAAGATGTTCCCTTCAGCCAGTTCGAGCAGATTGTAGAGCAGAAAGGCATCACCAAGATTGTCATCTTCACCGACAAGAAGGAGGCCGAGGCAGTGCTCACCGACGACGCGGCCTCAAAGCTGTTCCACAAGAACCAGTTCACTCCCGGCAAGGGCGTCGAGGCAAAGGTCGTTACCGACATCCCCAGCGCCGACAAGCTCGACAACAAAATCGACGCCTGGCGTGCCGAGGGCAAATTCAACGGCGAGGTAAAATATGAGAAAAGCTCGGGATGGTCCAACCTCTTATGGGCCTTCGGACCCATGGTGCTCTTCATCGCCTTCTGGATATTCATGATGCGCCGTATGTCGGGCGGCGGCGGTGGTGGCAACTCCGTCTTCAACGTCGGCAAGAGCAAAGCGCAGATTTTCGACAAGAACAACGCCAACAAGGTCACCTTCGATGACGTGGCAGGCCTCAGCGAGGCCAAGACGGAAATCGAGGAGATTGTGGAATTCCTCAAAAACCCGCAGCGCTATACCGACCTGGGCGGCAAAATCCCCAAGGGCGCCCTGCTGGTAGGCCCTCCCGGCACCGGCAAGACCCTGCTGGCGAAGGCTGTGGCAGGCGAGGCCAACGTGCCCTTCTTCTCCATGTCCGGCTCGGACTTCGTGGAGATGTTTGTCGGCGTGGGCGCCAGCCGTGTCCGCGACCTCTTCCGCCAGGCCAAGGAGAAGGCACCGTGCATTGTCTTCATCGACGAGATTGACGCCGTGGGCCGCGCCCGCGGACGCAACGCCAACATGGGCTCGAACGACGAGCGCGAGAACACCCTCAACCAGCTCCTCACCGAGATGGACGGTTTCGGCAGTAACTCCGGCGTGATATGCCTGGCAGCCACCAACCGCGTCGACATCCTCGACAAGGCCCTGCTACGCGCCGGGCGCTTCGACCGTCAGATATACGTCGACCTCCCCGACGTCCACGACCGCGTGGCCATCTTCAACGTGCACCTGCGCAAAATCAAGAAGGCCGACGACCTCGACGTCGAGCTGCTGGCACGTCAGACAGCCGGCTTCTCCGGCGCCGACATCGCCAACGTCTGCAACGAGGCCGCCCTCATCGCCGCCCGCAACAACAAGAAGATGGTCGACTTCACCGACTTCAACGCCGCCATCGACCGCATCATCGGCGGCCTGGAGAAAAAGTCGAAAATCACCACCGACGAGGAGAAACGCGGCATCTCCGTCCACGAGGCCGGACACGCCACCGTCTCCTGGCATCTCCGCTACGGCGACCCGCTTGTCAAGGTCACCATCGTGCCCCGCGGCAAAGCCCTCGGCGCCGCCTGGTATCTGCCCGAGGAGCGCCAGCTGGTGCCCGCACAGGCCCTGCTGGACAAGATTTGCTCGCTGATGGGCGGACGCGCCGCCGAGGACCTCTTCATCGGCCAGGTAGCCACCGGCGCCCTCAACGACCTCGAACGCGCCACAAAGATTGCCTACTCGCTGGTCGTCTACTACGGCATGAGCGACAAAATCCCCAACATCAGCTACTACGACTCGACGGGTCAGGACTACGGCTTCAGCAAGCCCTACTCCGAGGAGCGCTCCAAGGTCATCGACCAGGAGGTATCGCGCATCCTCAACGAGCAGTACGAGCGCGCAAAGGACATCCTGCGCAAATATGCCGAGGGCCACAAGAAGCTGGCCGACCTGCTGATGGAAAAAGAAGTCATCTTCACCGCCGACGTTGAGGACATCTTCGGCAAACGCCCCTGGACCTCCCGCGCCGACGAAATCATGGCCCTGGACGAGGCCGCCAAGCACAAGGCCCTGACTCCCCCGCCCTACAACCCCGACAAGCCCGCAGACCCTGAGACCCCTGAGGACCCAAACGACCTTAAGGACCCTAAAGACTCCCAAGACCCTACTCCCGAAAAAGAATAATATGTCACAGGACAACACCCTGCTCGGACGCCTCGACGGACTGGACTCCCGGTTCGCCGAGGTGTCTACGTTGATAACCGACCCTGCCGTAATGGCCGATATGAAGCGTTACGTGCAGCTCACCCGCGAATACAAGGACCTCGAGCGCATCACCGCCGCCATGCACCGCTACCGCTCCCTCCTCGACGATGAGGAGGAGGCACACCGGCTCCTCGAGAACGAGAGCGACCCCGACATGCGCGCCATGGCCCGAGAGCAGCTCGACTCGGTACGCGCCGAGCTCCCCAAGCTTGAGGAGGAGATAAAGGTCATGCTCATCCCCGCCGACCCCGAGGACGCCCGCAACGCCGTGCTCGAGATACGTGCCGGCACGGGCGGCGACGAGGCCGCCATCTTTGCCGGTGACCTTTTCAAGATGTACCAGCGCTACTGCGAGTCACGCGGCTGGCAGTTTCAGGTCAGCAGCTTCACCGAAGGCGCCGCGGGCGGCTTCAAGGAGGTCATCGTGGCCGTCACCGGCGCCGACGTCTACGGCACGCTCAAATACGAGAGCGGCGTCCACCGCGTCCAGCGCGTCCCCGCCACGGAGACCCAGGGCCGCGTACACACCTCGGCAGCCACCGTTGCCGTCCTGCCCGAGGCCGAGCCCTTCGACGTCGAAATCAACGAGGGCGAGATACGCTGGGACACCTTCCGCAGCGGCGGAGCGGGCGGCCAGAACGTCAACAAGGTGGAGAGCGGCGTTCGCCTCCGCTACAACTGGCGCAACCCCAACACCGGCGAGGTGCAGGAAATCCTCATCGAGTGTACCGAGACGCGTGACCAGCCCCACAACAAGGAGCGCGCCCTCAGCCGCCTCCGCACCTACATCTACGACCGCGAGCACCAGAAGTACGTTGACGACATCGCCTCACGCCGCAAGACCATGGTCAGCACCGGCGACCGCTCGGCCAAGATACGCACCTACAACTACCCCCAGGGACGCATCACCGACCACCGCATCGGCTACACCATATACAACCTCCCCGCCTTTGTCGACGGCGACATCCAGGACGTCATCGACCACCTCATCGTGGCCGAGAACGCCGAAAAGATGAAAGAGGCAGAGCTTTAACGCATTTTAGCCGTTAATCTTCGCCATTGATGAAAAAATTCCGTAATTTTGCAATCGAAAGACATAACGCGCAAACTTATTTCCAAACCAACATAAACATTCACCGAAATGGCTAACATCGACAACTACGATTTCAAAGGCAAAAAAGCCATCGTCCGCGTTGACTTCAACGTGCCCCTCGACGACAACGGCAACATCACCGATGACACCCGCATCCGCGGCGCCCTCCCCACCCTCAAGAAAATCCTGAGTGATGGCGGCGCCCTCATCATCATGTCGCACATGGGCAAGCCCAAAGGCAAAGTCAACCCCAAACTCTCGCTCAAACAGATTGTTCCCACCGTCGAGAAATACCTCGGCGTGCCCGTAGAATTTGCCGCCGACGCCGCTGACGCCACCGCTCAGGCCGAAGCCCTCAAGCCCGGCCAGGTGCTCCTGCTCGAGAACCTCCGCTTCCACGCCGAGGAAGAAGGCAAGCCCGTGGGCATCGACAAAGCCGACCCCGCATACGACGCCGCCAAGAAAGAAATGAAGGCCAAGCAGAAGGAATTCGCCAAGAAGCTGGCCTCGTATGCTGACGTATACGTCAACGACGCCTTCGGCACCGCTCACCGCAGCCACGCCTCCACAGCCGTCATCGCCGACTATTTCGACTGCGACAACAAGATGCTCGGCTTCCTGATGGAGAAAGAGGTCAC
>JBJFEE010000052.1:0-3167 GCA_051890455.1 Muribaculaceae bacterium
AACGCCACTATCACCGCAAAATTTCCGTTCTTTCCACTGGAAAGGAATGACCTGACATCCATTCGCCGATGGATAAGATGTAGTCGAATGAAAGACCTCAAGTCGGGGGCGGAAGTTGCTGCCTGACTTGAGGTCTTTTGCTTGTCGGTGTTGTCTCAGCGGCAGGGTGCCGCACATCCATTGCGTCAGCGGATGGGGTGCCGCTCAGACACGGTTACATCTGCATGCCGCCGGTGGACTGGGACTGGCCGTTGTTGCCGGAGGATTTCTTTTCGACGTCGTCGTTGGTGATGGAGGTCTTGGTTTTCTTGACGCTGGCCCGGAGCGAGCCGAAGCGGAAGCTGGCGCCGAACATTACCGAGAAGCGGTTGGTCATCCAGGTGTAGGTAGTGCCCCGGATGTCGCCGCGGGTGCGGTAGACGCCCATCTTGGTGTCCTTGTAGGGGCCGAAGGGCTGCATCACCTGCAGGTGGAGTGTGAGGCGGTCGTCCTTGAGGAAGGACTTCTGCACGCCCAGGAAATTGAAGACGCCGGTGTTGAGCATCTTGCTGTAGCTGTAGATTGACGAGGCGCCGCCGCCGAAATATCCTCCGCCGACGTTGATGTAGAATTTGCGGGGTAGTTCCTGGCGGACGAAGAGCATGGCGTTGTACTCGGGACGTGTCAGCGAGAGGTTGCGCGTCGGGTCCTCCTCGCGTTTGAGCGACCAGTTGCCGTTGAAGAAGAGCATGGTCTTGCCCAGCATGAGCTGGCTGTAGAGGCCGACGTCGAGGCTGCGGCTCTTGCCTGCGTTCTCGTAGCCGGAGTGGAGGATGTCGCCCACGACGTGCTCGACCTGCAGGAAGCCGTCGTTGCTGGTGGTGTAGCCGACGTTGAGGCCGACGTTGTACATCATCTTGGTGAAGCTGAACTCGAGGCCGTAGCTGTTGTAGTAGCAGCTCTTGAGGTCGGGGTTGCCCTGCGAGACCGAGGTGGGGGTGGTGATGACGGTGGGGTCGAGCATGTCGATGCCGGGACGGCTGATACGGCGTCCATAGCTGGCCTTGAGCGAGAGGGCGTCGGTAAAGTCGTAGCTGAGGGCGACGCTGGGGACCCAGTCGTTGAAGTCGGAGTGGTAGTCCTGCCGTGCCGGGTCGTGATATTTGCGGCTCATGCGCGAGAACTCGTAGCGGACGCCCGCACGGGCGCCGAATTTGCCCCATTTACCGCGCCAGTCGGTGTAGGCGGCGCCGATGGAGGTGGTGTGGCCGAAGTGGTCGTCGCTGTCCAGCTCCGGGGCGCCGGTGTAGCTGAGGGTGTTGTCGGCGTCGTTGTTGCGGAGGATGAATTTGCCGCCGAGGTCAAACTTTATCTTGCTGCTGATGGGGCGGCCCCAGTCGAGCTGGAAAGTCTGCTCGAGCGACGTCTGGTCGATGTCGGAGTAATAGCCCGAGTAGGACATGGGGGCGTTGACAAGGTCGCTGTACTCGGTGGTGCCCTCGTTGTGGCTCTTGTTGTTCGAAATCATGTAGCTGAGGGTGACGGTCTCGTCCTTGCGGTGCGTGGTGTGCTGGTAGTTCACCGAGCCGTCGATGTCGAAGCTGCGGCTGCGGCCGGGGTAGGGGTTGGCCGAGGCGTAAGAGTAGTCGAGGGTGCCGTCGGGACGGAACTGCTGCGTGGTGCCGTCAATCCACGACTTGTTTTTGAAGGCGTGCATATTGAACTCGGCGGTGATGAGGTTGAGCGTGTCGATGTCGAGACTGAGCTCAAGGCCTCCGAAGCCGCCTAAGGACGATGTCTCGGTGTGGTTTTCGGTGATACGGCGCATGTCGGTGGGGATAATCAGCTCCTCGCCATGCGAACGCGAGCGCGAGCTGCGGCGGTTCTGGTTCCACATGCCGCCGTAGAGGGTCATGGTGAACTTCTTTATCTGTGTGGTCAGGTAGAGGCTGGGCATGGGGACGGGGTTGCGCGTGTCGGTGCGCAGGGTTACCGTGCCCATGACACCGGCGAGGCTGGTGCTGCTGTCGGTGACGATGTTGAGGATGGCAAGGCCGCTGTCGGCGTCCTCGCGGCTGCCCGGGTCGGTGATGACCTCAATCTTGCGGATGGAGGAGGCGGGGATGGCCTTGAAGATGTCCTTGGCGTTGTTGGAGAAGCCCTTGTTGGGGCGGCCGTTCTTGTAAATCTTGAAATTGGTGGAGCCTTTGACGCGGATTGTGCCGTCGGGGTCGACGCTGACGAGGGGAACCTTGCGGAGTATCTGGTCGAGCATCGATGTCTTCGACTCCACG
Organism: Muribaculaceae bacterium; assembly: GCA_051890455.1. Classification (GTDB taxonomy): domain Bacteria; phylum Bacteroidota; class Bacteroidia; order Bacteroidales; family Muribaculaceae; genus CAG-873. Next base: position 2,274 of record JBJFEE010000052.1, read on the forward strand.
TCGGCGCTGACGTCGTAGCCGATGCGGTCAATCTCCTTCACCACGAGCGGGCGCATGGCGGTGACGACTACCTCGTTGAGGTTCTCCTGCTTGTCACTGAGGATAACCTTGCCGAGGTCGGCCACGGGAGCTGCGTCGGTGACCTCGAAACGGACGTCTTTATTGGCTGTCTCGAGCGACGTGATGTTGAGGCGGTATTTGCCGGGGGCTTTCAGCGTGACGTCGATGACGCCGTCGGCGCCGGTGACGTTGCCGGTGAGGGGCTTGGGCGCCATCTGCTCGAGGGCTTCGGGCGGAATCTGTGACAGCATCGCCTTGGGTATCTGTGCCATCATCTTTTGAGAGGCGGAGTCGGCCTCGGCGGTGATGATGCGCCATGTTATGAACTCTTGCGGCGTGCCCACGCTGTCGGTGAGGACGGCCTTCAGCCGGTAGGGAGCGGCCGTTGCCGTAAGCGACGCGGCGAGGGCGACGGCGGCGCAGAGAATGATTTTCAATGACCATACGCGGCGTTCGCCGCGGTCAGCAAACCTTTTGTGTAACATTTTGGAAATGGATGTGATGAATTTTCGGGGGTTAGTTTTGATTGTCAGTATTAAGAATGTCGGATAATGTAGGGAGGCTGTGTCAAAATGTGGATTTTTAATGATGTAGGGACATCGCTTTGCGATGTTGAACCTGAAAACCAACGGTTTGGATAAACATGCCAAAGGCATGTCCCTACATTCAGGCTATTTTGACACACCCCCAGTCCGGCGACCCGACCGGCAGGGCTTAAGAATGTCGGATAATGTAGGGACATCGCTTTGCGATGTCAGTCCTGCAGTCGGCCGGCAGGCTTAGAGGGTGTGTCAAATTGCGGGAATTTAATGATGTAGGGACATCGCTTTGCGA
>JBJFEE010000053.1:0-3126 GCA_051890455.1 Muribaculaceae bacterium
TGAAGTAGACGTACCAGCGGTCGAACTTGCGCTGAGCCACGATGAGCTTGGGAGTTGTTGCCGGAGTAGTCTCGACGGCGGGAGTTGCGGTTTGAGCTTGGATTTTTTCTGCGGATTTTTTAGTTTTCTTTGCCATAATTTTTGAAGTTTTGGGGGTTTGAGAAGTGAGCCGAGGCTCTTAATTTTTACGTTGCAATAATTGGGAGAACTGAAGAAGTGATGGAAAGCAAAAATTTCAAGTAAATTTTTAAGGCAAAGTACCGGTAAATACAACCTGCAAGGTGGAGATTTATAAAAAATTATGTGGAAATCCCGGAGAGTCAATTTTGCGATGAACGGTCAGTCCTACCTTTGCGACAGGAAAAATAAGCCGCGTCTCACTCCCCCCCCCAATACCGAAAAAGGCTAATGGAAACTAACCGCAGGGAACAATCAGCCTCATCGGCTTGCCGCTCGCACAGCGCGAACTCGCCCCGCTGTTGAGCGAGGCAATGACTCCGTACTCATCGTGGCTGAAAGGTTGAGCGTTGGTTGCCACCTCCTCAATGGCGTAGCCGGGTAATGTCGAGATGTGGTGAGCCAAGAGTGCAACGCGCCTGTTATGCGCTCAAAGCGCGGTGCGGAGAGACCCCAAAACGCGGAGGCCGCTGTCAGTTTGAGGTCAGCAGAGTCGGTGCTGCTGCGACTCCCGATTATCAGACCGGCGAATGACGATGAACTCTGTCTGACACAAAACAGTCAAATGGACTTTGCCGACAACGGAAGCATTGCGAGGTATCATTATTATTAGTGCGATGGAGTGGACGATAAGATGTTTCAGGAAAATGCCGAATACTCTCCGCATAGATTGATAAGCTCAATACGATTCCTCCCGGAACAATGGCGAGAAATGCCGCGATTATCTTTTGAAGGACTGACCTTTGGAGCGTCGCGCGGTCAACTCGGATGCCACGCAAGTGAACCGGCTGAAAGTCTCCCAACTGGAAGCCTGACCGCAACCCTCGGCTTAGAGGCGGTGCCGGAGAGCCGATAGATAAATGAGAGCGCAGGCAATGGCGACAAAAGAGCAAAGAGAATTTTCGTGCCAATAAGAGCAGAGGCAAGCTCGCTTGACTATGCCGAGTGCAGCCGAAAATGCCCGGACAAGGGGTCGGCTGCCCCGGCGGCCAGCCGACCCTTTGAGGGAGAAGATTTAGAAACCTGCGAAGCAGCCCTGAACCATTGTGTAATCGACATCATCGAACTGGGAGGCTGCGATTTTCTGTGCCTCGTCTGCGCTGCGGGCTTCGACTTCTACCGTGTAGCTGTCGTCGTCGAAAGTGATTACTTCCACCGAGAAGTATTTAAGTTTGCAGTTGGAGTTGAGAGAGCTGCTGAAGATGGTGCTAACGTATGTCATGATTTTTGAAGTTTTTGAGGTTTTTAACTGTGCGCCGGGGCGCGTTTGATTTTTACACCGCAGAATATGCGGCTGACAATCAGTGCTGACAGGCACGTTAGCCGACAAGGGTTTGATGAAAAGGCGTAGCCACTGACTTGACCGATTTAGCGAGAGCAGAATGGAGTTTACTCCAGTTATGCCGAGCGTGAGGGAAAGCCAAAGGAATACTCTTTTTCATAGGCACGACGGAAAAAGGAAGATTTTTTAATCATATTTACCTGCCCTTTTCGAGCGTAGATAAAGACGCTAACTTCGCGGGTGTGAAATATCAGATGCGCTTAGGTGCGAATTATCAGTTAATTCCTCCTATAACGTCTCAGGAAAAATATGACCTATACGTTACATCTTCGGCGGTTCTCCATACTGCTACACAAATACCCACAACACCATGAAGTAATCACAATGACGACAGAAGCGGAAAGCCTATAACAAGAAGCCCGGAGGACGAGGTGCAGTAATAGAAATCGCCCCGGTGAGAGGCGATGCAACAAATGGATCAAGGTCGTAGAGTTCCTAATTCCCTCAAAGGGCATAATGAACGATAAAAGTCCTATCGGGCGAAAGGTCGCCATATCCGAAGCGACAAGTCCATATGCAAAAAACCACTCGGAGGTGCCATTGCGGAATATAATGCAAAGTTATAGCCGAGAGGGGAACTTTTTTAGCTGTTGTGTATAAGGTAAAAAGTTGGTTAACGCCCTATGTTTGCTTGGTTATTTGCGTTGTATCGGTCGCCTTGTATATGAATGGGATCAAGAAAATCATTGATACGTTTCATTTCCTCAGGGCTATATACTACATTGGCAGATGTGATATTATCTTCCAAGTGGTTGAGGCTACTACTACCCGGAATAGGGACAATCCACGGTTTCTGATACAGCAGCCATGAGATTGCGACTTGGGCTGGGGTTATATTATTCTCGACGGCTATACCTTTTATGAAATCTACAAGTTTCATATTAGCCTCGATATTCTCTTTTTGGAAACGGGGAACTGAGGTACGGAAATCGTGTTTACTAAATTTGGTGTCTTTTGTGATACATCCCGTTAAGAAGCCTTTTCCTAATGGACTGAAAGGAACGAGACCAATACCCAGTTCATCAAGAATAGGCATGAGATTTTTTCCGGTTCTCTCCAAAACATAGAATATTCGCTTTGAACAGCCGTTAGGGGTAACACAGCATGAGCTTTTTGATAGTCTCAATTCCGGCTTTGGAAAGACCCCAGTGAAGGATTTTTTCCCTCTTCCATAAGATCCTTTATTGTCCCTGCTACATCTTCAATCGGAACATTCGGGTCAACTCTATGTTGATAATAGAGGTCTATATGGTCAGCGCGGAGACGTTTCAACGAACCTTCTACTGATTTACGGATAGTTTCAGGACGACTGTCAAGCACTTGCTTAAAATCATCCATATTCATACTGATACCGAACTTTGTTGCTATCTTTACTTCGTTACGTATAGGTTCGAGAGCCTGACCAACCAGTTCTTCATTAGTATAAGGTCCATATACTTCTGCGGTGTCAAAGAATGTAACGCCAAGGTCATGAGCCTTACGTATCAACTTTATCATTTATTGACATCTGATGGGTCACCATATCCGTGGCTCATACCCATACATCCTAAGACCAACTGTCGAGACGGTCAATGGTGAGACTATACCTAAATTTCGAGTATTCAATT
>JBJFEE010000054.1:0-20740 GCA_051890455.1 Muribaculaceae bacterium
ATGATGTAGGGACATCGCTTTGCGATGTTAAGCCTGTAAACCAGATGATTGGTTCTACATGCCAAAGGCATGTCCCTACATTCGGGCTATTTTGACACACCTCCACTTAGACAATTCCTCGATTCCGATATAGCAAGAAGAAATTATATTTTTGATGAACAGGGCTTAAGCATACGTTGTTTAAAGCTTAATTCTGAAGCATATATATTGCAAGAGACTAACGATGTACTATCAAATGCCTATTATATAAATGGTTGCACTCCTGATATTACGGCAATGTTTGGTGTAGGCGATGTTGATAATGAACAGATATATTATGCAAGTCCTGATTATGATTGTGACCAACATCTCTGGTGCAGATGGTATACATTCATAGATGGCAAAGTAAGCATACTGGCGGAAATTGAAGACAAGACATTTGAATATGATCTGGCGGATTATATCTACCTTCCTTTTTTGCTGATAACAGAGGGTCTTATTACATCGTAGTTCAGAAAAAACCCAATATATACAATAATGTTGACGAAAAACCTTTTACAAGATAAGTTTGAAATGAATGAGAAGATAGATTTCATTCTTCACCAACGACGTCACTGTCACCGTCTTCGACATGACACCGGCGCTACCATCGCCAGTCTGGAACCGACTCCCTCCTTACCCAAAGTCGGTGTGTCAAAATAGCCAGGATGTAGGGACACGCCTTTGGCATGTTATTCCAATCAGTTGGTTTTCAGACTTAACATTGCAAAGGGATGTCCCTGCATTACTAATATTTCACATTTTGACACACCCCTTTTTTTGTGTTTGGGCGGACGGACTTTGCCGCGTCCGGTTTTTTGATTAAATTTGTGGTGTTGTAAAACCTTAAGTATTTTTGTCATGGAAAAACGGATAATTGAATGCGTGCCCAACTTCAGCGAGGGGCGCAATAAGGAAATCATAAAGAAAATCACTGACGCTATCGAGTCAGTCAAGGGCATCCGTCTGCTGGATGTCGACCCGGGCGAGGCTACCAACCGCACGGTGGTGACGTTCGTGGGCGAACCGGAGGCTGTCGTCGAGGCGGCTTTCCGCGGCGTCCGCCGGGCTTCGGAGCTCATAGACATGAACCTGCACCACGGCGCTCACCCGCGCATGGGCGCCACGGACGTGCTGCCGCTGATTCCGGTATCGGGCGTCACCCTCGAGGAGTGCGCACAGATGGCCCGCGACCTTGCCAAGCGCATCTCGGCCGACCTCGGCATCCCCACCTACTGCTATGAGGCCGCCGCCTTCACCGCCGAGCGCCGCAACCTCGCCGTCTGCCGCCAGGGCGAATACGAGGCGTTGCCCGAGAAGATGAACACTCCGGGCCTCGCCCCCGACTTCGGCGACCGTCCTTACGACGAGAACGTTGCCCGCACCGGCGCCACCGCCGTCGGCGCCCGCGACTTCCTCATCGCCGTCAACTTCAACCTCAACACCACCAGCACGCGCCGCGCCAACGCAATCGCCTTCGACGTCCGCGAGAAGGGCCGTCCCAAACGCGAGGGCGGCAAGCCCAACGGCAAGCCCGTGAAGGACGAGAACGGCAACGTGATAATGATTCCCGGCACATTACCCGGCACAAAGGCAATAGGCTGGTACATCGACGAATACGGTATCGCCCAGGTGTCGATGAACATCACCGACATCTCGCGCACGCCCCTGCATGTGGCCTTCGACGAGGTCACCCGCGCCGCCGCCGCCCGCGGCATACGCGTCACCGGCACCGAGATAGTCGGCCTCGTGCCCAAGAAGGCCATCACCGACGCCGGCCGCTACTTCCTGCACAAACAGCAGCGTTCTACAGGCATCCCCGAACGCGAGATAGTGCGCATGGCCATCAAGTCGATGGGGCTGGACGAGCTGGCGCCCTTCAATCCAAAGGATAAAATCATCGAATACATGATTGAGCCGGAGGACGGCAAAAAGCTCGTCGACCTCACCGTCAAGGGCTTTGCCGAGGAATCGGCAAGCGAGTCGCCCGCTCCCGGCGGCGGCTCCGTCTCGGCCTACATGGGCGCCCTCGCCGCCGCCCTCGGCACGATGGTGGCCAACCTCAGCGCCCACAAGGCAGGCTGGGATGACCGCTGGGAGGAGTTCTCGAACTATGCCGACGGCGGCCAGATGCTGATGGAGCGCCTGCTCGACCTCGTCGACGAGGACACCGCCGCCTTCAACCGCATCATGGCGGCCATACAGATGCCTAAGGGCACCGACCACGAAAAAGCCCTGCGCGACAAAGCCATGGAGGAGGCCACCCTCTATGCCACCCTCGTTCCCCTGCGCACCATGCGCGCCGCCAACGAATGTTTCGACATCTGCGAGGCCATGGCCGAGACCGGCAATCCCGCCAGCATCTCCGATGCCGGCGTTGGCGTCCTGGCCGCACGTGCCGCCGTCCTCGGCGCCGGGCTCAACGTCCGCATCAATGCCGCCGGTCTCAAGGACCGCGAGAAGGCTAAGGAGCTTGTCGAGCGTGCCGGGGCCATCGAAAAAGAGGCTAAGGAACGCGAGGCCGCCCTTATTGAAATGATAACCGCAAAAATCCAGGAAAAATGACTTTGGAAGAATTTCGCGCCGACATCCGCGGCGGCATTCCCGCCGAAATTCCGGCAGCACAGGAATATGACACCACGGTAAACCACGCACCGCGCCGCAAGCACATCCTCACTCCCGAGCAGGAGCGCCTTGCCCTGCGCAACGCCCTGCGCTATTTCCCCAAAGAGCAGCATGCCGCCCTCGCCCCCGAGTTCGCCGACGAGCTGCACCGCTACGGCCGCATCTACATGTACCGCTACCGGCCCTCATACCCCATGTATGCCCGCCCCATCGACGAGTATCCTGCCCGGAGCCGCCAGGCGCAGGCAATCATGGTGATGATACAGAACAACCTCGATCCGCGCGTGGCCCAGCATCCCCACGAACTCATCACCTACGGCGGCAACGGCGCCGTGTTCCAGAACTGGGCGCAGTACCGCCTGACGATGAAGTACCTGAGCGAGATGACCGACAACCAGACGCTGGTCATGTACTCGGGCCATCCCCTGGGCCTCTTCCCCTCGCACCCCGGAGCACCACGCGTGGTGGTGACAAACGGCATGGTCATTCCCAACTACTCCAGCCCCGACGACTGGGAGCGCATGAACGCCCTGGGTGTGTCGCAGTACGGTCAGATGACCGCCGGCTCGTACATGTACATCGGCCCGCAGGGCATCGTCCACGGCACCACCATCACCGTCCTCAACGCCGGACGCCGCCGGAGCAAGGCGGCCGACCACTGTCTGCGCGGCATGCTCTTCGTGACGGCTGGACTGGGCGGCATGTCGGGCGCACAGCCCAAGGCCGGAAACATCGCCGGTGTGGTATCGGTGACGGCCGAAATCAACCCGGCCGCCGTGGCCAAGCGCCACGAGCAGGGATGGGTGGACGAGGTATTCACCGACCTGCCCGCGCTGCTCAAGCGCGTCAACGAGGCGCGCGAGGCCGGTGAGGCCGTGTCGTTCGCCTATCAGGGCAACATCGTCGACCTGTGGGAGTTCCTCGCCGACAAAGGCGTACAGGTGGACCTTGGCTCGGACCAGACTTCCCTTCACAACCCGTACGCCGGAGGCTACTACCCCGCCGGACTGACCTTCGACGAGGCCAAGGCCATGATGGCCGACGACCCCGAGCGCTTCGCCGACGAGGTGCACAAGTCGCTCCGCCGTCAGGTGGCCGCCATCAACCGCCTCACCGACAAGGGCATGTACTTCTTCGACTACGGAAACGCCTTCCTGCTGCAGGCAAGCCGCGCCGGCGCCGACATCATGGCCGCCGATGGCACCGGCTTCCGCTATCCTTCGTACGTCCAGGCCATCATGGGCCCCGACTTCTTCGACTACGGCTTCGGTCCCTTCCGCTGGGTCTGCACCAGCGGTGACCCCGAGGACCTCGCCAAATCGGACAAGATTGCCGGCGACGTCCTCGAGAAGATGCTTGAGACCGCTCCCGCCGACATCCACGGCCAGCTTGCCGACAATCTGCACTGGATACGCCAGGCCGGCGACAACCACCTTGTCGTGGGCTCGCAGGCCCGCATCCTATATGCCGACGCCGAGGGCCGCGCTCGCATCGCCCTGGCCTTCAACGACGCCATCCGCCGCGGCGAGATAACGGCGCCGATAGTCCTGGGCCGCGACCACCACGACGTCTCGGGCACCGACTCGCCCTATCGCGAGACCTCCAACATCACCGACGGTTCGCAGTTCTGCGCCGACATGGCCGTCCAGAACGTCATCGGTGACGCCTTCCGCGGCGCCACCTGGGTGTCGCTGCACAACGGTGGCGGCGTAGGCTGGGGCGAGGTGATAAACGGCGGTTTCGGCATGGTTATCGACGGCTCGGAAGACGCCGACCGCCGCATCCGCGAGATGCTGCTGTGGGACGTCAACAACGGCATAGCACGCCGCTCGTGGGGCCGCAACGACGGTTCCATGACAGCCATCCGCCGTGAGATGGAGCGCACACCGGGCCTTTCGGTAACGATGCCCAATCTCGTCGATGACGAAATTATTGAAAACGTACTTCCAAAGAAATGAAAACATACCTCATAGACCCATCGCAGCGCCTGTCGCTGGACACCGTGCGCTCCATTATAGAAAAAGGCATGCACGTTGCCCTGTCCGACACCGCCACCGGACGCATCGTGCGCTGCCGCGAATACCTCGACAAAAAGATTGAACGGGCCGACAGACCCATCTATGGCGTCACCACGGGCTTCGGCAGCCTTTGCAACGTCAGCGTCTCCGCCGACGGGCTGGCGCAGCTTCAGGAGAACCTTGTCAAGAGCCATTCGTGCGGCCTGGGCGAGATGCTCGACCCTGAAATAGTGCGCCTGATGCTCCTGCTCAAGGCCCAGAGCCTCAGCTACGGCAACTCGGGCGCACAGCTCGGCACGGTACAGCGTCTGCTCGACTTCTTCAACCTCGGCGTCAGCCCTGTCGTCTACCGCCTGGGCTCGCTCGGCGCCTCGGGCGACCTCGCGCCGCTGGCCAACATGTGTCTGCCTCTGCTCGGCCTTGGTGAGGTGCATTACAAGGGAAAAGTACGTCCCTCCGCCGAGGTGCTTGCCGAACTTGGCCTCGAGCCCATCCGCCTGGCCTCGAAGGAGGGCCTGGCGCTACTCAACGGCACGCAGTTCATGGCAGCAAACGCAGTGCATGCGCTGCTTGCCGCCGAAAAACTGATAAAGCTTGCCGACAAAATCGGCGCCCTCAGCCTCGACGCCTTCGACGGCCGCATCGAGCCGTTTGTGGACGAGGTGCATGTCGTGCGCGCCCATCCCGGCCAGCTGCAGACGGCTCAGGCCGTGCGCCACTGGCTGGAAGGCAGCCAGCTCATAGCCCGGCCCAAGAAGCATGTCCAGGACCCGTACTCGTTCCGCTGCATGCCGCAGGTGCATGGCGCCGTCAAGGACGCCTTCGCCTTCGTGCGCAACGTCATCGAGACGGAAATCAACAGCCCGACGGACAACCCGATGGTTTTCCCGGATCTGGACATGGTGGTCTCGGCCGGAAACTTCCACGGCGAGCCGATAGCCTTGCCGATGGACTACCTGTGTCTGGCAATGTCGGAGCTTGCCAACATCTCGGAGCGCCGCATCTTCCGCCTCATCTCCGGAGCGCGCGACCTTCCGTCGTTCCTCGTTGCCAATCCCGGCCTGAACAGCGGTTTCATGATTCCGCAGTACGCCGCCGCGTCCGTCGTCAATCAGAACAAGGGTTTGTGCTGGCCCACGAGCTGCGACAGCATCCCGTCCTCGCAGGGTCAGGAGGACCATGTGTCGATGGGCGGCAACAGCGCCACAAAGCTGGTTCAGGTTGTCGACAACGTGCGCCGTGTGCTGGCCATAGAGCTTATGAACGCCGCGCAGGCAATAGAGTTCCGACGGCCCCTGCGCACATCGCCGGCCCTGGAGGAGTGGCACGCGCAGTACCGCAAGGTCGTGCCCTTCATCATCGACGACACGGTGATGTCACCGCTTATCGAGGCAAGCGTGCATTTTCTGAAAGAGCAGTAAATATGCTGGTAATCAATATATCCCGCATTTTCGGATATGAATGCGACGGCCCGGCATGGCTGCGCACCGAGGGCGAATGCTTTGCCGACATGGGACCCATGTCGGCTTGCCCTGCCGTCTATGACGGCGAGGAAATCGTTGACGCGCAGGGCGGTATGGCCTTGCCGTCGTACTGCGACTCACACACGCACATTGTCTTTGCCGGGAGCCGCCACGGCGAGTTCCGCGACAAAATCGAAGGCCTGAGCTACGAAGAGATTGCCGCACGCGGAGGCGGCATACTCAACAGCGCCGACCTGCTGCACGAGACGTCCGAGGACGAGCTTTTCGCACAGTCCATGGCCCGCGCCGACGAAGTCATGCGCAAGGGCACCGGCTCGATAGAGATAAAGAGCGGCTACGGCCTCACTCTCCCCGACGAGTTGAAAATGCTGCGCGTGATAGCGCGTATCGCCGAGGCGTCGCCGATGACCATCCGCGCCACCTTCCTCGGCGCCCACGCCGTGGGACGCGCCTTTGCGGGCCGTCAGGAGGACTACGTCACCCATATAGTCAACGACATGCTGCCCGCCGTCGCCGCCGAAGGCCTCGCCGACTTTGTCGACGTCTTCTGCGACCGCGGCTTCTTTACCCCGGCACAGACCGCCCGCATCCTCGAGGGTGCGGCACGCTACGGCATGCGTCCCAAAATCCACGCCGACGAACTCGCCGCCAGCGGTGGCACCGCGGTCGGCGTCTCGCACGGCGCCGTCTCCGTTGACCACCTCGAACAGGCCGGCGACGCCGAACTGGCTCTCCTCGCCGGCTCGCAGACCATCGCTACCATGCTCCCCGGCGCCAGTTTCTTCTCAAATCTCCCCTACGCACCCGCCCGTCGTGCCCTCGCCGCCGGTTGCCGCGTGGCCCTGGCTTCCGACTACAACCCCGGCTCGTCGCCCTCCGGCGACATGCGCTTCGTCTGGGCTCTCGGCTGCATCAAGATGAAACTCACCCCCGAGCAGGCCCTGACCTGCTGCACCGCCACCGGTGCCGCCGCCATGGGCCTTGACAACCATGGCCTTATTGCCCCCCGCTACCGCGCCGACTTCATCCTCACCCGCCCCCTAACCGACCTCGCCCTCATCCCTTATCAGTACACCACCCCCTACATCCGCACCCTCTACCTCGCCGGCACCCCGTTATCGGTCGAGCTCGACCGATAACAGTTAATGACGGGCGACAGCAGCGGCCATGGCGTTGAGTGCCAGACATGTGGCACGAGAGATAACGCGTGTTTGAGGCAGTCCGGCGCTAATAATCAGCAAACGACCTTCGGTGCACAGTTCAAAATCTCGCCCGGCAGGCTTATAACGTTCACCCATAGTGTCATTGGTGAGGATGATAAAATTTCCACCGCACTCTTCGGCCTCTTCACGAATAGCTTTTTCAGCAGGAGAGATGAAAGGTGAAACAAGGACTCCACCATTGGCAGCGGTATAAAGCCAACGCTCGCGGTTTCTCCCGCGCTCCGCGTTGTTGTCGGCACGATGTACGATAACCTGCTCTTTAAAAGGGTTATCAAGGAGTTGCAAGTTTCCGTATGCCCGGCACTCATATCCATCAATGATTAGGCAGCTGACGCGACGAAAATAGTCCGGGTTGTCACAGCGAATTGCGAGACGGCGCGGGTTATCGTGGATGTAGCGTTGGGCTGTTTCAAACTGCTTTTTATCAAATATTATACGGTCATGAAAGCCCTCTTCAAAGGCAATGAGGTTTTGGTCACCGGTATGTTTTCGTATGCGGGAAGTTGAGGCTGACTTTATCGCCTGAATTACGTCACCGAGATGCCGTGGCATCGTCTGCGTCACCTCAATCAGTATGTGTACATGGTCAGGCATTATCACATAATCGTGAATTCGGATTTCAGGAGAGAAACGGGGCGTAATCTCAATCTGTTCCTGAAGAATGAGACCCAGGCCGGTCATGGTTGAACAAGCCGTTTCGGGCCGCGCATATTCAAGAATGCTGAAATCCGGACAGCTGCGTTCTTTATTGAAAGTGACCATGTATGTGCCCCTGCCATAGTAGTTGTGCCAGGGCGCCCGCCGCTTGTGGCTGGTTATGGTAGGCTTGTAGTAGGCGGGGAGCGGCATAGGCGGTATCTTTAGAGGTATAACTGTTATCGGTCGAACTCGACCGATAACGGGCGGGTCAGATAAAATGGGCGAGGAAACGTGTAATTGCGTTGGGGGTCTGGTATTTCTGGATAAGGATAGTCGGGATGGCCAGCATTATGAAGTAATCGTATTTCTGGTCTTCCGGGTTGATGCGTTTTAAATCGCGGAATCCGAGGATGTCGATGTGGGCAGGGGCAGTTTTGTGACGTTTGAGTTTCTTACGATAATCGTCTCTTTCTTTTTTCACTACCTTAATTTCGTCGGTAAAGACCTCTTCCTCGCTCAACGGCCTGTATCCGAGGATGAGCTTTTCGGCATTCCAGCGCGCGTGCTCTGATTTTGACAGAGGCGTGAGATTGTTTACTATCGCCTTTTGAATCGCATTCAGATTGGTTATCAGATACTCCTGCGTTATTTCCTCCTTGAAATCCATAATTTGATGCAGGTGCGGCTCGAATGTATCCGAGCAGAAAATGCACGACAGGATTGACTGGACGTTATTCCGGCTAAAACACTCCTCCCACTGTTGGTGCGCCTTCCGGCGCTTGGCACTGTTGAGGCACTCCAGAGCCATGCCGTAACGGCTTGCCTTGTCGTTTTCGGATGACGACAGGTTTCGTATCTCCACGCCGGCTGAATAGGCCTGGTTGACAAGCATCGCTGCCGTCAGCTCCTCGTCGGTAAATGCTGTCGGACAGTTCTTTTCGGTATATTCTTTTATTTCTTCCTCCGAAATAAAAGTTTCGTTTTTGGCCGGTTCGTACTTTTCTGTGGCTTTCAGTACAAATTTAATGTCGAGGAACCATAATCCCGCGTTATCTCTGGTATGCCCCTCCGCGTCGATGAGCGTGTATGAGCTGTGTTTTATCAGATTGGACAGATACTCCTCTTTCTCAAGGCATTTGAGTTCAGCCTCAAGGTCCTCTATCCCATATGTTTTGGGATATAGGATTGTCACAGTGGAAATATGTTCCTGTTTTTCCTCATTGAAATTGGGGAAGTGCGCAATGAGCGCTATATGCCTGACAACGGAATAGACGAGCGGCCCATGACCGTCGATGGCAATACTGACCGAATTTCCGCTGTCCTTATCCATTCGGCCCGGAACCCAGGTGTTGATGTGGTCGAGCACATAGCGGCGCGCGGCATACCAGTTGGCGATTGTTTCATCGTCAAAATCGGTCACTTCACGATTGTCCTGAAGAAGAGGAATTCGCCTCTTCATCATCTGGAATATGTTGTTATCTGGATGTTTCATCGAACGAGTTCTTATATTGCGCGGTTTCAGGTGCCAAGAATATATTGGAATTGGATACATCGAATGCCGAAGCGTTCTGATACAGCCTGAGATTGAACCACCTCATAGATTCCAGGATGTGTTCTACAATCCCGGCCTGGGTCCACTCGAACGGCTCGAGCGAGATGTCGGTGAGATAAGCGTAGACCTGCATCGGCAGGCCGTTTTCGGATGGCTGAAGATAACGGACGACGAGTCGGGGGCGGCGGCAGACCTTATGGTGATTCATAAGCCAGTGGAAGATGTACAGCCTGTACAGATGGATGTTGAGGACATCCTCGCCGGCCTCCCCGGCATCTCTGACTGACTTGATGAATTCCGACTCTTTGAAATAGTCGTCAGCGTCGAGCCTCTTCGCTATCGCTTCGGCCTCGGCGACCGACAGCGGCTGTATCCATCCGGTGTCGATGGTAAAATCCATCAGCATGCGGCGGCCATGCGTTTTGCCGTCCAGCATATTCTGGAGATTGGTGAAACTGCCCGAATGCAGCAGATATGTCGGGAACGACGTCTCCGTGGTGTCCCAGTTCTCAATGGTGACCATTGTCAGAGTAATGTTCTTGACCATGCCGTCGATGCCCTTTGAGTCGACCTTTATCCAGTCACCGATATGAATCATGTCATTGATGCGGACATACAGGAAAGCCACCACGCTTTTGATTGTATCCTGGAAAATCCAGGTCAGCAAAGTACCGATAGCGGCAAGAATCAGCACATACTTCTGATCCTGCAGGTCAATAGTATCGTCAAGCTTAACAATGGCGATAAGGGAGAACAGCCAGGCTCCGATGGCAACCAGGATACAGATCTGGCTTATCGTTATTCGTATCTCCTGTCGGCGCAGGCTGAAGATTGGCGTCAGCTTCTTTACAATCCATATCGTTTCCACGACAAGAGCAGTGCTTATAATTATGCCGACCCACACCTTTGAATGACAGATAAGATGGCCGGTCCAGTCACAGGCACTCTCAAAACTGTCATGACCGAAAAGCGCCCAGGCACCAATTATGATCAAAACCGGCAGGAGGGCGATAATTGCGGTTATGAACTGATAAAAGACATAACCGATTATCTGCATAGGCCAGCGATAAGAAGCCAAGGCGCGTGAAAGGACCTTCTTGCGCAGCAGATTCATCATATTCAGGTAATACGCCGTGGCCTGTTTAAATGTATGTTGCTTCATACTAACTGGTATAGAAATTTTCAGTTAAAGTTATATGCCACGCTCAGGTCGGCGGTCTCGACACCGCCGTCGACCTTCAGCTGGGTCCAAAGGCTGTTGTTGAATTTGTATCTGACTGTTCCGACTACGCCCTTATGCGCCAGGAACGAATAGCCGATATTGAAAATAGTGCGTATACGACTGATATTCATGCCGGTGACAGCCTGCAGGCGGTCACCGACACACCATTTCCGCCCGTTATAGAGATTGTCCCAGGTCGCGTCCACCATTATTCCTTTCGGTAACCTGACGGTTGCCGCCAAAGACTGGATATACCTCTTTTGTCTGAAATCATAGATGCTGCGGGTCAGCAGATAGTACTTCCCGGCAATGTTAAAATTGAGCCAGATTGCAGGAGCAAAGGTCTTTGTAGAGAAATTATATCTGGCAAGAGCCGACACATCGAACCATCCGGCAATGTCCTGCTTATATCCGAAATAAGTGGAAAACGACGCCTCGCCGCCCTTATAAGGCTGGGACACACCGCCCCAGACCCGAAACCTGTCCGATTGTGAAATACCGTCATAAATCTGCGCGCGACCGACAGCCGACCCCACAGCCAGCATCGCCACAACACACATCAGCTTAATATACAGACTCTTTATTTTCACACAGTTTCTATACAACAGCAAAACAATTTCACCTGCAAATATAACCAATTTTTTCACATTTACAATCAAATTTAACTGACTCAGTGCTGTTTCAATCTTCCTTTCCTATAGTTTACATCAGGATTTCCGGTAGCCAAGACGGAACCGGGAAAAGTAGCGTCATTTCTCAGATAATATCCTGGCAATAAACAGAACTATAGTTTCAGCATTTCCTCTAACGATAAGAGTTTATATCTCAAAACTGCCTGTAAACTGTTGAAATAAATAAAGCCATCAGAGCCAAAAACACCAAAGCCTATGTCACCGTCTCCGGTGGTAAACGGGAACTTTTGTATCAATGTTCCTGTGGATATATCATATAAACTTGTGGGAATTGCCTGGGAACTGATAAGGGCATATTTCTTGTCGGGAGAAATGCTGACATGATATATGTCACCATCGATATCCTTTATTATACCCATCGGCTTTCCTGATTTGTCTTTTATTGAAATGTTTCCAAACCCGTTTAACTCGACCTTATATAAGGACTTTGTGTTGTCTGATAACAACATATTTTGAAAATCTGTATGGGCAATATCAAACATCGGCTTCCCGCTACGAGTATAGACGAGTATCTCCTGATTTTCATTTATTTGGATTACTTTTGAGGCACCTGGAAAGATTTTTAATCCCATTGCCTGATTTTCATCTTTCAAAACAGAGATTAATTTGCCTGTCGGCAGGTCATATAGGTGCGGACCAATTGCTAGATAACGATTGTCATCCGACATAATATATTTGTTCCCATAATAATTCCCTGTAAAATTAAAGCTGTTTCCCCAGTAATTATTATTTTTAAGGTCTATCTGATATGATTCTTTTGTATCCGGATTATACACATTGACAGCCTGATAGTTCTCTAAATACAATAATAGCCATTTGCCGGATTCGTCATATTTTAAATCAGCAGCGTAAAGATTGCTCACGCCCGGAATTTCGCGGTTTTTGTCAATGTCATATAATTTAAGCTTGTCATTAACCGATAGTGCGACGACAGATCCATCATGATTTATAGATGCCGTTTTGCATTTCTCGGTAAATGTTTTGAGAAGCTTCCCTGTTTGCGTATCAAATACATTATAGTGATTGTTGTTGCGTGTGAGAAACCGTTTACCATCTGCACTTGGCGAAACAATCACATGAGAATTCTCTGATGAATGAGAGAGTGTATAT
Organism: Muribaculaceae bacterium; assembly: GCA_051890455.1. GTDB lineage: Bacteria > Bacteroidota > Bacteroidia > Bacteroidales > Muribaculaceae > CAG-873. The sequence goes on from JBJFEE010000054.1 coordinate 12,584, forward strand.
GATTTTATCTTATTCAAATTGTTTGCATCATAAACAGCTATCATATAATCATCAAAGCTATAAATTTTGTCGTCTGAAACAACAAATTTCTGTGGCCAGAAACCGGAACGATTAATGCAATTGCCATTAGATGTGTCAATTACAGCAAAGCCATTACATCCGACATATGCAGTTGAACCGTTTTCATCAAATACAATAGGCATGTCGCCCCAGTCCATGGCCGGGAACATAGCTTTATATCTGTTGACTAGTTTCAGAGTATCTGATTGCATCTCATGATAGCTCATTCGTAACAGATATTCTAATTTGGAACATAAGGTGTCCGGAATCGAAGGCTCGGTAAGGAAAATGTTTTTTGCGAGCTCATATGATGCCTGATATTTCCCGGCATCATAATCTTTTTCACATACAAGTGACTGGCTGTATATCGTCTTCTTTTTAATCTCCCAGTTTGCTTTCAATACATTGTCGCGTTCCTCGGCCAGACGTCGGTTTGATTCTTTAAGGTCGTTATTGGCCTTGGCAAGCATGCTTGATTGCAACTGGATGCTGTCTTTGGCTTGAGCAAGAGCTTTGTTGGCCTTTAAGGCATTGTCGCGTTCATCATTGGCTCTGTTTCGCTCTTTCCTGGCAATTTCGGTCTGATTTTCAGCACGGTCGCGTTCAGCCGCAATCCGTGTGTTGAGATAGACCATATATGCGCCAATGCCAAAACTCAGAATGGCAAAAGTTAGAGTACCTGCAATGATAGCGATTCTACGGCGACTTTTGGCTCGTTCATGACGCTGCCAGAGGGTGTCAAACCGGAGGCCAAACATGCGTGCGATGACCTTGATGGTTGCTGCCTCACGACCCATCTCATTTATGTTGATACCGAGAATTTCCTTCTCTCCGGAAAGTTGGCGTAATCCTTCGGGAAAGCATTCATCCTCTGGATTAGCCGCATTCGGACTTCCTCCTATGATGAACGGAATGATGTTATTCTCACGACCATGGTCGATGAAATACTGAACTTCCTTCGATACCCACGGGCTTTTTGCTGCACGAGGTGAGCATACCACAATCAGATACTTCGAGCCTTCAAGCCCTTTTTCTATTTCATCCTTTAAATTTCCGCCCGATAGTTCGGATTGGTCGCGGAAGACCGGTCGTATTTTTGATGGTAATGTTGGATTTTCTTTACGCAAAGCAGTAGGAAAGCCGTATGCCTCAAGTTTCTTTTGAAGCCATTTGGCCCATTTCTCATCCTCACGTTTATAACTGATGAATGCGTAATATGTATATTCCATGTTTAAATTCATGTTTTAGGTGATATTAGAATGTGGTGCCCCAGGTGGAGCGGTCGAGGGCGCGGTAGGAGATGGCTTCGCGGATGTGGCCGGGGAGGATGTCGGGGCAGGCGTGGAGGTCAGCGATGGTGCGGGCTACGCGGAGGATGCGGTCGTAGGCGCGGGCTGACATGTCGTAGCGGTCCATGGCGGTGCGGAGGAGGCGCATCGAGGCATCGTCAAGGACGCAGTAGCGGCGCAGCATCTTGCTGGACATCTGTGCGTTGCAGTAGACGCCGGGAGTGTCTTTGAAGCGCTCGGCCTGGATGGCGCGGGCGGCGACGACACGCTCGCGGATAGCGGAGGAGGATTCGCCGGGCGCGCCTTGGCTGAGCTGGTCGAACGGTACGGGCTGTATCTCGCACTGTATATCGATGCGGTCGAGCAGCGGGCCGGAGATGCGGTTTTTGTACTTGGCCACGGCGCCGGGCGAGCACGTGCAGGCGCGGGTCGGGTGGGTATAATAGCCGCATGGACAGGGGTTCATCGAGGCCACGAGCATGAAGCCGGCGGGGTATTCGACGGTGTATTTTGCTCTCGACACCAGAATTTTTCGGTCCTCGAGCGGCTGTCGCAACACCTCAAGGACCTGTCGGTTGAATTCGGGGAACTCGTCGAGATGGAGCACCCCGTTGTGCGCAAGGGAGATTTCGCCCGGCATGGGGTTGGCGCCGCCACCGACGAGGGCGACGGGCGAGACAGTGTGGTGCGGTGCGCGGAAGGGGCGCGTGGTCATCAGCATGGAGCCGCGGCCCAGTTTGCCTGCCACGGAGTGGATTTTCGTCGTCTCCAGCGCCTCGGCGAGTGTCAGCGGCGGTAGAATTGACGGCAGACGTTTGGCCATCATGGACTTGCCGGAGCCGGGAGGACCGACAAGGAGTATGTTGTGACCGCCGGCGCAGGCGACCTCAAAAGCCCGTTTGACGTTCTCCTGGCCGCGTACGTCGGCGAAATCGAGGTCGAAGGCTGCCTGAGCGCGGGCAAACTCGGCACGAGTGTCCACCACCGTCGGCTGCAGCGGCACGGCGCCGGTGAGGTGGTCGATGACCTGGCGCAGATTGTCGACGCCATAGACGGTGATGTTATCGACGACGGCGGCCTCGCTGGCGTTGGCGCCGGGCACAATCATGTATCTGAACCCCTCCTTGCGGGCCTGGATGGCCATTGGCAGCGCGCCGCGGATGGCACGCACCTCGCCGTCAAGGCCTAATTCACCCATGATGAAATACTTGTCGAGGTCCGGCGCCCTCAGCTTTTCGCCTGCGACAAGAATGGAGAGGGCGATAGGCAGGTCGTACGCCGCGCCCTCCTTGCGGACGTCGGCCGGGGCGAGATTGACAGTCATCGCCGACCGCGGAAACTCCATGCCGATGTTGGTGATGGCGGCCTGGACTCGCTGGCACGACTCCTTGACAGCCGTGTCCGGCAGTCCCACAAGCGTAAGGCCGGCGCCGAGCTGCGTGCACGCCTCGATAGTGACCGTGATGGCGTCGATACCCGTCAGGGCGCCTCCGAAAGTCTTGATCAGCATAGGATTTTAAGGTTAAAAAGAATGTGAGATTAAATGATTGGCCAACAAATTCAAATCTTAGCGCATGGCCTTGATGGCGGGGGTGAGGGCGGGGCCGTGGTAGAGCTGGCGGCCGGTGGAGTCGGTGACGATGAAGAAGGGGACGGTGGTGATGGAGAGAGGTGAAAGGGAGGATGTTGCGGTGGCCTCGGGCATCCAGGCGGAAGGCCAGGTGACGGAGTCGTTGCTGAGGTCGCGCTTCCACATCAGGGTGTCGACATCGAAACGGACGTCGAGGATGGCGGTTTTGGCAGGTTTGTCTTTCTGGAAAGCGTGGAGGGCGCGCATGATGGAGTCACGGCCGGCAGGTCCGGCGGTGAAGACGAGGAGAGTGCGGTTGTTGTCGCCGGGGCGGAAAGTGGCCATCGTGTCGGTCTTTGAAGAGAGGTAGCGGAAAGGCATGACCTTGTTATAACCACCGTTTTTGGCACGCTGGACGCTGTTGGCTGTCAGCAGTTCGACGATGCACTGGGGACGCGCCTCGGGCTTGATTGTCTCGAGGATGGTCATGGCGCCGTTAGGGTCGACCGATGAGTCGTAATAGGCCGCGAGGAGCAGCGTCGACAGCAGGTCATCCTTGTGCGCGCGGGCGTATTTGGCCACGGCCTTGTTGCGGACAGAGGCGTCAAGGCCTTTGAGGATGGGACGGTTGGTGGCGGCCCAGGCGTTCCAGCGCTCCATGATGTCGTTACCGGTGGCCTGCGAGACCACGGGGTCGTCCGCGTTGACTTTCAGCTGGATTTTGTCACCGTTTTTGGCGTAGAAGACAGCCAGGCGGCGATAATCGTTGTCGAGCACTTGAACAAGCGCTCCGTCGCGGGGAGCAACGCCCTTGAAGACAAATTTGCCGTCGCGGGCGGCGGTGATGACGTTGTTGAGGTTGTCGTCGCCGACGTAGACGAACCGCAAATTCATCGTACGTCCGCCTTCGACGGTGCCTTCGACGGTGAAATATTTCTTTTCGGAGCAGCCGCCGAGCACTATCAGGCACAGCGACATAAGCATAATCGTGAGCGCTCTCATAACAGTATGGGGGTTATGCGCACGAGGGCATCGACAAAGCGGTCGGCCTCGTCCATTGTGTTGTACACGCCCATCGATGCACGCACCGTACCGGACACGCCGAGCACCTCCATCAGCGGCTGCGCGCAGTGGTGACCCGTGCGGACGGCTATGCCGAGTTTGTCGAGGAGCATGCCGGTGTCGTACGAATGGGCGTCGCCGATGAGAAACGACAGCACGGGGCATTTGCCGGGGGCGGTGCCGAAGATACGCACCTGGGGCAGCTCTTTGGCGATACGCTCGGTGATATGGCGGCAGAGGGCCGTCTCGTGCGCCTCGATGGTATCAATGCCGACGCTGTCGATGAATTTGATGGCCTCGCGCAGGGCGGGGATGCATGCGTAATCGGGCGTTCCGGCCTCGAACTTGAAGGGCAACTCGGCAAAGGTCGTGCCCATCGGCAGGCGCACGTGATCAATCATCTCTCCCCCACCCTGATACGGCGGCATCTGCTCGAGTAGCCCGCGCCGCCCCCACAGCACGCCCACACCGGTGGGACCGTAGATTTTGTGGCCTGAAAAAACGTAGAAATCGCATCCGAGGGCGTTGACGTCAATCTTATAGTGCGGAGCGCCCTGGGCACCGTCGACAAGGCAGAGAGCACCGTGCGAGTGTGCTATTCCGGCAATCTCGGCAACGGGATTGACAGTGCCGAGGACATTGCTGACATGAGCCACGGTGACGATGCGCGTGCGGTCGGTCACCAGCGCACGCAGGGCGTCCATATCGAGGCTGCCGTCGGCGTTGATGGGGACTACCTTGATGACGAGGCCGCGCCGCCCGGCCGCCAGCTGCCAGGGCACTATATTGCTGTGGTGCTCCATGACGGTGAGGACTATCTCGTCGCCGGCCTCCATGCCCTGCGTCAGGCACGAGGCCACGAGGTTGATGCCCTCGGTGGTGCCGCGGGTGAAAATCACCTCGGCGGGGTCCGCAGCGCCTATCCATGACGCCACCTCGCGGCGTGTCTGCTCCTGCTCGTCGGTGGCCTCCTGCGACAGACAGTGCACGCCGCGGTGCACGTTGGCATGGTGCTTCGTGTACGTGCGCGTGATGGCGTCGATGACTGACTTCGGCACCTGCGCCGTGGCCGCGTTGTCGAAATATATCAGGTCGTGCCCGTAAACCTTGCGGGAGAGGATGGGAAACTCTTTGCGTATTTTTTCTACGTCCAGCATAATTTCGAACGGTATTCAGGGTTCAACTTCGGGCGAGCAGGCCGCGCACAGGTCGTTGGGAGAGCCGAAACGGCGCGAGACGAGCTGGCGCATGCGCTCGCGCAGGGGCAGCAGCGTGATGGTGTCTATGACGTCGACCATAAATGCCTGCATCAGCATAGTGCGTGCCTCGTCGACGGGGATGCCGCGCGTGCGCATGTAGAAGAGAGCCTCTTCGTCGAGCTGGCCCGTGGCGGCGCCGTGGTTGGCCTTGACATCGTCGCAGTAAATCTCGAGCTGGGGACGCGAGTGCATGCGCGCGTCTTTGGAGGCCAGGATATTGCGGTTGTTCTGGTACGCCTCGGTGTGGTGGGCGCCGGGCTGAACCTTTATCAGGCCCTCGAAGGCGCAGCGGGCCTCCTCGTCGGCGACATACTTGAACAGCTGGTCGCTGTGGCAGTGCGGGGCGTTGTGGACGACGAGGGTTGAGTTGTCGGCCACCTGCGTGCCTCCGGCAGTGGCCATGCCCGAGAGGCGGCACTCGGCGCCCTCGCCGTCGAGGCTGACGAGGATGTCGTTGCGGGTCCGGCCGCAGCGCAGGGTGGTGATGCTGGAGCGGAAGGTCGAGTCGGCGCTCTGGCGCACGGCCACACAGGCGTAGCGGTCGGTGGTGGCGGTGCTCTCCTGCATGTCGTAGTATTCGAAATGCGAACCCGGGCCGAGGTCTATCTCCACCATGGTGTCCGAGGCCATTCTGACGGAATGGCCGTCAACGTCGGCAGCGGGGGCGCTGTGGTCGCACACCAGCAGACGGCATTCGGCACCTGCCTCCAGCACAACCAAGAGGCGGCGGAGCGCCAGCAGCGGGCTCGTCACGCCGCCGAGGATTTCGATAAGCTGTATGGGCTGCGGCAGCCTGACGTCGCGGGCGATATGCACCAGCACGCCGTCCTGGGCCAGCATGGTATTGAGGGCTACGGCGGGGTTATCGGCAGGAGCGACGGAGCCGTAGAAGCGGTCGAGCACCTCCGGCATGGTCTTGGCCGCGCGGCGCAGCGTGGTGACGGTGACGCCCTCGGGGAGGCGCTTCGCCATAGCCTCGCCGGGGCCGAAGATATCATTGGCGACCACCCCCATCAGCGACGAAACGTTGGGGACGCCGCAGCGGAAGGCCGACTGCAGGTCGGCACGGAAGCCGAGGCGCCCGATGTTGACGCCGTAGTCGGGAGCGAACATGGCGTTGAGGTCGGTGTGCGCGTATCCGTCCTGGCCGCGGCGCGGCAGCAGCGTGCCCCCGGCGGTCAGGAACTCGTGGGCGCGGCGGCGCAGGCGGTTCATGATCTCGGGAGAGCCCTCGCGGAGGTCGTGGCCGTACTGCGCGTACAGGTCGGTGTATTGTTTTAGCGAATTGCTTTGCATGGGCTCTTATTTTTGTGCGGCGTCGGCCTGCTGCTTGATCCAGTCGTAACCCTTCTCCTCGAGCTCGAGGGCCAGCTCGGGACCGCTGGTGTAGACGATGCGGCCATTATAGAGGATGTGCACCACGTCGGGCTTGATGTAGTCGAGCAGACGCTGGTAGTGGGTGATGACGATTGTGGCGTTCTGCGGCGTGCGCAGAGCGTTGACGCCGTTTGCGACGATGCGCAGGGCGTCGATGTCGAGGCCCGAGTCCGTCTCGTCGAGGATTGACAGCTTGGGCTCGAGAACAGCCATCTGGAAGATTTCGTTACGCTTTTTCTCGCCGCCGGAGAAGCCCTCGTTGACCGAGCGTGAGGCCAGTTTGGAGTCCAGCTCGACGATAGCGCGCTTCTGACGCATGAGCTTGAGGAACTCGGCGGCGGGCATGGGCTTTTCGCCGAGGTACTCGCGCTTGGCGTTGACGGCGGCGCGCATGAAGTTCGTCATCGACACTCCGGGGATTTCCACGGGGTACTGAAACGAGAGGAAAAGGCCCTCGTGGCTGCGGTCCTCGGGCGACAAGTCCAGCAGGTCCTTGCCGTCGAGGGTGGCCGTGCCGGCGGTGACGGTGAAACGCGGGTCGCCGGCGAGAACGCCCGACAGCGTGCTCTTGCCCGAACCGTTGGGACCCATGATGGCGTGCACGGTACCGGGCTCTATGGTGAGGTCGATGCCTTTGAGTATTTCCTTGCCGTCGATGCCGGCATGCAGATTTTTGACTTCTAAAAGTGACATAGGGTTGTATGCTTGTTTGGTAGCTGAAATAGCTAAATTAGCTATAATAGCTATGATAGCTGATTTATCCGACGGCGCCCTCGAGGGTTATCGCCAGCAATTTCTGGGCCTCTACGGCAAACTCCATGGGGAGCTTGCTCATCACCTCGCGGGCGTAGCCGTTGACGATGAGGGCGACGGCCTCCTCGGTGGGGATGCCGCGCTGGTTGCAGTAGAAAAGCTGGTCTTCGCTGATTTTCGAGGTCGTGGCCTCGTGCTCGACTATGGCGTTGTCGTTTTTGACGTCGATGTAGGGGAAGGTGTGGGCGCCGCACTTGTCGCCGAGCAGCAGCGAATCGCACTGCGTGTAGTTGCGTGCGCGCTCGGCGCCGGGAGCAACCGAAACGAGGCCTCGGTACGAGTTCTGCGAGCGTCCGGCGCTGATGCCCTTGGAGACGATGGTGGAGCGCGTGTCGCGGCCCAGGTGAATCATCTTTGTACCCGTGTCGGCCTGCTGGCGGTTGTTGGTGACGGCGACGCTGTAGAACTCGCCCGTGCTGCCGTCGCCCTTGAGGATGCAGCCGGGATATTTCCACGTGATGGCCGAGCCGGTCTCGACCTGCGTCCACGAGATTTTTGAGCGCTCGCCGCGGCAGAGACCGCGCTTGGTGACGAAGTTGTAGATGCCGCCACGGCCCTCGGCGTCACCGGCGTACCAGTTCTGGACGGTCGAGTACTTGACTTCGGCACGGTCCTCGACGATAATCTCCACGATTGCGGCGTGCAGCTGGTTCTCGTCGCGGATGGGAGCGGTGCAGCCCTCGAGATACGACACATAGGCGTCGTCGTCGGCCACGATGAGCGTGCG
>JBJFEE010000055.1:0-20660 GCA_051890455.1 Muribaculaceae bacterium
ACCATGGGAGTAAAGTCAACATGGATAGCCATCTTTTTCTGGGCGCCTTTCTTTTTCTTGCCGCCTGATGATGATGTATCTATTTGTGCCATAATTGATTTTACTTTTTAGTTGGTCTCAGCCTTAAGCGCGGTCTGCAAGGTGAACTTGTTGAGGCGCATGGTCTGAAGGTTGTCGAAAACACGGTCGATAGAGGCGAAGGGAGTGTCCTTGTCGGCCTTGACGGTGATACCGGTACCTTGCTTTACGGAGTTGTAAAGGATGTCAAGGTCACGGATTTTGTCACGGCCTTCGGGTGTGCTCTCGTCGAGACCCATCTGCTGGATTTTCTCTTTACGCTTGTCCGATGCCACGTAGTTGATGGCCTGGCACCAGATCTGGAAATCGTTGAGACGTCCGTCGGGGTCGTTGTTGTCGTTGATAGGAATGCCGACATTGGGATTCTTGAGATCGGTCTGTTCGGCTTCGAGCTTAGCGGGTTCCATGCTGAGCGCGTTCTTGAGATTCATGAAAGGAGTACCCATCATCTGAATCTTCGAGAAATTGGCGCGCTCGCGGTCGGTGAGTGTGATGTTGTTCTTCGGGTGCTGCTTGTTCCAGATTTTCAAAGCCTCGTCGAGAATGAGTACGCGGAGGTTCTCGTTGGAGATAAGAGAGTCACCGGTGAACGAAAGGAAGATTTTGCCTTCGCCCTCGATGTTGTTGGGGTCTTTCTTATCGGCTGAGGAAACCAGTACTGTAATCAGGTTGGAGGATGGAATTGCTTCCTCTGAAACCGACGAGGGGGTGTAGACCACCGTAGGCTCCTTCTTGAGGAAGGTTGAAGTCAACATGAAGAAAGTAAGCAGAAGAACCGTCACATCACTCATCGCCGTCATGTCGATAAGCGTGCTTTTTTTCTTGATTTTTACTTTTCCCATATTTACTTATTTTAAATGGTTAAGGGGTTTTTAAAACAGGTAAACGGGGATCAGTGAGTAGCCTGGAATGTCTGAACAATCGAGAAACCGATTTCGTCGATAGCGTAGGTGAGGTTGTCAATCTTGTTGGTGTAGTAGTTGTAGAAGATAACGGCGAAAGCACCGGTTGCGATACCGAAGGCGGTGTTCACAAGTGCCTCGGAGATACCTACAGACAGCTCGGTGGAGTCAACGGCACCGCCGCCGGCACCAAGGGCCTGGAACGATTTGATCATACCCATTACAGTACCGAGAAGACCGACGAGAGTACCGAGGGTGGTCATGGTAGCGACGATGGGGAGGTTCTGCTGGAGAGCGGGCATCTCGAGGGCGGTAGCCTCTTCAACTTCTTTCTGCAGGGTAGCGACCTTCTGCTCTTTGGTGAGGACGGTGTTGCTGTCCATCTCGCGATAGCGGATGAGGGCTGCGCTTACAACAGCGGCAACCGAACCCTTCTGCTGCTTGCAGAGCTTCTCGGCACCGTCGATGTCGTTCTTGGCGAGGCAGGCCTTTACACCGGCAACGAACTTGGCGATGTTGCCTTTACCTTTGGCGGCCGACAGAGCGATACCACGCTCAACGGCGAGAACGATAACAGTAAGGAAGAGGGTCTGAAGTACAGGAACGATGAAACCACCTTTGTAGATGGTGCCCCAGATGTCGAGGGGATGTTGCTCCTCATCGAAGTGCATGTCGTTACCGAACCAGAAGATGAACAGGCAGACTGCTACGATAAAGCAGCAGACAATTACCCATGATGCGTTTTTGATGCCGGGGGCGTTGGACTTGGCCTTCGCGGGCTTTGTGGCTTTTGTGTTGGGCTTTTGAGCTTCCATAATTAAAACTGAAAGATAAAAATAATTAAAATTTAGTTATTAATGATTAATTTATTAGTCTCTTGCTTTATAATCGTCTCCTGAGCCGTGCCGGGATGTTCAGAGCGTATAAGTGACGTGCCGGGATGGAAGGATGTGTGATATGCTGAAATGGTTTAGGTTTTAGGTGGTTATGTTTGGCGGGGTTGGCTGCTGTGAGTCCGGTACTCCCGTAATAGCTTGCATTGCTAACGCAAAATTAGTTTTTTGTTTTTATTTGACAAAATATTTTCTATTAAAATCAGTAGCCGTACGGCCGAAAAGCGATAAAAAGACGTTAAACGCTGATGTCTCCTTATAATCCGTAGCCGCGGGGACGGCTGCGGCACTTTTGGGCGTCGGTAATGGTTTATAAACGGCGACAGGGCTCCGATAGTGTGCGAAACGGCAATAATAATGGCTCAGGCTACAATTTTTAAGATTTTGTCACACATTTGTGAAAATATATTTGCTAACTTTGTGGTGTCGCTTTGAAACAGGGCGGCAGACATGAAAAATCTAACCTCATTGAAGGCTGTTGACGCTGTTGACGCTGTTGTCAATACACCTTAAATATACTGACCTTATATGGAAATTAGAATAAGGAAAGGCGCCGACCTGCCGGTGGCAGGGGCGGTGGCCGATTCAGGGACCGCTCCCGTCATGGTTGCGTCGCGCTTTGTCGCGCTTGTCCCTGATGATTTCGAAGGCCTAACGCTTAAAGTGGACGTGCATGCCGGAGAGGCCGTGAAGGCGGGGACACCGCTGATGCACTCCAAGGCCAATCCGTCGCTGAAGGTTGTGTCGCCGGTCGCCGGCGTCGTCGCCGATGTAGTCCGCGGCGAGCGCCGCAAGGTCCTGCGCGTCGTCATCGACACCGAAGGCAAGGATGGAGCCGAACCGACGACTGCCGTACAGGCCGAGGCTCCGGCCGCAGCTACTCCCGAAGCGCTGAAACTGGCCGAGTCCGGTCTGCTGGCGCTTGTCCGCCAGCTGCCGTACGACATCGTACCTGATCCGGCCGTGAGACCTCGCGACATCTTCGTTACCGCTTTCGACTCCGCGCCTCTTGCGGCCGAATGGAAGTTCGGTGCCGCAGAACTGCCTCAGCTGAAAGCGGCCGTTGCTTTGCTCGGCAAGGCGACTGACGGCAAAGTCTATGTCTCGCGCCGCAGCTCCGCCCGTATGCCCGACATCGAGGGTGCCGAGATGGTGGATGTCCGCGGTCTGCATCCCGCAGGCCTCCCCAGCGTGCAGGCGGCAAACATCAGGCCCGTCAACAAGGGCGAGGTGGTATGGATGCTCGATGCGTACACATTATTAAAGATAGGCAGTCTGGCCCTGGGCAAGCCTGTTCAGTGGGAGCAGCCCGTGGCCGTCACCGGCTCGTGCCTGGCTAAGCCCTACATTGCCCGGTGTGTGCCCGGCACCGAGCTGAAGGCTCTCGTCGCCCCGGCAGGCATCAACGCCGAGGACGCCGCGCATCACCGCCGCTACATTTCGGGCAACATCCTCACCGGCCATGCCGTCGGCGAGGACGGCTTCCTGCGCTATCCCTACACGCAGGTCACGGTCATCCCCGAGGGTGACGACCGCGACGAGTTCATGGGCTGGGCGTCCGTCTCGCCAAAGAAGATGAGCATGTCTTCCTCCTTCCCCGGATTTTTCCTCAAGCGCCTGTTCAAACCTGACGCCCGCGTACGCGGAGGCCGCCGCGCCATGATTATGTCCGGCATTTACGAGAACCTCATCCCGATGGACATCATGCCCGAGTACCTCATCAAGGCTATCCAGTCGGAAAATATCGACGACATGGAAAAGCTCGGCATCTACGAGGTCACTCCCGCAGACTTCGCCCTTGCCGAATACGCCGACTCGTCGAAACTGCCCCTGCAGGCCATCGTCCGCCGGGGTCTCGACCTCATGCGCAAGGAAACCGAGTGACGGAACAAAAAACGTAAACTGAAATTTCACAGATATATATATGAAAGCATTGCGAAAAGCTCTCGACCGCATGAGGCCGCAGTTTGAGGAGGGTGGCAAGTTCCACGCCTTCCGCTCGGTCTACGACGGCTTTGAGACATTTCTGTACACGCCGCGCACGGTAGCAGCAATGGACGGAGTGCAGGTGCACGACGCAATCGACTCGAAGCGCACCATGATAATAGTGGTGCTGGCGCTGCTGCCCTGCTTCCTGTTCGGCTGTTACAACTGCGGTTACCAGCACTGGCTGGCCGCCGGCGAGACAACCTTCCCGTTCTTCAGGCTCTTTTTCTACGGACTGCTGAGCATCCTGCCCATGGTAATCGTCACCTACGTCGTGGGTCTCGGCATCGAGTTCATCGTGGCGCAGTGGCGGCGCGAGGAAATTCAGGAGGGCTTCCTGGTGACGGGACTCATCCTGCCCATGATCTGCCCCATCGACACACCGCTGTGGATGGTGGCCCTGGCTACCGCCTTCGCCGTTATCTTCGCCAAGGAGGTCTTCGGAGGCACCGGCTATAACATCGTCAACATCGCCCTTACGGCGCGCGCCTTCCTGTTCTTCGCCTATCCCTCGAAGATGTCCGGCGACAAGGCGTTCGTCGCCACCGACCGGATAGGCTCGTGGGCTCCCGCCGTTCCCGACGGCTTCACCTGCGCCACTCCCCTCGGTGAGGTCGCCACAAGCACCTCGGCTGCTTATCCCTTCGACATGTTCCACGGCGTGGGCGGACAGGACATCGACGCCTGGCAGGCCTTCGTGGGCCTCATCCCCGGCTCGTTCGGCGAGACCTCTACGCTGTGCATCCTCATCGGCGCCGCCATCCTGCTGTTCACCCGCATCGGCGACTGGCGCATCATGCTGTCGGTAATCGTCGGCGCCCTGGCTATGGGAGCTCTCTCCAACGCTCTGGCCACGCCGACCTATCCCGGTACTATGGTGCCCTTCTACGACCAGCTGCTCCTGGGCGGTCTGCTCTTCGGCGCCGTCTTCATGGCCACCGACCCCGTGACGGCATGCCGCACCAATACCGGCAAATACATCTACGGCCTCTTTATCGGCATCGTGGCCGTAATCATCCGCAACTACAACACAGGCTACCCCGAGGGCGCCATGCTGGCAATTCTGCTCGCCAACGTGCTTGCCCCGCTCATCGACTGGTGCGTGGTCCAGGCCAACGTCAGCCGCCGCATGCGCCGCCTTGTCGCAATAGAAAAAAAGGAGGACTGAACCATGGCAATAAACAAGCAAAGCAACGGCTACACATTAATATATATCATTGTGCTTGTAGCAGTGGTCGGAGCCGCACTGGCCATAACCTCGATGTCGCTGGCATCGCAGAAGAAAGCCAACGCCGACGCCGACAAGATGCGCCAGATACTGGCCGCCGTGCACGTCGTGCCTGAGAAAGGGCAGATGAAGGAGGCCTACGGGAAGTACATCACCTCGACCATTGTCGTTAACAGCAAGGGCGAGACTGTCGAAGGCACCGACGCATTCGACGTCGACGTCGCCGCCGAGGTCAAGAAACCCGAGGCCGACCGTCAGCTCCCCGTCTACATCGCCAAGGTGCCTTCAGGCACCAAGTTCATCATGCCCGTCTACGGCGCAGGTCTCTGGGGTCCCATCTGGGGCTACGTCGCCATCGACGCCGACGGTGACACCGTCTTCGGCGCCTTCTTCGGCCACCAGGGCGAGACTCCCGGCCTCGGCGCCGAGATTGAGAAACCGGCCTTCTCCGAGCAGTTCAATGGCAAGGAGCTGTGGAAGAACGATGTCTTCAGCCCCGTCGCCGTGGTCAAGAAAGGACAGAAGCCCCAGGACAACCGCGACTATGTGGACGGCATCTCGGGCGGCACAATCACCAGCAAGGGCGTCAGCGCCATGCTCGACGACTGCCTGCTGCCCTATGCCGCATTCCTGAAAAAGATAAAGGACAACGACGTTAACAGCGCCGCCAACAATAAGTAATTATGGCAGAAAAAGTAAAAAACTCGGCGGTATTCTTTAATCCGCTGTCCAAGGACAACCCTGTGATAGTGCAGGTGCTGGGCATCTGCTCGGCGCTGGCTGTCACCGCCAAGCTCGAGCCCGCCATTGTGATGGGCATAAGCGTGATAGCGGTGCTGGCTTTCTCGTCGGTGATAATCTCCCTTATCCGCAAGACCATCCCCGTCAACATCCGCATCATCGTGCAGCTTGTGGTGGTGGCCGCGCTGGTGGTCATCGTCAACCAGCTGCTTGAGGCCTACGCCTACGATGTCTCGCGCCAGCTGTCGGTATTCGTGGGCCTCATTATCACCAACTGTATCCTGATGGGCCGCCTCGAGGCCTTCGCGCTGCAGAACCGTCCCTGGCCGTCGTTCCTCGACGGTGTGGGCAACGGCCTGGGCTATGCGATAATCCTGATTATCGTCGCTTTCTTCCGCGAGCTGCTGGGCTCGGGCACGCTCTTCGGCGTGCAGGTCATCCCGCAGGCCCTCTACGATGCCGGATATATGAACAACGGCCTGATGATTCTGCCCCCGATGGCGCTGATAGTCGTGGCCTGCATAATCTGGGCGCACCGCGCGCGCAACAAGGAGCTGCAGGAGAAATAAGCCCGCAACCGAGAGTAAACACATTTTCTTTGACCGTCTAAGAATCAAGAAATGGAAAATCTGAATTTGTTCATAAGGTCGATTTTCATCGACAATATGATATTCGCCTATTTTCTGGGCATGTGCTCGTTCCTCGCCGTGAGCAAGAACGTGCGTACGGCCCTGGGACTCGGCGTCGCCGTCACCTTCATGCTTGTGGTGACGTTGCCTGTCAACTACCTGCTGGAGACATACGTGCTCCGTCCCGGGGCATTGTCGTGGCTGGGGCCGGAATACGCCGCCGTCGACCTTAGCTTCCTGTCGCTGATAATGTTCATCGCCGTCATCGCCTCGATGACCCAGCTCGTCGAGATGGCCGTCGAGAAATACATGCCGGCGCTGTACTCGCAGTTGGGCATCTTCCTGCCCCTCATCGCCGTCAACTGCGCCATCTTAGGCGGCTCGCTGTTCATGGAGCAGCGGTCGTTCCCGTCGGTATGGACCGCAGTCTGCGCCGGTGCCGGATGGGGCCTGGGATGGCTCCTCGCCATCGTCGCCCTCGCCGCCATACGCGAGCGTCTGCAGTCGCATTCCAACATCCCCAAGCCTCTGCGCGGCATAGGCATCACTTTCATCATGACGGCCCTGATGGGCATAGCGTTCATGAGCTTCCTCGGTATCAAAATCTAAACAAGTAAGAATATGAGCAAAGTTTTGACAACAATCTGTCTGGCGGCCGACCCCGCCACGCTGACGGTACTGGCCGGAACAGGCATATTCCTGCTTGTGACGGTGCTGCTTGTGATTCTGCTGCTTATCGCCAAGAAATTCATGGTGAAGAGCGGCGACGTCAACATCAACATCAACGACGAGACCGACATCGCCGTCCCCGCCGGCGGCTCGCTGCTGTCGGCGCTGGCCACCAAGGACGTCTACCTGCCGTCGGCCTGCGGCGGCAAGGGCAGTTGCGGACAGTGCCGCGTGCAGGTTATGAGCGGCGGCGGTGACATCCTGCCCACCGAGACCGTCCATTTCACCCGTCGCGAGGTCAAGGACCACTGGCGTCTGGGCTGTCAGGTCAAGGTCAAGCAGGACATGTCCATCAAGGTGCCCGCATCGGTCCTCTCCGTCAAGGAGTGGGAGTGCACGGTCATCTCCAACAGGAACGTGGCTACCTTCATCAAGGAATTCATCGTGGCCCTGCCTCCGGGCGAGCACATGGATTTCATGCCCGGCTCGTACGCACAGATTAAAATCCCGCCCTATACTATGGACTACAACGTCGACATCGACAAGGACAGCATCGGCGCCGAATATCTGCCTGCATGGGAGAAGTTCGGCCTCTTCGGTCTCCAGTGCCGTAACGATGAGACCACCGTCCGCGCATACTCCATGGCCAACTACCCCGACGAGGGCGACGTGATAATGCTGACGGTGCGTATCGCCACACCGCCCTTCAAGCCCAAACCCCAGGTCGGTTTCCAGGATGTCATGCCGGGCATAGCCTCGAGCTACATCTTCACCCTCAAGCCCGGCGACAAGGTGCTCATGTCGGGCCCCTACGGCGATTTCCACCCCATCATCAACTCCAGGGCCGAGATGATGTGGATTGGCGGCGGTGCCGGCATGGCTCCCCTGCGCGCGCAGATTATGTACATGACAAAGACCCTGCACTGCACCGGCCGCGTCATGAACTTCTTCTACGGCGCCCGCGCCCTCAACGAGGTGTTCTATCTGGATGACTTTCTCCAGTTGGAGAAAGACTTCCCCAATTTCCGTTTCCACTTGGCCCTTGACCGTCCCGACCCCGCCGCCGATGCCGCCGGAGTGGCCTACACCCCCGGCTTTGTCCACCAGGTCATCTACGACACCTACCTCAAGGATCATCCCGACCCCGAGGATATCGAATACTACATGTGCGGTCCCGGCCCCATGTCCGCCGCCGTCAACAAGATGCTCGATAGCCTCGGCGTACCCCCCGAAATGATTCACTACGACAACTTCGGCGGCTGACCCGCCCCCATATAACAACGCGCCCGCAACGGACAAAACCATTGCGGGCGTGTTGTTTTGTGGAGTCCTTTTATGTTTCTGCGGGCGAGATTTATCGTGGCCTGCGGGTAGGGGTCACTGCTGCTCATTCATCAGGGCCAGCCATTTGCGGTAGCCGAGGATGGCGATGACGGAGTAGGCGGCGTAGAGGACGGGATAGAAGATGAGGCCTTTGTAGATATAGAGGCCGGTGCTTACAATGTCCACCACGAGCCAGACAAGCCATTGCTCGGCGTATTTGCGGGCCATCATCCACATGGCCACCACGGAGAGGGCGGTGGTGAAGGCGTCGAGGCGCGGGATGGTGGAGTCAGTGTAGCGGCTGAGCACGAAGTACAGGGCCAGCCACAGCACCGCCGACGCCGCGGTCACCCCGGCCCAGACGGGCAGCGGGGTGTGCGCGATGGCGCGGGGTTTCTTGTCCTTTTTGTCGCCGAAGCCGCGTTTCCAGGCTAAGTAGCCGTAGACGGCGATGACGAGGTAGTAGATGTTGATGGCAAAGTCGGCGTAGATGCCCTTCGAGAAATATATCCACAGCGATATCGCGGGCATGATTACCGAAGCAATCCATACGCGTGCGTCGGCGTGGTATTCCCACCAGAGGTAGGCCAGTCCGACTATGAAGCCGAAAATCTCGAGAATGCGGGCGAAATCCATCCGATGCTCAGAATGTCAGTGAGACGTTGGCCGAGACGTGTGTCGGGGCCTGGGCCGAGTAACCGGCGTAGCGGTAGATGACGGGCTCGCCGTTGTCGCCTTTGTAGTAGCCGGCGCCGGCATAGCCGTTGTTGAAATATTTCTCGTTGAAGAGGTTGTAGATGGAGAAGCCCACGTGCAGTTTCCTGATGCCGGCGACCTTGTGGAAGGTGTAGCCGAGGTGCAGGTCGCTGACGAAATACGAGTCGAGGACGGTGTCCTCGCTGCGGGCGTTGTTCATGTACTGTTTGCTGATGTAGCGGCTCTCCAGCGAGGCGTCGAAACCGGCGACGTGGAAATTGAAGGCGTTATGCAGCACAAAGTCGGGAGAGAAGGCGATGGGCGTGTTGCCGCGGTCAAAGGTGATGGGGTTGGTCCATTCGTTCTCGTAGATGTACTCGACAAAGTTTTTGATGCGGTTGCGCGAGAGGGTGGCGTTGATCTGCCAGTCGAACCATTTAACAGGACGGAGGGCGCCCTGCAGCTCTATGCCCATGCGGTACGACTTGGGAACGTTTACGCTGAGGGGGTTGCCGGTGTCGGAGAGCTGGCCGGTGACGACGAGCTGGTCCTTGTAGTCCATGTAGTAGAGGTTGAGGCCCACGCTGAAGAGCCTGCTGTTGTAGGCGTAGCCCAGCTCATAGTCGAAGAGACGTTCGGCCTCGGGGTCGTGGTTGCGGTCGCCGTCGGTGAAATTGTCGCGGACGGGCTCGCGGTGAGCCACGCTCCACGAAGCGAAGGCGCGGTGGTTGCCGGCGGTGAAGTTCACGCCGGCCTTGGGATTGAAGAAGTTCCAGTCGCGGCGGATGTCAAGCATGGCCATGGCGCCGGTGTTCCAGTCGTAGTTGTCCGAGCATCCGCTGATGGTGTAGTGGATGTGACGGTACTGCAGGTCGGCGAAGACCGAGAACTTGCTGTTGATGTCGTAGGTGGCGCGGCCGAAGATGTTCGAGTCGAACTTCTTGCCGGTGTTGTCGTAATACTGCTGCAGCGGGTCGATGGGGCCGACGTAGTTGCGCACCCAAGCTATGCGGCCGAAATGGTGGCCGTGGAAATAATGGACGCCGCCGCCGAAAGTGGCGTTCCAGCGGCCCTGCTGATAGTTGAAATTGAGGACGCCGCCTCCGAAGCCGTTGTCGTTGTACTTGAGGCGTATGAGGTCAGATTTCTCGACAGTCTCGCCCTCGGCGTTGACCCAGTCGCTGAGGCCGTACTCGACGAGCGTGCGGCCCGTCTTGTACTGGTTGTAGTAGCCGTAGTCGTCGGTATAGTGGAGGGCGGCGCTCATGCGCCAGTAGTCACCAAGGGTCTGCGACAGGTGCAGCTGGAAGTGGTGCTGGATGAAGTTGTCCTTCTGGTCCTTGTAGTATGCGGTCTTGCCGTCCTTGTCGGTGTATTCGCCCGACGGGTTGTAGCGGCGGCCGTATTTCTCGATGTCCTCCATGCTTGGATAGTCCCAGGCCATGTAGGTCTCCTCCTTGCCGCCGAAGGCCAGGAAGCGGACGAGGGTGCCGCGGCCCCCCCGGTAGGCGGCCTGGCCGAAATAGCTCCAGAGCTTGGAGGTGGCGCGGTCGATGTAGCCGTCCGAGCTCAGGTGCGACAGGCGGGCGTCAAAGCTCCAGTGGCCGCCGAGGAGTCCCGAGCCCACGCGCAGCGTCTCGCGGTTGGTGTTGTACGAGCCGTAGGCGCCGGAGAGCTCGGCGTACGGAGTCTCCGAAGGTGCGTCGGTAATCATGTTGATGCTGGCTCCGAAAGCTGCCGCGCCGTTTACCGATGTGCCCACGCCGCGCTGAATCTGCACGTCGCGCAGCGACGAGGCCAGGTCGGGCATGTTGACCCAGTAGACGTTGTGGCTCTCCGAGTCGTTGACGGGGATGCCGTTGGCGGTGATGTTGATGCGCGAGGCATCGGTGCCGCGTACGCGCAACGACGTGTAGCCGATGCCGGCTCCGGCATCGGAGGTGGTGATTAGCGAAGGTGTGAAATTGAGCAGATAAGTGATGTCGCGTCCGTCGTTGTAGCGTTCAAGTTCGCTCTTCGACACGTTTGTGTAGGCCACGGGAGTCTTCTGGTCTGCACGGTTGGCAACTACCTCCACGTCGCGGAGGATGACGGCGGTGCTGTCGCTCTGGGCATACACTGCCGGGACGGCCGTCATGGCGATGACAGCCGCGGGAAGAATGATTTTCTTCATAAATTTTTCACTACGCCGGTATTACCCGGATCAGGTTCAAAGGGTATAATCTCAGCCTACCGCAAGGCGGGTTGGCACCCCTAATAATGTGTATGAACTCGTGTCAATGAGCAGGACGTTTGTCAGGGCTGTCCGCTCATTTGACGGTGCAAAATTATGTAAAATTTTACTAACGGCCAAAATTCAGCTTAGGCGGATGCTGTCCAGGTCGGCCAGCCAGGTCTGTGACGAAATGTCGGAGGGCATGCGCCAGTCGCCACGCGGCGAGAGACATACCGAGCCCACTTTGGGACCGTCGGGGAGACAGCTGCGCTTGAACTGCTGGGCGAAGAAGCGGCGGAAGAACACGGTCTCCCATTTCAGTATCACCTCTGCGGAATATTTGCCGGCAAAGGCATGGCGCGCCAGGAAAAAGATGCGCGAGGGCCTGAAGCCGTAGCGCAGCATGTAGTAGAGGAAGAAATCGTGCAGCTCGTACGGGCCCACGAGGTCCTCGGTCTTCTGCTCGATGGTGCCGTCGGCCCTGGCGGGGATGAGTTCGGGGCTGATGGGTGTGTCGGCGATGTCGTAAAGGATGTCGGACGATGCGTCATCGCGTCCGGCGAACCAGCGCACGAGATGGCGCACAAGGGTCTTGGGGACACCGGCGTTGACGCCGTACATCGACATGTGGTCGCCGTTGTATGTGGCCCAGCCGAGAGCCAGCTCGCTGAGGTCGCCCGTGCCGAGGACGAGGCCGCCGGTCCGGTTGGCGATGTCCATGAGCAGGTAGGTGCGCTGGCGGGCCTGGGCGTTTTCGTAGGTGACGTCGTGGACGGCGGGGTCGTGACCGATGTCGCGGAAATGCTGTTCGACGGCCGGAACGATGGAAATCTCGCGGACGCTGACGCCGAGAGTCTCCATCAGGGCGACGGCGTTGTCGTGCGTGCGGCCGGTGGTGCCGAAGCCGGGCATGGTCACGCCGGTGATGCCGCTGCGGTCGAGGTTGAGGCGGTCGAAGGCCTCGACGGCGACAAGGAGTGCCAGCGTTGAGTCGAGACCGCCGGAAATTCCCACCACTAATGAGCGGCAATGCGTGAACTGGAGGCGTCGCGCAAGTCCGGTTGCCTGGATGTTGACAATCTCGCGGCAGCGGCTGTCGAGGTCGGGCCCTTCGGCGGGGACAAAGGGCATGGGGTTGATTTTGCAGCGGAGGTCGGTGCGCGTGAGATCCGTGGCGCCGACCGTCGCCGATACCTGGTAGCCTTCGCCGACGTTGGCCTCGGCGCAGTCGGCGAAGGATGTCAGGTGCAGGCGGTCGCGGCGCAGGGCTTCGATGTCGATGTCGGCCACGGCGTACTGGCTCTGGATGCTCCAGCGGTCGAGCTCGTCGTGGAGCCGTCCGTTTGCGGCGATGAGGCCGATGCCGTCGAAGACAAGGTCGGTGGACGACTCGCCGAAGCCGGCCGAGGCGTAGATGTATCCGGCTATGCAGCGGGCGCTCTGTCCGGTGACGAGGCGGCGCACATAACCGTATTTGCCGGTGAGGGCGTCGCTGGCCGACAGGTTGACGATGACCTCGGCTCCGGCCAGCGCGGCGCGGACGCTCGGCGGCTCCGGGACCCACAGGTCCTCGCAGATTTCGGCGCAGGTCTTCACTCCGCCGACTTCGACGAGCTGGGCGACGCCGAAAGTCACTTCCTGTCCGCTCAAAGTGACGGTGCGGTTGGCCATGCCGGCGCCCGAGCGCCACCAGCGGCGCTCGTAGAACTCGTTGTAGTTGGGGATGTAGCTTTTGGGGATGGCGGCAAGCAGCTTGCCGTTGTGGATGAATATCGCGCAGTTGTACAATGCGCCGTCAGCCTTTACCGGTGCGCCGACAACGCAGGTGACGTCGCAGCCGCAGGTCTGCGCGGCCAGTTCGGCAAGAGCCTTGTCACTGTCGTCGAGCAGGGTGGAGTTGTGGAAAAGGTCGGCGCAGGTGTAGCCGGTGATGCACATTTCGGGGAAGACGGCGAGCTCCACGCCCTCGTTCTCGAGTTCCTGGAGAAGCAGGCCAATCTCCTGTACGTTTGCGGCGGGGTCGCCGATTGTTACGCGGGGTACCGCGGCGGCTACGCGCAGAAATCCATTTTTATCCATCGCTAAAAGTTTATGTTTTTTTTAAGTAGGGATGCACCCTGGTGCATCCGAAACAACCGGCATTTTTGCGGATGCTCCAGGGAGCATCCCTACATTCACCGGCTTATCGTCTGGTCCTCGGGTTCAAAAGGGCGGCCAGTGTCTTTGTGCGGGAGGCGAACAGCTGGATGCAGCCGGCCTCCTCCTTGTTGAGCCCGTAAATATTTAGCCCGCAACAGTCGCAGAACTCTTTGTCGGCGGAGTTGGTGTGGCCTTTGGGGCAGGTGTATTTCTCGTTGCGGGAGAATATTCCACGCGACTCTGAGATTTCCCCCAGCTCGGGCAGGGACTGCATTTTACGAAGCAGCGCCTGCATGTCGTTGAGGTCCTCGACATCATAGTCGGGCTGATAAGCCTTCAGGCAGAGGGCGACAAAGCGGACATCAATGTCTTTTTTCAGCAGTCCCAGCAGGTCGGGGGCACTGAAGAGGGCGCAGTCGCGGATAAGTCCCAGCGACGCTTCGGGAGCCGTGGTGACATCATCGTAAACGGCATCGAGAGCCGTGTCACGGTCTATGGCGGCGAGGTAGTCGGGGAAGTATTCGAGCGTGAGCAGGTGGAACTCGCTGCGGTCGTTCTCCGGAGTCAGCCACGTCACAAGATATTTGTGGTAGAGCTCGGGCGCAACCTCTCCCATGGCGTTCTCGGTCATATACTGCCAGTTTTCCTCGGTGGGGTAGACCTCGGGCCGCTGAAGCTGCACCTTGTACTTTGCGGCGCGCTCAGCCAACATCAAGTCCTCCCGGGTGATAAGAATCCGGGAGGACTGTGATGTGCGGTTGTCGTCGGGTTGCGTGAGCATACGGGTCTTAAAACATTATTACTCAGTCGTTGGCACTCAGCGTCCGTCGCTGTGAATCATGTCCGACATGATTCTGTCGAAGGGAGCGTCCGTGATGAGACGTGAGACGGGCAGGTGCATGCGGTAGCGCCAGTAGTGGCGGGGATTTGCGGGCACGTTGATCTGCTCCTCGCGCGGGTCCTTGCGTCGGATTTCGCCGTCCATGGCCATGTAGTCCTGCAGGGGGATTATGCACAGCATCGAGGGGCTCTTGAGGTGCAGGTCGATGATGCGGCGGCAAATCCACGGCTCGCAGTAGTAGGGAGCGGGACCCTGCTCGTGCAGGACGTTGTTGTAGTAGTCCTGGGTCTTCTGACGGTCTTCCTCCCACCACTGGCGTATGCCGCCCATGTCGTGGGTCGAGGTGGTGCAGACAGACAGGTAGGGATAGGTCCAGGTGTTGCCGAACTCGGCCTTGGGGTCCTTGGGCATACGCTGGATTTCGAGGGCTAGGATGCCAAGCTTGTCCATCACGGCGGGGACGCAGGCGGGAATCATGCCCAGGTCCTCGGCGCAGCATAGCATGTCGGTGGCGTCGACCAGCGGGGGCAGCTTCCACATGGCCTTGCCGTACCAGAAGTCGGTGTTGCGGCGATAGAAGAAGTCGTTGTACAGGCGGTTGAAGCAGTATTTCTCGTAGTCGTTGAGCGAGCGGTAGGCGTAGGTGAACTGTGCCGAGATGCGCGGGTGGTACTTGCCTTTCTCATACGGGTCTTCGATAAAGAGCACCTCGTCGATGAGGCCGAGCAGGCCGTTGCAGATGCGGTTGTTCTTTTCGGTCTCCTCCTTGTCGCCCTTGGGCAGGGCGGCGAAATAGTCGACGACTTTGCGCTGGGTGTCGTACTGCGGCAGCAGGGTGTAGCGGCCGTAGCCGGCGGGTTCGAGGAACTTGGCGCGTACCTCGTCGGTGAACTCGCCGAAGAAGTCCTGGATGAACCAGTCCATGATGTAGGGCTTGGTCTGCAGGTCGACGTTGAGCCAGAAGTCGTAGTTGGTCCGCAGTTCGTCGGGAGTGAAGGGCAGGGCAGGGTTGAAATAGCCCAGCAGACCGTGTACGGCGTCCATGGGAATCTGCCAGATACGGAAGAAGCCGAGGACGTGGTCGATGCGGTAGGCGTCGAAATACTCCGACATCTTGCGCAGGCGGTTCTTCCACCATGCGAAGCCGTCCTTGCCCATCTCCTCCCAGTTATATGTGGGGAAGCCCCAGTTCTGGCCGAGGACGGAGAAGTCGTCTGGCGGAGCGCCGGCCTGGCAGTCCATGTTGAACAGTCGGGTGTCGGTCCAGGCGTCAACGCTTGTGCGCGAGATGCCGATGGGGATGTCGCCCTTGATGGCCACGCCCTTGCTGTGGGCGTAGTCGCGGACGCTCTTCATCTGCTTGTCGAGGTTATACTGCAGATAGTATACGAAGTTGATGTCGTCCTTGTTGTCCTTGATGAGCTGAGCGACTTTTTCGGGAGTGTACTGTGCGTATTCGCCCCACTTGTTGAAATCGGCAGTGCCGTTTTTGTCGCGCAGGACGCAGAAGGCGGCGTAGTTGGGCAGCCAGCCCTCGTTGCGCGAGAGGAAGACGGTGAAGTCGGCCGAGGCGATGACCTTCTTGCCCTCCTGGGCGTAGATTTCGCGGCAGTAGGCCATCTTGCCCTCGTTGACGCGCTCGTAGTCGATTTCGGGGAGCGCGTTGAGCTCGGCGGCAAGGTCGGTGTAGTGCTTCATGCGCTTGGCGTCCTTGAGCTTGCCCAGCTCCTGCAGGCGTATGTACATCGGGTGCAGGGCGAAGGTCGAGTTGGCGTTGTAGGGGTACGAGTCGGTCCAGGTGCCTGTCATCGTGGTATCGTTGATGGGCAGGAGCTGCAGGAAGGTCTGGCCTGTCTGTGCGCACCAGTCAATCATTTCCTTGAGGTCGAGGAAGTCACCTACACCGAAATCGTTCTCGGTGCGTACCGAGAAGACGGGGATGGCCGTGCCGGCGCCGCGCCAGGGAGCCGAGGGGTTCTGGAAGGGCGCGCAGCTGACAACGACGGCGTCGGCGTTTGCCGGCTCGTACTTGGGCATGATGCGGTTGTCGCCGTTCTCCCATGCCACGACGGTCTTGTCGGCGCTCTTGAGGATGATGAACTTATACTGTGTGTCGGCGGGGATGACGGACAGGTCGAGGGTAATCTCCCACTCGGGAAAAGCGGCGTCGCTGAGGACGATGGCCTTGCGGGGGTTCCAGCCGCCCAGGGCGTCGGTCTCGCCGGTTACTGCAAGCACCTCGTCGGGACGAATCATCGGCGCGGGGATGCGCAGCGTCACCGACTGGCGGCGCGGAGCGGGAGCGGCTGTACGGTGCTCGCGGCGGTTGATGCAGCCGGTGAAGGCGGTGGAGTAGAATGCCTTGTTCCAGGGCATTTCCTGCCAGCGGTCGCAGACGGCCATGCTGTCGATGGCGTTGCCGCGTACAAAACGGTGAGGCTTGCCCCATTCGTTGCGGACGTTGCCGTTGTCGTGGCGTACGATGTAGTGGTAAGTGAATGCATCGACACTGTCGGGGACATCAATTTCGATGGTCCAGGTGCGGTTGCCGGTGAGCGTCATGGCAGGACAGTCGCGCAAAGGGACTATGTCACCGCAGACATGCAGGGTCTCGCCCCATGCCGTGCGGTAGTCGATTGTCAATGTCAGTTTCATTATGATAACTTGTTTTCTGGTATCTGGTATTTGGTGTTTCAGTCAGATTTTGTCAGAGCTTGGCTTTTAGGTTGTAAAAGTACTAAAAATTGCGTTATCGGAGCCGTGCGTAAACGTAATTTAACATACCGGGCGCCGTATTTTTGTAACGGCCTGCGGGTCTGTCTGAATATTAACATACAGTCGCCGCTTTTTGTGGTGATATTGTCGTGAAAATTTTACCGCTCGCAGAAAATTTTGTACTTTTGGCAAAAATATACCCACCCTCACAACTAAGCATTATGATAGTTATAGGAATCGCCGGAGGCACAGGCTCGGGCAAGACAACTGTAGTAAACAAGATAATCGACTCTTTTCCTGCCGGAGAGGTAGCAGTCCTTCCCCAGGATTCTTATTACAAGGACTCGAGCCACGTTCCGCCTGAAGAGCGCAGCAAAATCAACTTCGACGAGCCCGACGCAATCGAGTGGACTCTGCTCGAAAAACACCTCGACGAGCTGCGCAAGGGCAACGCCATCGATATGCCCACCTACAGCTATCTTACCTGCACCCGTCAGCCCGAAACGGTGCGTGTCGAGCCCCGTGACGTCGTCATCATCGAGGGCATTCTGGTGCTCTGCGTGCCCGAGATGCGCGAGAGCATGGACGTTAAGGTGTTTGTCGACGCCGACGCCGACGACCGCCTCATCCGCGTCATCGCCCGCGACTGTATCCAGCGCGGACGCACGCCCAAGATGGTTATCGACCGCTATGTGGATGTGCTCAAGCCCATGCACCTGAAATATATCGAGCCGGCCAAACGCTATGCCGACCTCATCGTGCCCCAGGGCGGCAGCAACACCGTTGCCATCAACCTGCTCACCGACTACATCGCCAGCCGTCTCGCCAAGAGCGAAAACAAGGACAAATGCTGAAGTTTATCCGCCGCGACAAAAACAAAAACGTGACCGAGGTCGCCGAGGCCACGCCCGACACGCCCGTCGTCGTCACTGACGGACCGGCAGGCGAGGGCGGATTTGCCGCCGAAGCCGAGCCCCGCGAGCCGGAGAAGCTGGTGTTGCGCACCGATGACCTGGTGAAGGTCTACGGCCACCGTACCGTCGTCGACCATGTATCGATAAATGTATGTCAGGGCGAAATCGTGGGTCTGCTCGGCCCCAACGGCGCGGGCAAGACCACGACGTTCTACATGACCACGGGCCTAATCCGACCCAACCAAGGACGCATCTTCCTCGGCGACGAAAACATCACGGACTTTCCCGTGTACAGGCGTGCCCGCTGCGGTATCGGCTATCTGGCGCAGGAGGCTTCGGTATTTCGCAAACTCTCCGTTGAGGACAACATTCGCTCCGTGCTTGAGATGACGCCTCTCGACAAGCATCAGCAGGCCGAGAAGCTGGAGAGCCTTATTAACGAGTTCAATCTTCAGCATGTGCGCAAAAACCTGGGCGACAGACTGTCCGGCGGCGAGCGACGCCGGACTGAGATTGCTCGCTGTCTGGCTATCAACCCCAAGTTTATCATGCTCGACGAGCCTTTCGCCGGTGTCGACCCCATCGCCGTAGAGGACATCCAGCAGGTCGTGTACAAGCTCAAGGAGAAGAATATCGGCATCCTCATCACCGACCACAATGCTCCCGAGACACTGTCGATAACCGACCGCGCCTACCTTTTGTACGAGGGCCGTATCCTTTTCGAGGGCGCGGCGCAGGAGCTTGCCGACAACCCGTTGGTGCGTGAACGCTATCTCGGACGAAATTTCGTCTACCGCAAGAAAGTTTTCGATTGAAATTTGTTATTGTCTTAGACTAATGTAATAGATTATGAAACGGAAGATATATTCAGCAGTCGCTATTGCCGCAGTCATGTCGTGCGCTCCCGCGGCACAGTCTCAGATTAACTGGGGGCGCGTTGTCCAGGGCGGTGTAAAAGCCGTTCAGGCCATGACTCTCAGCAACAACGATATCATCGGCTATGTAAAGCAATATATTCAGGAGAGTGACTCCAAAAATAAGGTGCTCGGCCCGGAAACAGCCTACGGCAAACGTCTGGCTACGCTGACTCAGGGTCTTACCGATGTGGACGGCATGCCCTTGAACTTTAAGGTCTACGAGAATTCCGAGGTCAACGCCTTTGCCTGCGCCGACGGCAGCGTGCGCGTCTACTCGGGCCTTATGGACATCATGACCGACAACGAGGTGCTTGGTGTCATCGGTCACGAGATAGGTCATGTGGCGCACGAGGATACCAAGAAGGCATTCAAGCAGGCTCTGCTCAACAGTGCGCTCAAGGACGGCCTGGCCTCGACAAGCTCGACGGTCGCTGCCCTCACCGACAGCCAGCTCGGAGCGCTGGGCGACGCTCTCGCCAAATCGAAATACTCGAAGAAGCAGGAGAATCAGGCTGACGAATACGGCTACCAGTTCCTTAAATCGCACGGCAGGAACCCCATAGCCATGGTGCAGGCCTTCCGGAAACTTCAGCAGATGGAGCAGGCTTCCGGCCAGCAGTCAAGTTTCGTCAACAATCTTTTCTCTGACCATCCCGAAATTTCGAAACGCATAGCCAACATGCAGAAACTCTGCATCAAGGACGGCTACATGGACAAGTCCGGTAATCCCATACCCACCGCCGAGGAGAAGGCTGCCGCCGAAGCCAAGGCCAAGGCCGACAAAGCCAAATCCACCAAGAGCAAAAGCACCAAAGGCAAGGGCAGCAAAAGCAAAAAGTCCAAAAAGAAATAAAACGGAACCGGTACATTCCCTGTCTTTTTCCGGCTTTAGAGCTTGAGCTCAAAAACACGCACACATATCTGACGAGCCGTGGCACACAGCCACCCATACCCAATAAACAAAACGACCCGCCAAAAAGCCGGGTCGTTTTTGTTGTGATTGTCTTATCGCTTACTTGCGGATGCCGAGCTCCTTCTGGGCGATGATGGCGCGGTAGCGGTTGATGTCTTTGCGCTTCAGGTAGTCGAGAAGGCGACGACGCTTGCCGACGAGCATCTTCAGGGCGCGCTCGGTGGTGTGGTCTTTGTGATTCTCTTTCAGGTGCTGGGTCAGGTGACCGATGCGATACGAGAACAGGGCAATCTGTGCCTCGGGCGAACCGGTATCGGTTTTGCCTTTTCCGTACTTCTCGAAGATCTCTACTTTTTTCTCAGAATTCAGATACATTCTTAAGCAATTTGGTGGTTTGTAAATAGATAAATTAAAACTGCCCGGCCTTTTGGGCCATAAGCGGTGCAAAGGTACAAAAAATCCCGCAATGGGCAATGCTTTTTGCGGTAATTTTTTTTGGGCTAGGACGGAGGTTTTTGACGGAGGTTTTTGATGTGACAGATGTGACAGATGTGACAGATGTTTGGGGTGTGGACTGTAAAGCAGGCAGCTCCGGCGCGGAGCGTCGGAGCTGCTGACCTTTATCCCGGCACGTTGCGGGAGGATTTTCTGGGCTTATGGGTACTGTGAAGTGTTTGCTCGGTGTCTGCGCCGGTGGGGCTCGATGGCTCCGGACGGCACTGCGACGGTTTAGTCGAGACCCTTGTCGGTGGCGGGGTTGCGGAAGTAGAGCTTGTGGTCTACGTATTCCTGCGTGGCGATAAGGGTGGGCTTGGGCAGCTTCTCGTAGTAACGCGAAATCTCGATTTGCTCGCGGTTTTC
>JBJFEE010000056.1:0-2979 GCA_051890455.1 Muribaculaceae bacterium
CTCGGCACGGCGATTGCCCAGGCCTGCCTCTACCGCTCCTCGCTGGAAACAGTGAGCAGCGAGGATGAAGCCATCGGCCTCGCCGCCGCGCAGGTCCGCTTCCTCGAGAACCGCATCCTCGAGGATTACTTCTACCTCAAGGAAGACATCGACACCATCAACGGCACGCTCAAGAAGGCCGGCTACACCAACACAGCCGACCTCGACCTCGACCACAACTACCGCTGGGCCAACCTCATGCTGCGCACCTCGATGACGCGCCACCTGCTCGTCTACAAGAACACGGCCGCCTTCCGCGCGCCCTTCCCCGTCGCTGCGCCCTCGGGCACCATCTATCTGCAGCTCCACGACATGCAGGCCGACATGAGCTTCCCGTGGCCGCGCACGTTTGAGATTTACCTCGAGACCACACCATTTTTTGAACGTCTCTCTTCTGCACCGTCAACGTAATACGCATTTGCCAATAAAAAATCGGCTGTCCTGACGGACGGCCGATTTTTGTAAGGAAACCGAATATTTATATTCAAAATTCAAAGGTAAATTTCGCAGTCGTCTTCGACTTTCTTACAGTTCGTGCGCACCTGCTGCATGACCTGTTGCGGGTCAGCCCCGTCGCGGAACTCGACTTTCATTTCCTGCATCATGAAATTGACCACGGCATTTCTGACGCCCGCAGTCTTTTTTGCGGCCCCTTCCATGAGATTCGCACAGTTCGCGCAGTCCACGTCAATCTTATACGAATGAACTGCACTCGTTTCCTGCGGCGAAGATACAGCCCCTGCTGCCTTATCGTCAGCCAAGGACTCAGCAGCCGTTTTGCCTTCATTTTTAGCTGCGGGGATGACCGGGGCACGGCCGCCGGCAAAGAGTGCGCGCATGGCGTTGAGCACGGCGATGATCATGACGCCGACGTCGGCAAAAATCGCTGCCCACATCGACGCAAAGCCAATGGCACCGAGCACGAGTACAATGACTTTGACGCCGATGGAGAAGACGATGTTCTGATGCACAATGCGCAGCGTCTTTTTCGCAATGCGCTTCGCCACAGAAATCTTCAGCGGGTCATCGTCCATCAAAACGATATCCGCCGCTTCGATGGCGGCATCCGACCCCATGGCTCCCATGGCAATGCCGACATCCGCGCGGGAAAGCACGGGGGCATCGTTGATGCCGTCACCGACAAAGGCCAGTTTTTTATGCTTGTCTTCCTCACGCAGGAATTCTTCGACTTTCGCCACTTTATCCTGCGGCAGCAGCTCACTGTAGACGGCATCGAGGCCGAGCTCGCCCGCGACCTGGTCTGCCACGCGCTTCGCATCGCCGGTCAGCATGATGGCTTTTCTGACGCCATTCCTGTGCAGAGCCTTGATGGCCTCGGCAGAATGTTCCTTGACGATATCCGAGACTACGATGTGGCCGGCGTATTCCCCATCGATAGCCACATGGACAATCGTGCCGGTCTTTTCGCACGGATGCCAGGCCGCACCGATATCCTGCATCATTTTCTCGTTGCCGACACAGATGACCCTGCCGTTGACATGTGCGCGTACCCCGCGGCCGGCAATTTCCTCCACATCCTCAACCCTGCAGTCATCGGCCTCATGCTTATAGGCATTGCGCAGCGATACGGCAATCGGATGCGTCGAAAAACGTTCGACATGCGCCGCGAGGTGCAGGAGCTCCTGCGGATTGATGGTTTCCGGATGAATGGTCGCAACTTCAAAAACACCTTTGGTCAGGGTTCCTGTCTTATCAAAGACAACCGTATCGACATCTGCCAGCGTTTCCATGTAATTTGAACCCTTGACGAGCACGCCTTCGCGGCTCGCCCCGCCAATGCCTGCAAAGAACGATAGCGGAATGCTGATGACGAGAGCACACGGGCAGCTGATGACGAGGAACGTCAGCGCGCGGTAAATCCAAGTGCCCCATTCCGGTGCCATGCCCATGCCCACAATGCGTACCAGCGGCGGTACGATGGCCAGAGCCAAAGCGGCAAAGACGACAATCGGCGTATAGACACGCGCAAATTTAGCAATGAAGTTCTCCGACTTTGATTTGCGTGAACCCGCTTCTTCAACGAGCTTCAGGATTTTCGAAGCCGTCGATTCGGCAAATGCCTTTGTCGTGCGGATATGCAGCAAACCGCTGGTATTGATGCAGCCGCTGATGACTGCGTCCCCCTGCTTCACACTGCGCGGCAGGCTCTCACCGGTAAGCGCCACCGTATTGAGGCTCGAGTGTCCCTCTGTAATCACGCCATCGATTGGCACTTTTTCGCCCGGCTTGACCAGGATAACCGAACCAATGCTGACATCATCCGGCCGGACTTTTTTCGTTCTGCCGTCTGCCTGCATGAGGTTTGCATAATCTGGTCGGATATCCATGAGGTCGGAAATATTGCGGCGGCTGCGCCCGACGGCATAGGACTGGAACCATTCGCCGACCTGATAAAACAGCATGACGGCGATGCCCTCAGTATAATCTCCGTCCTCATAGACAGCCAGAGCCATGGCACCAATGGTTGCGACAGCCATGAGCAGGCATTCGTCAAAGGGCTGACGGCGCCAAATGCCCTTGCCCGCTTTGATGAGGATATCATAGCCGACAATCAGATACGGCACGAGATATGCGAAAAAACGCGTCGTGCCCGAAAGCGGCAGATATGCCAGCAGCACCATGAGTAGTGTCGCGGTAATGATACGGATGAGATTTGTCTTTTGCCTTTGATTCATATTCGGCCTCCTATTTACTAACATATGAGCAATTGTTCATTCGTTAAGTAAATTATAACAATGCAGCTATGAAAATGCAATAGATATGCCTGAAAAAAATAAAAGATATGGGTTGACAGATGCCGTATTCATCCGTATAATATATAAATGTCGAAAGACACAGGGGTATCGCCAAGTTGGTAAGGCACGGGTCTCTGAATCCCGCATGCGTTGGTTCGAGTCCAGCTACCCCTGCCATATGAAT
>JBJFEE010000057.1:0-19949 GCA_051890455.1 Muribaculaceae bacterium
CTGCTCGACGACTGACAGCCCTGCCGTTAACATTTATTGTTAAACAAGCTCTAAGTAAGTTTCAAAAATCAGTTACAACATCAAGCAAGCCCGGGACTTATGACACATTGAACCCCCTTTCAGCGCTTTTTGTGCTTTCATTCAGCCGTTTAGCTCGCCAACCTTCTTCATTCAAGCCCGAAAATCATCTCTCATCGCTTTAGCGCTTTCGTAGAAAGAAAATCTCTTCAAAATATCTATAAGCTAATTTTTCTCAACCTACATATAAAATTAAAATGCAGTTATGCCAAAATACGATATATTCATAAGCTATCGACGCGAAGGCGGATACGATACAGCCAAACACCTCTACGACCTGCTCTCAAGAGACGGATACAAAGTCAGCTTCGACATCGACACCTTGAGGAACGGAGATTTCGACAAATCTCTGCTCAGCCGCATAGACGCATGCAAGGATTTTATCCTGATAATTGACGCCCATGCCTTCGACAGGACATTAAATCCCGCCTTCAATCCCCAAAACGACTGGATGCGACAGGAACTTGCGTACGCCCTTAAGAAAAACAAAAACATAATACCGATTTTTCTGAATGGTGTCAAGGGTTTCCCGAGCAACCTTCCTCCGGATTTACAGGGTGTCTCAAAGAAAAACGGGCCGGAATACAACCGCTATTATTTCAATGATTTTTACAATACCCTCAAAAAGAGATTTATTACATCCAAACCGCATAAATCGAGCCGTACAATATTCGGCATGCTGTCTGCATTTATATTCGTAATATTTGCAATTCTGATACTTGGCAATTTGGATACATCAAATCCCGATGCTGATTCTACCGATTCTACAGTTTCCAATGCCGAGGTAAAAGAAACAGACACCCGCACAAAGCTGCAGAGGTTCTGCGGTTCGTTTACCAATACTGCGCCAAATGCAGGATATGGTGGGATAAACTATGTCTACGAGCTGGTACTGGACCCTCTGTACTCAAAAGCGAGCATCGTTGAGGACGGTGTTGTCAACATAACGGACAGCAAGGGCTACTGCGGCACCATGATGCAGTGGCCCGAATATTGGGAGGTCACCGGTTTCAGCCTGAGTAAAGATGGCAAAGAAGCTGTTGTACAGATGATTGGCGGCAACAACAACATTTGCGATGTAAAATTGGTTTTGGACGATTACAATAACATCGAAATGTCATTTATCAGCGGAAACGAAGGCCCCGGCATATTGCTTGACGAAAATGGCAATTACACCCGAACGGTTGAATTCAGAAGGAACAACTGACCCCCAGATACCATACTAATTCGCTATATCATCGATAATGTCAGAACTATATCTCAAAATATTAGCGGCAGTTGCGCCAGCCATTGTACTGGCGATAATAATGATAAGGAAGGACCGTCGGCCGGAGCCTCTCGGGTGGCTTTTGGCAGCGGTCGGACTGGGTGTGCTGGTCGGGCCTTGTGTATTGCTGCTCGGTTTTCTCGGAATGCCTTTTTTTGAGGAAAGCAGTTTTTCCGGAGCTATTCTGACCTCGTTTGTAGACGCGGCTATTCCGGAGGAAGCGCTCAAATTTGCTGCCTTATGGTTCCTGGTGTCACGATGCAGGCATTTTGACGAGATGTTTGACGGCATTGTCTACGCCGTCTGCATAGGCATGGGCTTTGCCGGACTCGAAAACGTCCTTTACCTTTTAGGAGCCGAGGACGAATGGATTGCAGTAGGCATTTCACGGGCCCTGCTGTCAGTGCCGATGCATTATTTCTTCGCCATAATAATGGGTACCTTCTTCTCCCTGGGCTGGTTTGACAGACGCAACCGCGCCAAATACATGTGCGCCGCCTTGCTTCTCCCCATCCTTGTCCACGGCATCTACGACACTCTGTGCTTCTCAATAGGCCTCAACGAAGACCTCAGCCTTTTCATCCTCGCCATCTTCCTCCTCGCCTTCCGCTGCATCCGCCGCTACGTCAAATCCCTGACAAACTCCATGCTCAAACTGGATGAGCGACAATGGAATTAACGAGAAGCCCGGTCTTTGTTTTTGTCGTAAAATTAGCGTACCTTTACAAACGATAAGTTTATAATTATTGCCGGTCAATACAAAGGTCTAAACAAATTTTTCAAAGTCGAACCCACTCCGAACGACACCCTTAAAAATCCATATGCCAAGCTACGATGTCTTTTTAAGCTGTAAGAGCGAAGATTACGCATACGCCGGGGAGGTTTATAATTTCCTTACCCAAAACGGCGTCCGGGTATTTCTCGCATCCCGCGAGCTGCGACGTCTGGGAGATGCCGAATACAGACGACAGATAGTCAAGGCGCTCGACCAGTCGAAGCACATCATCGTTTTTGCCTCCAACAAAGCTTATATCAACACGATATGGGTGGAATTTGAGTGGAGTACATTTCAGAACGAAATTCTTGCCGGCCGCAAACATGGCAATATCATGACCGTCCTTAAAGGAATTAGAGTTGACGATATCGACCTGTCCCTACGGCAATATCAGTCATTCAGCTATTACGATTATAAACGGGATTTGCTTCAGTATGTCGGAGTGCATAGGGAGGTCAATCCATGTCCTAAGCCTAAGCCTAAACCTACCCCCACCCCAAATCCGGCTCCACGTCCCAAGCCAACACCACGGCCTAAACCCAAGAAACCGCTTTTCGCCCCCGTTAAAACGTGGTGCACAGATGCTGTTGGCAAAATTAAGCGCATTGATTTGGATGTACTGTGGGAGTCGGTAGTAATTGCCGCACTACTTTTTAATGTGTATATATATGTCCCTGCCATATGGGCATGGGCCATAGGTTTCAAAGATGACCGTATTTCATACGGTCAGGACCTCGTTTTAGCAAATATATTTTCAAGAAACAAAAGTATAAATGAGCTTGGTAATGTATATTATAGCGGGATAGACATAGAACAATCTTACACCAAAGCTGTCGAATATTATAAGGAGGCCGCCGATGACGGATATGCCGCAGCGCAGACCAATCTCGGAAATTGTTATTACAATGGCGAAGGCGTAACGCAGTCCTACGAAGAAGCCGTTAAATACTATAAACTTGCGGCCGAACAAGGATATAGTCACGCTCAAAATAATCTCGGAAATCGTTATTATGATGGTCGAGGTATAACACAGTCATACAAAGAAGCAGTTAAATACTATAAGCTTGCAGCCGAACAAGGCTATGACTGGGCGCAATATAATCTTGGCAATTGTTATTACTATGGTAAAGGCGTCAAGCAATCATACGCAGAGGCTGTTGAATTCTACAGACTCGCGGCTAATCAGGGATTAGCAGAAGCTCAAAACATGCTCGGCGTATGCTATTACTGTGGCAATGGTGTCAAACAGAACTATAAAGAAGCTGTAAAATATTACAGGCTTGCTGCCGAACAAGGCTATGACTGGGCGCAATATAACCTTGGCAATTGCTATTACGATGGAACCGGCGTAACCAAATCTGTCAGTGAGGCAATAAAATGGTATAAACTTGCCGCCGAACAAGGCAATGAGGACGCCAAAGCCAAACTGGACAAAATCAGCCGGTCGACAAAATAAGTGTAATACACTCAACATGCAAGGAATGTACGATTAAAAAGCAATGCTGAAATAAAGAAACGATTTAAAGTTGTCGAACAATTATTTCACAAATGATGGTACAGGCGTAATATCATAGTCTATCAGACAATACTGCCAAGGAGGTGTGTCAAAATAGCCTAAATGTAGGGACATGCCTTTGGCATGTTTATCCAAACCGTTGGTTTACAGGCTTAACATCGCAAAGCGATGCCCCTACATCATTAAAAATCCACATTTTGACACACCCTGAAAGCAACGATTATCTCGACGAACGCTCTTCCAATTTCCAAACTCAAACCCGACGACTATGAACAGCCCCAATAAACCATACGATTATGACAAAACAATAGGAACTTTGCACGACATTGATGGGGATGTATTTCATGTTAGTATTTCACCGGATGGACAATATGTACTTGTCAGTTCCCGGGCGATTCCAACAAGTTTGTTTAAATTATCTACCGGCACATTAGTTCAGGAATTCCCATTTACCACCAGTGATGGAGATATGGGCTATGGCGTTTTTGATAAAGACGGATATATTTATTTTAATACGCTGAATTCAGTCGCGAAATATAAGAGCTACTAAAATATGAAGCAAACCGATAGATTTGCCAGATAGTTTTGTTCTTTATATCAAAAACATCTACCTATGGCAAAAGAATATATTCCCACCCCGGCGGAGACTTCTGAGGTGAAGCTCCCCGAAGAGCTGCTTCCTCTCATCGAGGAGATGGCTAAGAATGTGCATGAAGTATGGGCCAGGAACCGCATGGACGAGGGCTGGACTTATGGGCCGGTGCGCGATGACGCACACAAAAAGCACCCATGCCTCGTGCCTTACGAGGACTTGCCCGAAAGCGAAAAAGATTATGACAGGGCTACCTCGCAGGAAACATTGAAATTAATACTCATGTCCGGCTTTGGTATATCAAAAATTTAACTTACATTTGCATATTGCCAAATATCTAATCCTTCAGAAAGGCAAAATGCCATTATGAAACCCTCCGAATTTATCCATCCCGAAGACGCG
This sequence comes from Muribaculaceae bacterium, assembly GCA_051890455.1. Lineage (GTDB taxonomy): Bacteria > Bacteroidota > Bacteroidia > Bacteroidales > Muribaculaceae > CAG-873. The sequence continues at coordinate 4,631 of JBJFEE010000057.1, forward strand.
GCGGCCCTCAGACAGCTTGAGGCCATCCCCGGATTTCCAACCCTTGTAAAGAAATTTTACGCACTTGGTTATGAGCGATTGCTTTACGGCACCAACATGGCTAAGTGCGTTCGGCTTTCCGAGACCCAGCTGCCGGAGCTTTATCATCATCTTCCGCCTATCTGCCGTAAGCTCGGCATCCCAGAACCCGAGTTCTACCTGGAGATGAACCCGATGCCGAACGCCTACACCTTTGGCGACACCAAGATCTTTATAACGATGACCTCCGGACTGGTGGAAATGCTCAGTGATGATGAGCTGGATGCTGTTATCGGTCACGAATGCGGACATATCCTGTGCCGTCACGTCCTCTACCACAACATGGCGAACATGCTTTTACAGCATGCCGACGCCCTCGGAATTCTGGGTACCCTTGCCCTCCCGCTGCAGTATGCACTGTTGTACTGGGAACGCAAGAGCGAACTGTCTTGCGACCGCGCCGGCGCCATCATCACCTCCCCCGAAACTGTTGCGCGCGTTATGGTCAGACTGGCCGGCGGCCCCAAGTCCATTACCGAAAAAGTCAATATACAGGAGTGGGCACGCCAGGCCGACATCTACGATTCAATCTGCAAGGACGGACTATGGAACAAAGCCCTGCAGATTTACGCCGTGATGGGCGTTGACCATCCGTTTGCGGCAGTACGTGTGCGCGAAATTCTCAAATGGGGTTTGTCGCCTCAATATGCCAACATCACAAAATCCCTTAAAGCAATCACCCAAGGTGGAAATGTATGCCCGAACTGCCACAAGCCTGTTGACGGCTCATGGCAATTCTGCCTCCACTGCGGCGCCAAACTCAAATAACCCAATCTGACAACTCATGAATATACTTTTTGATGAAAACGGGCTTATCAATATCGGAGATATTGTGGCCGGGCATCCCTCGTACAAAGCCATAATGGAAGATGGCATTGTCACCGACGAGGAACTGAAAAAACAGGCCGAGGCCACTATCGCCGCGCTTCGCCGGGTGCAGGAAATCTGCAACGAGGAACAGCAAAAGGCCGTATCTGATGCCATCGCCGAGATGAGCGCCCTTTTTGCCGTTTACCACAATCATGAACTCCAAGAACTTCGCTGATTAATATGGGAACATTTAACACAAAAGCCATCCTTAAAGGCGACCCGTCTTTGATACCGGCAATAGCCGAACGCATCTGCCAGGAATTTGCCATCGACGGCTACGAAATCAAAAACGAAAATCTTTTAAGCGGGGGCGCTGATATTTCAGTTGCCAAAGGCAATCTCTTCAAAGCCGCCCTGGGCATGAAAACAGCCCTAAAGATTACCCTCATACCTCTTAATAACGGCATCTCCTTTGAAGCCGGCGTAGGCATTTTCGGCCAGCAGGCCATCCCGACAATAATAATGTGGTTCTTTGCCTGGCCCGTGCTGATTACCCAGATCTGGGGTCTGGTACAACAGTCGAAGCTCGACGACAAAGCCCTCTCCATCGCCCGGTCGGTAATCGATGAACAAGGGAGGAGCACAGCCGGCAATTACCCGTACGGCAACAGCTACTCATCCAACGCCGGATACGCTGTTCCGACTTCAGGTGAGACCGGCACACCTAAATTTTGCACCAACTGCGGCACCAAGATGCCTGCCGGCGCACGTTTCTGCCCCAACTGCGGCTCCCCCTTAAAATAGTCTGATATGGAAAGTAAGGTGGAAAAACTTTGCCGGAATAAAGAACAGGAGTTGCTTGACAAGTATTTCCCTAAGTCCGGCGGAGACGTCATGTCCCAGACAATCGGAGAATACACCAAAGACCTGCCCCTCCGTATAGAGGCGGAGTTCAAGGATTTTCTCACCGGACTCTGGAAAGAGCACTCGGGCGCCCCGCTTGTGCTTGAGGAACAAAAGCTGCGTGAGCTCGTCACAAAAAACGACAGCGAAGCAATAGACGCAGCCTACAAAGACGCCAAGCGAATTACCCTTTGGGAGCGCATCACAAAAACCAACCACGAAGACGTAAACCACTACAAAGGCCTCCTCTACCAATACACCAAGGAACTGCTGACAGTAATGCGTCTCGACTTTCTCGAAGAAATCACCGGCCACCACCTCACCGGCAAAGCCTTCGAAGACTAACCAGCCGTCAACTCTACACCGCACGTATCCTATATTTATTCACAGTTAATTATTGCTGTCCGATAAAACTCAAATAATTCGAAAAACATGGCTCGAGCACTGAATTTACGGTGTTCGAGTCGGCTTTTTATTTTTACAAGCCCCCTCAGTCAAAAAGCGACGGTTGGGGAGGCGCTCCGGAGGCTTCAGAAAGAATGATTTCCCACTCTTTTTCGGGGTTGTTGAAGAGGGAGCAGGTCGATGAATCACAGCACAGTCTTCTCGCCATAGCACTTCAGACGGCAGCCGGAGGAATCCCGACACCGCATGTCGGCACCGGCACAGGCGGATCATCTTCCGATTTACCATGGAACGATAACGACAAGGACAAATACCAAAGACCGAAGTCCAAAGGTTGGAGATAAAAATTACCTGCTTGATATGAATTGCAATTTCTCATAGACAGTGCTCTATGGGATAGATGGAATCAAGGTAATGACCTTTTTCTACGAACAAGTTGTCGCATCCGAGCCGATGCCAATAGAAAAAACGAGCTTCGAATTCGATGAAAAATTGGAGTCGAAGCTCGTTGTATGACCTTAGAGGAATTAGTGAATCATATATTTATCTGACAATAGCAGATGGTGTACTCCCTTGTCCGCTGACCTCGTTGCCCCGCTGTATTTTTTTACCATAACCTATAGTGTAGGTTACGGAAAGGCTGATGCTTGCGTGTGATGAAGGGTTATAAAATTGTTGACGTTCTGAATACAATGGAGAGTTTTTTTGCCAGGTTCCTGACTGCCAGCCTTTATTAAAGATATTCTTCGCAGACAGATTGACGTTCCAGATGCCGTTGCCCCAGCCGACCGACAGCATGTGGAAATTGCGGCCGCGAATTATATAATTCGAGTTTTCGGTGAGTGTGCGTTGGGGATTGCCCCACGAAGCGAGTATGCTGAACGATTTCCAGTAATAGACAGCCTGCAGTTGTACTCTAAAGGGATAACAGCTGTCTTTATAAGCGCCTGTTATATCGTATGCGTTTTGCGTCAGATTGGCATATAGCTGAAGGCTGTTATTGAACATCTTGTAATTGGCCGACACCCCTAAGTAGTAATGTATAAACGAACCGTCGTTTACATAGCTACGAAGGAGAGCTGCCCCATTATTGTATAATCGGTAGACAGTAGCCACGCGGTTGAAAATACGGTCATAACCGGCAAAGGCTGCCAACGAGAATGAATTGTTGTGATACCAATTGTACGCGATGTTGGAGTTCAGGTTTCGCCAATTCTTCAAATTCGGGTTGGCGGTAAGATACATATACTCGTTACTTTGGACAATGTCATTAGCTTTCATGCTTATGTCAGGGGTTGTCGTCTGATATGACAAATATCCCGAAAGCTGACTTTTCTTATTAAGTGACATCCAAAAATTTACTCCGGCTCTTGGAGAAGCATCGTTTGTCGTGATATTGTTCATCGAGTTGTGTTCAATGCTGAAACCGACAAAAGTCGTAACAGATACTTTTTTAGTCTGATATCTGTAGCGGACGTCAGCAGCCACGTAAGAGCTGGAATATGAGTCACGGGCATTGTTGGAACCATGATAATCCAGTTTGAAGAAATACTGACCGGCCCCGACAAAAAGAGATAATTGGTTTTTCTGTGCAAATACCATGCGTCCTGTGGCCTGCAATCCCCAATTATACGTATTCTCGGTGATGTGGTTAAGAATAGGCGACTGTATAAGTGTCGATTCGTAAAAAGATGTATTATTACGGTGTGTGTGGCGGAAGCTGGGCGTAATGTCAAATAAAGCATTAGAACCTATCAGTCCCCAGAAATTGCTATTATAAGATACGGTGTTGTTTCGATTCGGATTGCTACGCGTATATGTAAAATTATCTTCGGGGTGGATATTTACCTCAAAATCTCCGGTAGTTTGTTGTTCGGGAGACGAAAAATGAGTAAAGGATAATGTGTTGCGAGCTGTAAACCGAGGCGTGTTATAAGTTGCTCTGAATGTTACAGGGATCTGATTGCTCCTTGTCTCAGATTCCTTAAACGACTCCTTGCGATTGACAGTCAACGGCTCCGAATTGTTTTCAAGCTTGTACACAGCCATATTGTCTGAACCGGCATGGTGATAATTCTGATTGTCACTTTCGGCATAAACATCGTACGTCATCTTTTTGTAAGTAAAACGACTGAAAACAGATGTATTATTGAAGGTGCCGTTTAATGTTCTGAATGACTCATTTGCCTTCGTATAACCGCCGTATTCATATTCCTGAACAATGAAATTGACAACGCGAGACTCTCCCCTGAAACGTGGGTCGGTAGGGAACTCAAGATACTCAATTTTTCGTACATCTGTCATTTTCATGCCTTTCAGTTCGTCCGAGGCAGACAGTTGATAGTTAATGAAAACCTTGACATCGTTGCCAAATACGTCCTTGACACTGTTATCGGCAGGATTTATTACCAGTTGTGGAATAGCCATGCGACGCAATAAATCAGTTGCATCCTGAGCTGCATTTTTCTGTCGGGCAGTCGGGATATAGATGTTTTTGTCTGAGGCTAACGACGTATTATCAGCTTCTACAGAAACGGCTGAAAGCTGTATGGGCGAATATTGCATCGTTACATTTCCTATAGCAAAAGGCGGTTGGTTTACAAAGGCCGTTTTATACCCCATGCAGTAAAACTTTGCAAGGATATTTTTCTTATCACACGGGATAGAAAAGTGTCCTTCACTATCTGAAATACCATAGGTAACAACCGTTGAATCCCTTGGAGAGAGAATCATAACAGACGCACCGACAATAGGTTCATTATCGGCATCTACTACTGCTCCGTGATAAATGAAGCGTCCATGCTGCAACGCTTCAATATAGTAATGGCCGTCCTGGTTAATAATGGATACAGGGTTCAGTCCTATGGTCTGACGTAATGCCGTATAGACATCATCGGTGGCAATTTTGGCAGAAGTACGGTAATTATCAAGTTCCTTGTAAATAAAGGAAATATTGACGTCAGGGTTATCTTTGCTTATTCTTACAATGGCCTCCGATATAGGAGTGTTATCGAATGAATAGGCGTATTTGTAAGCGCTGGCTGAAATGAATGTCATCACAGCCAAGATTATAGTCAGGATGGTTCGCATTTCAGTCAATGATTAGAGTGTTGCCGTTTCGTCTGATGTTTATCTGCTCGAAAGTGTTGAGTTGTTCTATCACGTCATTCAGCGTTAGCGACGGGTCTAACTTATAGTACAGATGCAGAGAAGCGACATTCTCGTCCTTGAATTTCACTTCAACCCTATATATTTTGGCAACTTCATTCATGATTTTTTCAAGAGGCTCATTCTCAAACATTACAGGAGTCATGTACACATTGACGGTGTCACACTTAGTTGCTATCGTATCTGTAGATATGGCTACTGCAGACGGCGCGACAGCCGTGTTTTCAGCAAACGGTTCCGATTTATGGTCGATTACCGACACTGTAACTGCTATTCCGGCGGCGACAGCCACGATTGATGAGCCGACAATGGCTGCGATTGATGCAGCACGGTTGCCAAACCATGAGAATACCCGGCGAGAGCGAACTAACCGAGAGTCTGAGAATTTCTCCCACTCGCTACTGACGTCCGGTTCTTCGGAGTCCTTTATCGCTGATTCCGTTTTACACAGCAGATTGTAAATTTCGCGAGTCTCCGGCTCCGACATTATTTCGGCCAACTGTTCAGAAGAATATTTGTCGGGATGCACGATAATATCAAGCACGAGGTCGTATTTATCCATTTTCGTTGAGTTTTTTACGGATGACTTTTAGTGCATTGCTAAGATGACGGTAAACGGCAGTCTCGCTTATACCCATTTCGGCTGCAATACGAGCGAATGGCATACCGTCGGAAAAGCGCAATTCAATGACGCGCTTCGCCTGTGCAGAAATTTCATTGCGTATCAGGCTGTAAATCCGTGCTATCGTTTCATCGTCGGGCCATCGCTCACTGTCGTACTCCTCACTATCAAGGAAGTATCGATTGGCTATGCGCTGATGGATCTCGCAGTCGCGGATATGGTTAAGGCTACGGTTCCTGACCGCGTTTAACAGATAGCCTCCGCTGATATGGAGGCTTGTCTGACTGTCAAGCAACGATGCAAAAACATCATGAACGATGTCGCGCGCAAGATCATCGTCATGCAGGAGTGCCGTGGCCAACCGGTACATCTGCGCATAATGTGCTTTGAATAGCTGCTCTATGTCGTTTCTGTTCGTCATACACTAATAAGACACATAACTTCCGCATAACTCAACCCACGGTAGAATATTTTTGAAAATTATCATACAAATTTACGCATATTTTATGCGGATTTATGGTTTTCATTCAAAAGCGCCAAGAATATATCCCCGTATCTCACAAAAAGGTATTCAGATTGTATACAATCAAATGGCCACTACACGCTTGTTGCGGTGTGCAGCTTAATAGCAGCATATAGTAAATGAAACAAAGTCGGCGAATGCCATACCCAAGAAAGACGTAGCGTAGCAATGTTAGATGACATTAAATATTATGTCTTACTTCCACCCGCAGAATTATGTATCATTTAACGACAACAAAACACCCAATATTACTGCCATTTTTGGGTGTAATATTGGGTGTAGATTTTGTAAACACTTGATAATCAAGCTAATTTGCGGAAAGACAGGGATTCGAACCCTGGGTACGGCGGAGCCGTACAACGGTTTTCGAGACCGCCCCGATCGACCACTCCGGCATCTTTCCTTGAGGTCTTATGTAACGGTGGATGCGCTTTTTTATTGGTTTTTGGCCGAAAAATGGATGCCTGAAGGCATCAAAAATGCGTCCGTTCCGTTTTTGCTTGGCAAAGGTAGGGAGTTTTCGTTAATTCTCCAAACTTTGGAGGTTTTTATTACCGGCTTCCGCCGATTTTTAGAGCTTATGGACTCTTTATTGATAATATAATGATGTGTAGGGTTCATCATTGGATGGCAAAGATGCATCAAAACGTTAATGTGTGTTAATTTTATGGTGTTTGTGTCGTTTTGACACTAAATAATTTGGCAGTTAAAATCTGAGTTTATACCTTTGTGTCGTAATCACACAAAGTAGTTGCGATTTATGAACGATTTAAAAAATACCACTGACGGATGGAAAAGCCATAACGGCGGCAACGGTGGGGATAAGGGCTCCTCTGTTGACAAGAATAATGCCACTGACGGAGTAGAAGGAATGTATTGCTACAAATACCCGCACCCGGCGCTGACGGTAGACTGCGTCATCTTCGGATTTGACGGCGAGAAGCTGAACGTGCTTTTGGTGGAGCGCGGGCTGGAGCCCTTTAAGGGAATGTGGGCTCTGCCGGGCGGTTTCGTCAACATTGACGAGACAGTGGAGGATGCCGCACGGCGCGAGCTGATGGAGGAGACAGGCATCGCCGATATGTTCCTGGAGCAGTTCAGGGTGTTCAGCGCCGTCAACCGCGACCCGCGCGAGAGGGTGGTGACGGTGGCCTTCCTTACCCTCGTCAGCCAGGACAAATGCGGCAAGCCCCGTGCCGGCTCGGATGCCAGTATGGCGCTGTGGTTCGACGAGAGCAAGCTGCCTCCCCTCGCTTTTGACCACCGCGAGATTATCGAAGAGGCGCGGCGTCACCTCAGCGACGTCATCCGCCTGCGCCCCGTGGCCTTCAGGCTCCTCAACAAGGTATTCACCGTGGCCGAGTTGCAGCGTGTGTACGAGATAATAAACCGCACGCAGTACGACCGCCGCAACTTCCAGCGCAAGCTCCTGCAGAGCGATATCCTCGACGACCAGGGCATAGCCGAAACGAAGATGGCCTCGCGTCCCCCGCGCCTCTACTCTCTCAAGCCCGAGGTGGAGATGGAGGCCGAGCGCACGGATGCTCCTGACAACGAACCCATTGAGCTTAATTGCTGTTGCGCCGAGCCCGAAATCGGCTGCTGTGACTGCGATTGCGACGGCGACGTGGAGAAGGCCGGACCGGGAAACGCGCCCGGCGCCGACAAAGCAAGCCGCAACAAAAAAGACGACGGCTTCTCGCTCCGACGCCTCTTTGAATGGTGAAAAGCCGACATAACCGACTTTATTAATACACCCTACTGCCTTAATACAAAGGAGGGAAAGCATAAACATCAACTATTTATTTCTTAATTTCATCAACCCTATTAAACGTATTGATTATGAACACGGAGAACAACACCTCGAATGTCAAGACCACAGTTTTCAACCTCATTATCCTCGACGAGAGCGGCTCGATGTACGACCTGAAAAAAGCCACCATCTCGGGCTGCAACGAAACCCTCAACGTCATCCGCGCAGCCCAGAAACAGGCCGGTGACCACCAGCGTCACCTCGTCAGCATCTACGCCTTCCAGAGCGGCTCCGTCCCCAGCCGCTACCTCATCAAAAACGCTCCCGTCGCCGATGTCAGCAACCTCACCGAGCGCGACTACGAACCCTGCGGATGCACACCACTCTACGACGCTATCGGCATGACGCTGTCCGACCTCGAGGCCGTCGCCGCCACTCACGAGGACGCAACCGCCGTCGTCACCATCATCACCGACGGCTACGAGAATTCCTCCACCGAATACACCGGTCCCAAAGTGGCCAAGATGATTGAGGCACTGAAAGAAAAAGGCTGGACATTCAACTTCATCGGCGCCAACATTGATGTAGAGAAAGTCAGCGCCACGCTCAAAATCGACAACACCATGTCCTGGAACAGCGACGAAGAAGGCACCAAAGAAATGTACAGCAAGTTCCGCTCAAGCTACACCACCCACATGGCCGAAATGGTAAACGAGGACGCCGCCATACCCCTCGCAACCCGCATCGAAGAACGCAAAAAACGCTCCAGACGCTTCTTCGGCAAATAAAATCGGCCTTTTGACGAATATTGTATTAAGGAAAAAATATTTTCCTCTTTAACTGCGCAACATTGATAATGAAGTGATTTAAACTTATTCAATATATTCTTCACAATAATCCGGAGACAATTTTCATCGTAGCAAGAGCTGAAAAGTGCTGGAGAGCCCTGCTTGGAAATATGTGGGACAACAACCGCTTTTTCGTATCAAGGATACCGATAGCCCAGCGCTTTACCGCCTCAATTCTTGGTAGCGAAGCATACTACAAGATAGTCGCCGCGTTCAAGAAAGCCATATAAAGACCATTATTACAACGCACAATGCGACATCAGAAACAATAGCATTAAGGACAAAACATCCCTAATGCTATTGTATTTGAATATTGCGACTTATCGGTAGACTGATTTGACGCAAACAATGCTTCAGATGCACCATGGCGCATCCCCTACTCTATTAAAATCAAGTGTCTTTTACTTGTAGAGGTAGCGTTTGATGGAGCGTTTGGGGGTCTTTTCGAATTCGTCGGGGACGAGCTCGATTTTGCTGATGCGCTCGTAGGGAGCAAGGAGTTCGTTCAGCTCTTTGCGGGTCTGTTCCATGATGCAGTCCATGTCGTTGTCGCAGACTTTGTCGGCGTCGGTCTGCTCGGAGTCGGGGTAGACGAGGGCGACGAGCTTGCCGTTTCGTTCGACGACTATGCTCTCGGCCACGTAGGGCATGTTGTTGAGTTTGGACTCAATCTCTTCGGGGTAGACGTTCTGACCTGTCGAGGTCAGTATCATGGTCTTGTAGCGGCCGCGGATGAAGACGGTCTGCCCCTCGGGGCCGCCGAGGGTGCCCATGTCGCCGGTGTGGAGCCATCCGCTCTCCTCGAGGACGGCCTCGGTGGCGTCGGGATTCTTATAGTAACCCGTCATGACGTTGACGCCCTTAACAAGGATTTCGCCCGGCTGTCCTTCCTTTTCGCTGAGGATGCACGCCTCCATCAGCCCCTTGAGCGTGCGGCCCGACGAGCCGACGATAAAGTCTTTCCAGTATGCGTAGCTGATGAGGGGGCCGCACTCGGTCATGCCGAAGCCGACGGTGAAGGGGAAGCCTATGCGGTGCAGGAATTCCTCCACCTCGCGGTTGAGCGGAGCGCCTCCGACGATGACCTGCGAGAACTCGCCGCCGAAAGCGTCGATGAGCTTCTTGCGTATCTTGGGGAAGACGGCGCGGTCCATGAATGGTATGGCCAGCACCCAGCGCATGCGGCGTGTGGCCAGCACGGGCTGTATCATCTTGCGGTAGATTTTCTCGAGGATAAGGGGTACGCAGATTATCAGCGACGGCTTGACCTCGGCCATAGCGTTCATCAGCAGACGCGGTGTGGGAGCCTTGCCCAGCAGGGTGATGTGCGTGCCTACGGCCAGCGGCACCAGCATATCGAAAGCGCAGCCGTAGGCGTGAGCCAGGGGCAGGAACGACAGCGCACGCGAGCCCTTATAATGCAGTTTTGAGTGTATGCCGAACTCGATGTTGCCGCGCATCGACCGCTCGGGCAGCATCACGCCTTTGGAGAAGCCCGTCGTGCCCGACGTATAGTTGATGATGACCGTGCGCTCGGGGTCGTCGAAGTCGGGATATTTAATATTGTCAGCCTTGTAGCCTCCGGGATATTCCTGTCGGAAGCGCCGCGAGAGCGTGTGCATCCATTTGTCAGCGGGACAGCCCTCCCTCTCGGCCAGAGCTTTGCGTGTGTCCAGCGAGAGCACGGCGCGCACCTGCGGCATGTCGTCGAACTCCAAGTGGTCCCATATCGACTCGGACACGAAGAGCAGCACGCTGTCGCTGTGGTTGACGATGTGCTGGGCGTCGATGGGGTTGAACTCGTTGAGGATGGGCACCACCACCGCGCCGTATGTCACCGTGCCAATGAAAGCCGTCACCCAGTTGATATTGTTCTTTCCCAGCAGGGCCACCTTATCGCCGGGCTTTATCCCGCACTGCCCGAACAGCAGGTGCACGCGGGCTATGCGACGCGCGAAATCACCGTAAGTGAGCGACTCCTTGCTGACGAAATCGGTTATGCACGGCAGGTCGAAATTATCGCGGAACGAGTTCGCGAATATGGTGTTTATGGGCGTGCTACAAGTCATGATATCGGTATTTAGGTAGTTTTAACTGTTAATGCGCAATGCGCATTATCGCATTATTTGGCATTTTCTTCCTGCTTCTTCACCTGGTCGAGGTGGGCGGCGATGTCGTTGAAGATGCGGTCCACGTTTCCGTCGCCGTCAACTTTATGGTATTTACCCTCTTTGATGTAGTACTCCTTCAGCGGCGAAGTCTGACGGTGGTACACCTCGAGGCGTTTCTTAATAGTGTCAAGGTTATCGTCGGCGCGGCCGGTCTCCTTGCCGCGGTTCATCATGCGGTCCACAAGCCTGTCCTCGGGAACCTCCAGGCCTATCACTGCGTGCACCCTGGTGCCGCGCTGCTCCAGCATCTCCTGCAGGACGTGCGCCTGGTGGATGGTGCGGGGGAAGCCGTCAAAAATCACACCCTTGGCCGTGGCCTCGGGGTTGTGGTCGAGCCAGTCGGCCAGCACGTCAATCATCAGCTCGTCGGGGATGAGCTGCCCACGCGAGATATAGTGGTCGGCTACTTTGCCGAGAGCGGTGCCGCGGGCGATATGGTCGCGCAGAACCTCACCCGTGCTGATGTGGTGAAGTCCGTAGCGGTGAATCATCTTGGCGCTCTGGGTGCCCTTGCCGCTGCCGGGAGCGCCGAATATTACAACGTTAAGCATTTTATATCAGTCTTTTTTACAGCGGAGAAAGTCTAATTAAGAATTTAAAATGCATAATTGGCATTGACACCTTCTTCATCATGCATTCTTAATTCTGCATTCCTAATTAATCTCGCCTCCGGACAGGCACACTCCGTGGCAGACGGGGAATGGAAACGCCGCCTGCCATGAGTGTGTGGGGAAACGTTTAACTTAAAACAACGGCCGTGGCCGTGAGGTTTAGCGGGGACGTCAGTCGGCGCTCTTGATGACGTAGATGTCGTTGAGGTTGCGAGCCAGGCCGTCCAGGTCGAGACCGAAGCCGATAATGAACTTCTGCGGAATCTCGAAGCCCACGTAGTCGGGCTTGACGGGCAGCTGCAGGGCTTCGGGCTTGTAGAGCAACGTAGCCACCTTGATAGAGGCGGGGTTCTTGGTCTTGAGGTCGCTGATGAGGCGGTGGATGGTGTTGCCGGTGTCAACGATGTCCTCTACAATAATCACATGGCGGCCGCTGATGTCGGTAGTGAGGCCCAGCAGCTCCTTTACGTTGCCGGTGGTCGAGGTACCCTCGTAGCTCTGCAGGCGCACAAAGGCAATCTCGGCATCGCCGTCAAACTTCATAAACAGCTCGCTGGCAAAAGGAAATGCCCCGTTCAGCACACAGAGGAACAAGGGCATTTTACCGGCGGCGTCGGCCGTAATCTGGGCACCCATCTCTTTGATACGGGCGTCAATCTTTTCTCGGGTGATGTAGGGCACAAACGTGAGCCCGCGATAAGTCACTTCGTCTTTCATCTGATTGAAAAATATTTTCGCAAATGTACAAAAAAATCCCGAACCGCGCACCCCCTACCCCACAAACTTTACCACGCCCCCAAAAAAATCGTTCGAAATCGGCGTCCATAACAGCATAGAATTGTCATCACACCAAATACAGTGGTCATCACGCGGCTGTATTTCCACACATTATTGATAAGAGCGAATGTGTGCGACATAATTTCGGCTCATAGGCTCCAGATAAAACCTTTGTCGGTCTTGGTTGTTTTTATTTTAATTCATCAGAAACGCGTATGGATGTCACTAAAGAAAAAGTCGGCCGTATTCTCGGCGCATCTTTTCCGGGTCACTCGGCACGGAGCCGGTGGTATATGGACAAGGTCTTTGACCCGGCCGATGTCTTGCTCCTGTACAAAGGGGGCAATGCCGTGAGCTCGCTGACGATGACGCCGTGCGACTTCGCCTACGCGGGCACACAGCTGCCTCTGGCTTATTTCTGCAACATCGCCACTCTGCCGCAGCTGCGCGGCAAGGGGTATATGGGCGAGCTGATGCGGACGGCTCTCAATGCCGCCTACGCCCGCGGTGACGCTTTCGCCGCGGTGAGGCCCGACTATGACCGGCAGTATTTCTTCTATGACAAATTCGGCTTTGCCACTGTCGTCTATGTCGATGTCGAACGCTACACGTCCGTGCATAATTTCGCCATGGACATCGAATACGAGCCCGTACCGCCGTCTTACGAAATCCTCAACGCACTGGAGGGACGCCGCAGCTCGACGATAATGCACACGCGGCGCCAGTACGAACTGATTTGCGAGAGCATCCGCCTCGACCACGGCTTCATCGCCGCCGCAGTCGACCGCACCGACGGCAGTCCCGCCGCAATAGCCTTCGCCGTTCCGTCACGGGACGGCACGATGGTGAACGTGCGTGAGCTGATTGCCGTCAACCAGCGCGCCGCCGACACCGTTTTGGCTCAAATTTCGGACGAGATGCCCGGCCTGCGGATGTCGGTGGACGCAATGCCCGGCGGACGCCGGGTGGCACTGCGCGCCCGCGGAATGATGCGTCCCGTCAATGTCGGAATGGTGCTGTCGGCACTCTCGCAGCGGTACCCTGAGACCGAGCAGGTGATACGCGTACATGACTCGATAATCCCCGCCAACAACGGCGTATACGTCCTCCACAAAGGCTGCTGCGAGCACATCGACGCCACCATCCGCCGTCTCACCCTCGACGTGGACGTGCGCGTGCTCACCTCCATCCTCTTCAGCAGCCCGAAGGTGAGCGAGGTCTTCGGCATCCACACCGGCCGCGCCATGATTTCGCTTATGCCGCAATGCCATTGACGCACCGGAACGAACTCTTTAGGCAATCAAGTGTTGTTAGATTATAACATGAATTTCTCTGACAAAAACAACTCTTTATCTGACCTTATTATGAAAAAGATTTTCTCTTTACTCGCTATGGCGCTTTCGCTGGCATTCGTCACCACCTCGTGCGATGACAACGACCTGCCCGACGTCGACATCAACATCGCCGTCAGCAACGCCGAAATCGTCGACCATCAGATGTACGTCGTCCGCGGCGACACTCTCAAGATTGAGTCCATCAACGTCAGGAACAACGAAGCCGGCAAACCCGCAGCCATAACCGAGGCAAGCTATTACTGGGACGGCTACTTCCTTGGCGAAGCCTGGCAGGCACCCTTTGCCTTCAACATCGTGACCACCAAGCCCACTGCCGAGCTTGACGGCACCGCCCTGGGCGCACACCGCCTGCAGATATACGCTCCCGTTTTCGCTGTCGACAAGGACCTGGCATTTGCCTTGCTGTCCTACACCGTCAATGTGGTTGAAAGCGTCGAGGACATTCCCGCCGGCGGCGCCACCAGCCTCACCCACCACGCCGACATGCACTCCGGCGAATTCAAGAACCCGGTAGGCGAGTAACGACACATAAATTCAGAACTCTCTTTGTAAATCTTCTCTCTCATAAGTAGGCGCGCGGCCCGTGCAGGGTAGCGCGCTTAATTTTGTACCCGAACTGCAGGGACCGTTTGACCGGACTGACATCGCAAAGCGATGTCCCTACATTATGGATATTAATAAAGTAAGCCGCTCCGGGTGGGGAACGGCTCACTGCAAGCTGAGAAAAAGGATTAATGACGTCGGAAATCAGCCTGTGCACTTACGTGCCGTCGCTGTGTCCGTTGCCGGACCTCCGACGTATATGGTGAGGCTTTAGCCCTTGCCGATGGGGGGATATCGCTTTGCGATGTCGGTACCGGTTGTAAGTGCCGCGACCCAACATTGGCAGGATAAACGTGCCAAAGGCACGTCCCTACATTGGCCGTTGACGGTACTTACTTGCCCTTGTGCTCGTACTGGAGGGTCATGCTGGGCTGGTCGCAGACTTCGGCGGGGCCGAAGTACTGGATGGGACCGGGGTAGACATAGCAGGTGTTGAGGGCCCAGTCGGCGCGCTGCGAGGCGAACTTCTGGAAGGGTGCGCCTTCGAGGTCGACGAGGGCTTTCTGGATAACGGGCTTCATCTTGCCGTTGCGGCGCTCCATGTTCATCATCATGGTGATGGGGATACCGCCTGCAATCCACTGTACGGCGGGCTTGGTGAGGTTGCGGATTGACGACATGTAGCCGGTGACGCCTGCGTTGATGAGCTGGGCGGCGTTGAAGCCGAGGGCGTAGCAGTAGTCGGCGTCGAA
>JBJFEE010000058.1:0-19909 GCA_051890455.1 Muribaculaceae bacterium
GATAAACATGCCAAAGGCATGTCCCTACATTTAGGCTATTTTGACACAGCCTCCCCTACATGGGCTGAATGAACACGATTGCAACGCCAACACCGATTTTCGATGAAATTGGTATGAAAAGCCGCCAAATGTGTTTTGCTCGTTTGCCGCAGATGTTATAAATTTGCAAAAACATCATACGGCAATGCATCGAGGCCGTTTGTTTTCACCGACAAGCGGCTTCTGCCTTTCCGGAACACAATCTTAACTATCTGACCACCATTATGCTCCGAAAAATCAGAATTACGCTGGCGGTGCTGTTCTGGGTCTGCGTGACGGCGCTCTTCCTCGACTTCACCGGCACCGTGCACGCCTGGCTGGGATGGACGGCACGCGTCCAGTTCCTGCCCGCGCTGATGGCCGGCAACGTCATCATCGTCGCGGCCCTTGTAGCGCTGACCCTCATCTTCGGACGCGTCTACTGCTCGGTTATATGCCCCATGGGCGTCATGCAGGACGTCATCTCGTGGCTGAGCGGACGCCGCAAAGGCAAGAAATTCCGCTTCACATACTCGTGCGAGCTACGGGTGCTCCGCCTGTCCGTCTTAGGACTTTTCATCGTCGCCATAGTGGCCGGCATAGGCTCGTTCGTGGCCCTGCTGGCGCCCTACAGCTCGTATGGCCGCATCGTCAGCAACCTCTTTGAGCCGCTGTACCTCTGGTGCAACAACCTGCTGGCACTGATAGCCGAACACTACGACAGCTACGCCTTCTACAGCGTTGACGTATGGATGCGCGGCATCAGCACCTTCGCCGTCGCCGCCCTCACCTTCGTCGTCATCGGCTGGCTGGCCTGGCGCAACGGACGCACCTACTGCAACACCGTCTGCCCCGTCGGCACCGTCCTGGGTTACCTGTCCAAATTCGCCCTCTTCCGCCTCACCATCAACACCGACAAATGCGTCAGCTGCGGAGTATGCTCGCGCAAGTGCAAGGCCTCGTGCATCGACGGCAAGCACCACGCTATCGACTACAGCCGCTGCGTCACCTGCTTCGACTGCATCGGCGCCTGCACCCACGACGCCATCTCGTACCGCTTCCGCTTCCCGCTTCCCGCAAAAGCGCCGCATACCGAGTCCAAAACAGCCACCGGGGTCAACTCGGGCCGACGCACTTTCCTGTCGCTCACAGTCCTCACCGCCGTCACTGCCGCCATCGAGGCGCAGGAGAAGAAGGTGGACGGAGGCCTGGCAGTCATCGAGGACAAGAAGGCTCCCAAGCGCAAGACGCAGATTGTCCCCGCCGGAGCCCTCAGCCTCAAGCACATGGCACAGCACTGCACGGGCTGCCAGCTGTGTGTCACCGTCTGCCCCAACCAGGTTCTGCGTCCATCGACAAAACTGACGACGATGATGCAGCCCGTGATGTCGTTCGAGCGCGGCGCCTGCGAACCCTGGTGCGTGAAATGCTCGGAGGTATGCCCCGCAGGTGCCATCACGCCGATAACGAAGGAGGAGAAATCGTCGACGCAGATAGGCATCGCCGTCTGGGAACCCAAGAACTGCATCCCCCTCACCGACGGCGTCGAGTGCGGCAACTGCGCCCGCCACTGCCCCGCCGGAGCCATCATCATGGTGCCGAACATCCCCGGAGACCCGGACGCCATTGCCATCCCCGCCATCAACCCCGAGCGGTGCATAGGCTGCGGCACCTGCGAGCTGCTGTGCCCGGCACGCCCCTTCAGCGCAATCCACGTCGAAGGCCTCGAAATCCACACCACAATCTGACCCGAAATGAAAGACAACGATAAATCACGCAACGCAATCTCGCGCCGCGACTTCATGAAGCGTCTCGGCCTCGCCACGGCAGCCGTCACCGGTCTGTCGGCGGTGACATCGTGCAAAAAAGACGAGAAAGTCAGTCAGGCCGCGGGCACGATGACATACCGTACCAACCCCGGCACCGGCGACAAGGTGTCGCTGTTAGGCTTCGGCATGATGCGCCTGCCCGCTCAGGCCGGAGGCACCGCCCGCGAAGGCGGCGACATCGACCAGGAGATGGTAAACCGCATGGTGAAATACGCCTTCGACCACGGCGTCAACTACTACGACACGTCGCCGGCCTACTGCAAGGGCAAGTCGGAGACAGCAACGGGCATAGCGCTGAAACAGCTGCCCCGCGACAAGTTCTACGTCGCCACCAAGCTGTCCAATTTCACCGAAGAGACATGGACCTACGATGGCGCCGTGCAGATGTACCACGACTCGCTCAAGGCCCTGCAGGTCGAATACATCGACTACTACCTCCTCCACGGCATCGGCATGGGCGACAACGGCTACGAGGAGCTGTTCAAGCGCTATATCGACAACGGCGTACTTGACTTCCTGCTCAAGGAACGCGAGGCCGGACGCATACGCAACCTCGGCTTCTCGTACCACGGCGACATCCGCGCCTTCGACTACCTGCTCGAGCATCACGACAAATACCGCTGGGACTTCGCCCAGATACAGCTCAACTATGTCGACTGGCTGCACGCCAAGGAAATCAACGACCGCAACACCAACGCCGAATACCTCTATAACGAGCTTGCCAAGCGCAACATCCCCGCCGTGGTGATGGAGCCGCTGCTGGGCGGACGCCTCTCCAACGTCCCCGACGGCATCTTCCGCAGCTTCAGGGAGCGCGAGCCCGAGGACAGCGCCGCCTCGTGGGCCTTCCGCTTCGCCGGAGGCTGGCCCGACATCCTCACCGTCCTCAGCGGCATGTCCAGAATGCCCCACCTCAAAGAGAACATCCGCACCTTCTCGCCCCTCAGACCCCTCACCGACGAAGAGCAGAAATTCCTGCAGCAGGTGGCCAACCGCATCACCGGCAGCGACATCATTCCCTGCACCAACTGCAAGTACTGCATGCCCTGCCCCTACGGCCTCGACATCCCCGGCATCTTCATGCACTACAACAAGTGCGTCAACGCCGAGGACGTACCCCAGTCAGCCCAGTCGCCCGACTACCGCGCCGCCCGCCGCGCCTTCCTCGTCGGCTACGACCGCGCCATCCCCCGCGTCCGCCAGGCCGACCGGTGCATCGCCTGCGGCCAGTGCACCCCCCACTGCCCCCAGCGCATCGCCATCCCCAAACAGATGCAGCGCATCTCCGCCTACGTCACCCAACTCAAATCCCATCCCTGACCGCCGTCGGCCGCTTCCTCGCTTGCCCCCGCTTCCCTATTGACCTCCGCTTCCCTCACTTTGGACTGCGGCGAAAGCTTGCTTTCGCACCCCTCACTGCCTGCACATCGCCTCTGCAAGTGCGTTCAGGGCCAGGCAGGTAGCCCGTGACAACGTCTTTTCCCCGGCCGGAGCCGACAGGATAAGCAACCGCCCCGTCTCGCAAAGCTCAAAGTCATGGCCGTTGGGTTTGTAGCGCTCGCCAAAAGCCTCTGAGGTGAGCACTATGCATTTGCCTCCGAGCTCTTCCGCTTCCTCGCGTATGCCCCTCTCGTCTGGCGAGATGAAGGGCGACACGAGAACGCCACCGTTGGCCGCCGTATACAGCCAGCGACGGCGGTTGCTTTCGCGAACCTCCGGACTGTCGGCACGGTGCACGACATCCTGCTCTTTGAACGGGTTGTCCAGCAGCAGCATATTGCCGTAGGCCTGTAGTTCCCGCCCTCCGACAACCAGACTGTTTACACGACTGAAGTACTCCGGGTATGCGCGTCTGACAGCAAGACGGTATGGGTTAAGCCTGATATAATCGTACACCGCGTCAAGCGAGCGTGACGGGTAAACGATGTAGTCGTAGAAGTCACGCTCAAAAATCGTGGTCTTGACACCGGCCAGCTTGCCGTAGTCATGTCCCGTCTTCACCTTAAACATGCCGATGTACAGGCCCAAGGGTTTGTCCAGTTGCTCCGTGACATGTATCAGGAAATGGATGTGGTCAGGCATTATCACGTACTGCAAAAGGCGCAGGTTTTCGCTGAGACTGCCGAACAGCCGCAGGTTTTGCTCAATAATAGCGCCCAGCGGGCTTTTCTGTATGTACACATCCGGGAGAACGCCCGCCAGCTCGCCGAAACGCGGAATGCCGGTCGCTTTTGCCATAGTTATATGGTAGATGCTTTTGGCACGGTAGTCGTGATGAAAGGCGCGTGGCATGGCTGGAAGTGTTGCAGGCTTTATAGGTGCGAAAGCAAGCTTTCGCCACAGTCCAAAGAGGTTAATTGATGTGCAAATATAGCCCAAATCCCGATATTGGCCTAACAAAAGGGGATAAAACGACCAACAGCGCGGGAAGCGGAAGCAGGCGGCGAGGACACGGCAACGGCGGATGACCAACAAACCTGATGTAGGGACATCGCTTTGCGATGTTAAGCCTGCCGCGAATGGCCGAACCTGCAGGCTTAACGTGCCAAAGGCACGTCCCTACATATTGCCAAAGGCACGTCCCTACATGACCCAATAAGCAAACAGGCGGCCCGGTTGAGGTCGCCTGCCTATTTATAGGTGATTGTCTGGGTTACTTGGTCTTGGGAGCCTTGGGAGCAGCGGCTTTTTTGGCAGCCGGTTTGGCGGCCGGTTTTGCGGCGGCCTTGGCGGCGGGTTTCTTGGCCGGAGCTTTCTTGGCGGGTTTGGCGGGGGCGGCGTCGCGGCCGATGTGCTCGACGTTGTACTGGTCGATGTTCTGGCGCATGGAGGCGAGTTCTTTGTTGAGGGTGGTGATTTCGCGCTCCTGGTTGCGGATGGTGGTGAGCAGGGAGTTGAGCTCTTCGTTCTCGATTTCCATGGGATACTGGTCTTCGACGCGGACGATGAAGTCGCTGAGGACATTCATGTAGTTGGTGAAGGCCTGGTAGGGTGTCTCGTAGGGGCTGAACATGGCGTGGGCACTGCCGTCGGCCATGTGCTTGGTGGACATGTAGAAGAAGTGGTCGCTGGCCTGGAGGTACCACCAGTCCTGCTTGAGGCGGCGGTCGTCGCAGAGGCGGACGCGCTCGGCCACGCTGTAGAGCTTGTTGATGGCTTCGTTCTGCAGTTTGTTGCCCATCCATGCGGAGACGTCGCGGGCTTCGTCGGCGTTGCTGATGGGGTGCATGACCACGAGGGAGTCGACGGGTTTGAGCTTGGCGATGGCCTCGGAGGGTGTCCAGAACTCTATGCCGCGTTCGGCGGCCATGCGGGGAAGGGCCTCGAGGAACTGGAGGATGCCGGTAGAGGCGTCGAAAGTTCCGCCGAAGACCTCAAGGTTGAGGCAGATGTTGATAATCTGCTCTTCGGGGGGAGTGGCGGCAATCCAGTCCATGTACTTGTCGGCGGTGAGGGGGTACTGGTCCCACGATGTGTCGCCGAAGCGCTGGCTGATGTCCTCGCTGAGTTTGGAGTTGCGCAGGAGTATCTTCAGTTTGGGAGCGGAAGCGGAGCTGTAGACATAGTCGGGCGACTTCCAGCCCAGGATGTGTTTGGCACCTTCGGTGAGGACGCCTTTGTAGCCCATGGCGAGGATTTGCGGGGCAATGTCGTCATCGTAAATCATCTCGGTGTTGCGGAGCACCTGCGGGTCGACGCCGAAGAGGGTGTTGAGCTTGTTTGACTGTATGCGCACCTGCTCGGCAAACTCCTCGGGGTCTACGATTGAGGCGAGCGAGTAGGCGTACGGCACGGCCAGGAACTCGACACGACCCGTTGCGGCCAACTTTTTGAGGAGGCTTATCATCTCGGGGACGTACTGCTCGAACTGCTCGATGGCGTCGCCGCTGATGGCGATTGAGCAGCGGAAGGCGCCCTTTGTCTCCTCGACCATGCGCAGCAGGGTCTTGGCGGCGGGGATGTAGGCGCGCTCGGCGATGCGGCTGACGATTTCGTCGTTGAGGAAATCATCGTAATAGTAGTGGTCGTTGCCTATGTCGAAGAAGCGGTAGCGCTTGAGGCGCATGGGCTGGTGTATCTCGAAATTGAGGCTTATTGCTTTCATCATATTTTGTGTTTTGTTATTTCAATTTTGATTTTATTACCAGCCCAGGACCTGGTGGTAGATGTCTATGACTTTTTTGCCGGCTTTCTCCCAGGTTATCTGGGCCACTTCGGCCAGACCGTCCTCGCGGAGCTGTTTGTACATGCCGGGATAGGTGACGATGGCATTGATGGCGTCGGCCATGGCGTCGATGTCCCAGTAGTCGGTCTTGATGACGTTGTTGAGGATTTCGGCGCAGCCGGACTGCTTGGAGATGATTGAGGGGACGCCCATCTGCATGGCCTCGAGGGGGGAGATGCCGAAGGGCTCGGAGACGGACGGCATGACGTAGACGTCGCTGGCCTTGAGCATCTCGTACACCTGCTTGCCCTTCTGGAAACCGGGGAAGTGGAAGCGGTCGGCTATGCCGCGCTCGGCGACAAGGCGTATCATCTTGTCCATCATGTCGCCTGAGCCTGCCATAACGAAGCGCACGTTGTGGTTGTTCTTGAGCACCTTGACAGCGGCCTCGACGAAGTATTCGGGGCCTTTCTGCATGGTTATGCGGCCCAGGAAGGTGACAATTTTGTCGCGCATCTCGGGGGCCTCGACGTGCAGCAGCTCGTCGCTGAGGGGCACGACGGCGTTATGGACGGTGGTGACCTTGGAAGGGTCGATGCCGTACTTGTCGATGACGGTGTTGCGGGTGAGGTTAGAGACGGTGATGATGTGGTCGGCGTGGAGGAAGCCGTCACGCTCGATGCCGAAGACGGTAGGATTGACGTTGCCGCGGCTGCGGTCGTAGTCGGTGGCGTGGACGTGTACCACCAGGGGCTTGCCCGTCACCTGCTTGGCGTGGATGCCTGCGGGATAGGTGAGCCAGTCGTGGCTGTGGATGATGTCGAAGTCGACGGTGCGCGCCACCACGCCTGCCATGATGGAGTAGTTGTTGATTTCCTCAAGCAGGTTGTCGGGGTATTTGCCGGAGAACTCTATGCAGCCCAGGTCGTTGAGGCGCATATAGTTGAAATCGGCGTAGATATGGTCGCGGAGGCGGAAATACAGGTCGGGATCCATGACCTTGCCTATGCGCTGCTCGACGTAGTCGCGGCTGACGTCGCGCCAGGCCACGGGCACCTGCGAGGCGCCGATGATGTTGGCGAAGGAGCGGTCCTCGTCGCCCCAGGGCTTGGGGATGACGAAGGTGATGTCCATGTCGCCGCAGCGACTCATGCCGCGTGTCAGGCCGTAGCTGGCTGTTCCCAGGCCGCCGAGAATGTGAGGGGGAAACTCCCAGCCAAACATTAATGCTTTCATGCTCAGTAATCGTAGTTTTTTCCGGGATGCCGGGAGGGTCAGACATTGAGTTTCTTAAGGGTGCGCAGCGTCAGCAGGACGTTGGCCACGTTGGTGGCGTGGGAGATGGCACCGCGTCCCATGAAGGGCGGGTTGGCGTCGTAGAGCTGCGACAGCGAGGCTATGCAGCCCTGGCTCATCTCGTCCTCGAAGCCGATGAGCATGCGGTCGATGTAGCTGACGCCGCTCATGCCGAAGACGCGCAGATAGGCGTCGGCGTAGAAGCCTATCAGCCAGGGACGCGCCGGACCCTGGTGCAGGGCCTCCTCACGCTCGCGGGGCGAGCCGAGGTAGAAGGGACGGTAGCCGTAGCTGCGGGGCGACAGTGTGCGCAGACCCTTGGGCGTGAGCAGCTCGCGGGTGACGACGTCGAGGACGCGACGTCGCTGGCGACGGTCGAGCGGGCTGTAGTCGAGGCCGATGGCGACGGCCATGTTGGGGCGCACCTGCAGGTCGGTGTAGCTGCCGTTGACGTAGTCGTAGAGGTAGCCGTAGTCGTTGAGGAAGGTGTCAACGAAGGCGGGCTTTATCAGCTCGGCGGTCTCGGTCCAGCGGCGGACGTCGGAGGCCTTGCTCTTGCTCTCGGCAAAGACCGCGGCGCCGAACATCAGGGCGTTGTACCACAGCGCGTTGAACTCGACAAGGTAACCGGTGCGCGGGATGACGGGACGGCCGTCAATGTTGGCGTTCATCCACGAGACGGGCTTGTCGGCGCCCTCGGTGGTGACCATGCCGTTGACAGGGCTGACCTTGAGGTTGGGGTGTCC
The DNA here is from genome assembly GCA_051890455.1 of Muribaculaceae bacterium. Taxonomy (GTDB): domain Bacteria; phylum Bacteroidota; class Bacteroidia; order Bacteroidales; family Muribaculaceae; genus CAG-873. Next base: position 8,055 of record JBJFEE010000058.1, read on the forward strand.
GTCGGCGAGGATGTAGCCCAGGATTGCGGCGATGTCCTTGCCGAAGAGCTTGCGGGCGGCATCGTTGCCGTAATATTTGGCGTACTGCTGTATCGACCAGATGGCCCACAGGGGGATGTCGGGCAGGTCTATGCCTTTGATGCGGCCTTCGGTGACGCCTTTGTCCATGAAGGCGCGCAGGGCGTCGAGGGCGGTGCGCATGGCCACCTCGTAGTCGGTCTTGTGGTCGATGGCCAGCGTCAGGCCGGGAAGCGCCATGAAGGTATTGCGGGCGAGGACGACGCCCCAGGGATAGCCCGAGAGGACGTACATCCTGTCGCCGTCCTTGAGGTAGAACTGCTTGGCGGAGTTCTTGAGGCAGTTGAAGAACGACGAGCGGGGTGTGCGCAGCTTGATTTCGGCCTTGTACATGTCCTCCAGCCCGGAGGGGTCAATCTCGGTGACGCCGGCGCTGAAGATGATGCTCTCGCCCTTGCGGATGGGGAGGCGGAAGTAGCCAGGCACCCAGAGGTCCTCGGTGTACGGCACGCCGCGCTCCATGTCCTTGGTGTACTCGATGTTCTTGTACCAGTTGGGGTTGTCCACCCACTCGACAGGCTTGGAGAACTGCATGTAGAGGTTGGGGAAGCCCTCGTATAGGCAGGTCATCACGCCGTTCTCGCAGGGAAGCACCTCCTTGTTTATCTGGTCGTTCTCCTGGACGAGGCTGTTGCTCTCGCGGAAGGCCAGGAAGGGCTGGAACTGCAGCGTGGTCTCCGAGTGCGCCTCCTTGAGGGTGTAGCGGATGAGGATGCGGTTCTCGTGGGTGATGAAAATTTTCTCTTTGGTGAGGATTACGCCGCCGACGCGGTAGGTGGTGACGGGAACGGTCTCCACGTCGAACTGTCGCATGTACTTGTGGCCGTTGGGACTGTAGACGCCACCCTGGTAGCGGTGGAGGCCCAGGTTGAACGGTGCTCCGTGCTGTATCACTGTCTCGTCGAGCGACGACAGCAGCACATGCGGCTTGTTGTCCATGCCGGCAATGGGGATGACCAGCAGACCATGCTGCTTGCGGGTGTTGCACCCCGCCAGCGTGGTGCAGTGGTAGGCGCCGGCCTGGTTGGTGCGGAGGACCTCCTTGGGCAGCGACTGCTCCAGATTGATAAGCTGGTTCTTGTCAAACTTCAGGTAGCTCATTTATATAGGGTTAAGTTATTACTTTTGCTTTTTGGCCTGAGGAAATCCCTCTCTCGGGAGTGTTTGGGAAATGGTATAGATTGTCTGCCACGAAAATACCAAAATTTTACGGGATAACCAAAGATTTTTTGATGGTTTTCGCGGATAATGGCATTTTCGCGGAAAAATGGCTTATGTCTGGGATGTGGGGGATGTTTGGATGTGAGGGAAGCGGACCTTACCAGCCGCCGGTGACGCCGCCGCCGGAAGCGGAACCGCCGCCGAAACCTCCGCCGCCGAAGCCGCCGCCTCCTCCACGGCCGCCGATACCGCCGATGATGATGGGGGCCGCAGCAGCCAGCCTGGCGATTTTGTAGGGCACACGCGTCTGGTGGTGGCAGTTGAGGCAGGTGTATTCCTTGACCCCGGCTCCCTCGCGTCGCTCGGTGGGCTGCATGAGCACGCGGTCGCAGGTCAGGCGGCACGCACGGGCATGGCAGACGGGACACTCGGTGTAGACGGTGTCGGGATTGTTGAAGGCGTAGACGTCCTTTTCGCCGCACTGCGGACACAGCCAGACGTCGTAGTCGACCGAGCTGATTTTCTCCTCGGTGTCCTGGGCGGGTGTGAGGTAGTCGTTGTCGTGGGCCTCGTCAATCTTTTTCATGTCGGCGCCGCAGTTGGGGCAGGCATGACGGCCGTCGCGCCAGCGGTGCATGACGGATTTGAGGGGCAGATACACCGCCAGCCCCAGGCCGAGGGTGCACCAGCACATCATACGCATCATCCGCGCCGTGGACTCCATGCCCACGTATTTGTCGTAACGGGTGGCCTTGCGCAGCGGGTAGTAGCGCACAAGCGTCACCACGGCCATAATCGCCGTCAGCACGAAGGCCAGGGTGAGCACGAAGGTCAGCAAATCCGTGAGGCTGAAGTCATCGTCGTGGCTTCTCTGGTCGGATTTCAGCTCGGCGATGGCGTCGGGGGTTGTCATCAGCGAGTGGAGGCTCTGTGCCGTGGAAAGCATAGCTTCGTCGACACGTCCTTCTCTCATCAACGGCTCCAGACCCTTGCGGGTCATGCGCGCCAGCACCACGGTGGGCAGGATGCCCTCGGTGCCGTAGCCGGTCTTGATGGTATACTGCCGCTGGCCAGGCACGAGGAGCACCAACACGCCGTTGTCCTTGTCTTTTTTGCCTATGCCCCAGTCCTCGAACAGGTCGACGGCCCAGGTGTCGATGTCGCCGCCGTCAATGCTGTCGAGTGCCATGAACACCACCTCGGCGGTGCTTTTGCTGCGGATATCGCGCAGGATGGCGTTAATCTGTGCCTCCGCCGCGGGGGAGAGTATGCCGTCGGGGTTGCACACCAGACGCGTCGAGTCCTGCAGCTGCACGTTGGGGACGTCCCCGACACGCCAGAGGGAAGCGGAAGCGGGAAGCACCGCCGTCAGGGCCACAAGGAGCAGTATGTACCTAAATATCAGTTTCATTTTTCGTCGTAGTTACCTTGTTTGGAAACGTCACGGGCGCCGTCATGGTTTAAACGGCGGGCAGTGACATGCCGTTGAGCTTGCGGTATAGGTCGAGGGCGTAGACGTCAGTCATGGCCGAGACGTGGTCGAGGACGGCCTGGACGCGGGTGAACAGGTCGGGCGCGTGGACGTCGTACTGTCCCGGCACCTGGCTGAGCAGCAGGCGCGAATAGTACAGCCCGGGGTCGCGGACGGCACCGGTGAGCTTGGAGAGCAGGAAGGTGATGATGCGGTTACCGGCCAGCTCGATGTCGACAACCTCCGGAGCGCTGTATATCTTTTCGCAGCTGAGGCCGCACGAGCTGGCATAGGCGTCCTTTTCGAGTCCCGGCATGTGGTCGAGCAGATGCCCTTCGAAGGTGCCGGCGAGGATGGCGTCCTCGTTCTCGATGAACACCTTTGCGCTGGCCTCGACAAGGCGGCCGATGACGCTTGAGCGCAGATAGGCAATCTTTTCGTTGGGGTCCTCCACGGTGGACATGACCTGACGCAGATGCGCGTGCCGTTCGACGGGAAAATAGGCCATGAGCGTGTCGATGACCTCGGCGGAGGTGAGGATTTTCAGTTTATGGGCGTCCTCGAGGTCCATCACCTCGTAGCAGATGTCGTCGGCGGCCTCGACTATGTAGACCAGCGGATGACGGGCGTAGCGGACGGTGCCCTCCGGCGACGGCTTGCGCGGTATGCCCAGCTCGTCGGCAATGCGGCGGTAGGTGGCGCTCTCGGTGTCGAAGAAGCCGAATTTGCCGCTCTCACCGGCCTGCAGCGAGTCGTAGGGATATTTCACCACCGACGCCAACGTGCTGTAGGTCATGGCAAAGCCTCCGCAGCGGCGACCGTGGAACTGGTTGGTGAGGGCGCGCAGCGAGTTGGCATTGCCCTCGAAATTGGTGATGTCGGTCCACTGGACGGTTGTCAGGCTGTCCTTCAGCAGTTTGCCTTCGCCCTCGCTGAAAAAGGCGGCGATGGCCTTCTCACCGGAATGGCCGAAGGGCGGGTTGCCCAGGTCGTGTGCCAGGCAGGCCGCAGCGACGATGTCCCCGATGTGGTAGAGCTGATTTACCCAGGGCTCTCCGGCATACTTGTCGCGGAGGACCGAACTGATGACGTCGGCCATGCTCTTGCCCACGCTCGACACCTCAAGCGAATGGGTGAGGCGGTTGTGGACGAACACGCTGCCGGGAAGCGGAAACACCTGTGTCTTGTTCTGCAGGCGCCGGAAGGGTGACGAGAATACCAGGCGGTCGTAGTCGCGGCGGAACTCGCTGCGGCCTCCGCGCCGTCCGTCGTCGTGGAGATGTTCGAGGCCGAAACGCTTGTCGTTTATGAGTTTATCCCATCGCATGGCTTATTTCATATAGAGGTATCGCTTGATTGAGCGCTTGGGGGTCTTTTCAAACTCGTCCTGGAAGATGCGCATGCTCTGTATCTTGCTGTAGGAGGGAAGCTCGGTGTTGAGCTGGCGGATGTTGTCGTTCATCTGCTGCTCAATCTGCGCGTCGGTCATGCCCTGCTTCTCGGCGGTGTCGAGGTCGGGGTGTATCAGAGCCTCCAGCTTGCCGTCACCGGCGTCGATGACGATGCTCTCGGCCACGTACGGCAGGTTGTTGAGGCGCTGCTCAATCTCCTCGGGGTAAATGTTCTGGCCGCTGGGGCCGAGAATCATGTTCTTGTCGCGGCCGCGGATAAAGAGGTAGTTCTCGTCGTCCATGGTGCAGATGTCGCCGGTGTTCATCCATCCGTCCTTCATTACAGCGTCGGTGGCCTCGGAGTTCTTGTAGTAGCCCTTCATGACGTTGTCGCCGCGCACCCACAGCACGCCGGGGACATTGGCGGGATCGGACGAGTCGATGCGGGCCTCCATGCGGTCGACGATGCGTCCGCACGAGCCTTTCTTCTGCGAGTCCCACTGGCAATACGAAATCAAGGGGCCACACTCGGTCATGCCGTAGCCGACGGTGAAGGGGAAGCCTATCTTGATGAGGAATTCCTCGACATCTTTGTTGAGGGCGGCGCCGCCGATAATCATCTCGATGACATTGCCGCCGAAGGTCTCGATGATGCGCTCGCGGATGCGGGCGAACAGCTTTTTGTCGACGAATGGCACGTGCATAAGCACCTTCATCAGCGGCTTGTCGAGCATGGGGAAGACGCGTGTGCGGATAATCTTGTCGATAATCAGCGGCACCGACACTATCAGTTTGGGGCGAACCTCGGCAAAGGCGGCCATGATGATTTTTGGCGAGGGCGTGCGGTTGAGGAAATTGATGTGGCAGCCCTGTGCCAGCGGATGCAGCATCTCAACCATCAGACCGAACATGTGGGCAAGAGGGAGCATACATATCAGCTGGTCGCCCGGCTCGAGGAAAGGTATTCCGTCACAGCAATATCTCAGGTTACTCCAAAGCGAGCGCTCGGTGAGCATGACGCCCTTTGAGAAACCGGTAGAGCCTGAGGTATAGTTAATCAGCATCACAGCGTCACGGTCGATGGGGTCGTATCGGACGTCCTCGGGAGTGAACCGCTCGGGATATTTCTTGCCGAAGAGCTCGTTCAGATGCTCGCGGGCGTAGGTGAGCTTTTCGTTGCGCGACATCACGAGGCTGAAGTCCGAAATCAGCACAATGCCTTCCAGCCCTTTCATGGCGTCGGCATCGGTATTCTCCTCTGCCGTGGCGTCCATAAATGCCAGACGGGCACCGCTGTGGTTGATGAGATGGTGGATTGTGTCCGGCTTGAAATCGTGCAGAATGGGCACCGCCACAGCTCCGTAGGTAAGCGCAGCCAGCAGGGCTACGCTCCACTGCGCCGAGTTGCGGCCCACAAAGGCTATGCGGTCGCCCTTCTTTATGCCTCCGGCCTCGAAAGCGATATGGAGTTTGGCTATTTTGCGTGCCACGGCACGATATTGGAACGACTGGCCCTTGAAATCGGTAAGCGCCTCGCGGTCCCAGTTCTCGCGCAACGTCTGCGCAATATAGTCGATGACTGAATTCTGCGGTTTCATCGGTATAGCATTAAGCTGAATTATAGGCTAATATGATAGTCTGTGTTAGTATTTTAAAGACGGGACGAGGGTCTGTCCCCCGCCCTCCTTTGCAAATATAGCGAAAAAAAGCCAACACAGCCCCTTTTAAAGTAAAAAAGCAGCATCGTTTGCAATAGGAGAAACAACATGTACATGTACCCGCATTATCTCCCTGACATCGGTGTCACGGTCTTTTTGTCGGACAATGCATGTTCAGGCTTCGTAAACGGTAGGGTCGTCTATCCCGGCCTCCCGCATCGCCTCTTTGCGCTCGATACACGTGCCGCATCTGCCGCAATGTTTTGCTCCGCCCTTGTAACACGAATATGTCATGGAATAATCCACGCCGAGCTTTTTGCCGAGTCTTGCGATATCTGACTTGGTTATATTCGTGAACTCGGCAAGGATGTCAACACCTTCATAAGTGCCGTTGCGCATTGCATCGCTCATGCTGGTCACAAATTCCGGGCGGCAATCCGGATATATGGCGTGGTCGCCTCCATGGTTTGCCATCATCACATGACGCAACCCCCGCGACTCGGCAAGGCCACACGCTACCGACAGCATAATTCCGTTCCTGAACGGTACAACAGTCGATTTCATGTTTTCGTCCGCATAGTGGCCTTCTGGTATACTGTCAGCGCCCTCAAGAAGCGAGCTCCTGAAATATATGCCCATGAAATCCAGCGGTATCACAAGATGTTCGATTCCTAAATTCTCACATTGTCTGCGTGCGCATTCTATCTCGCGGACATTGTGGTTGGAGCCATAGTCGAAACTTACAGCAAGAGCTATGCGCTCCTTGCGGTAATGGAGGAGGGTAACGCTGTCCATACCTCCGGACAGAATGATGACCGAATCTTTTTCCATCTTAGAGCTTGTTTAAAAATAAATGTTAACGGCAGGGCTGTCAGTCGTCGGGCAGATTTTCATTTGAGATGAGGGAGTTATGGGGTTCCATAACGACCGAAGAACAAATGGAAAGATGCCGGCGAATGACAGCTCCGATGTAAATATACCGAAATTGTTTACAATTGACATGGTCAGAGTTAAATGGATGTTAATTTTACGGAGCCTAAATTTAATACTAAAGTTTTTGTTACATCGCATATCTTGGCCGCTTTTTGCCTTGTTCCTCAGTCGTGTACTCCAGTACACTCCTTCGTCTCAAGACAAAAATCATCTCAAGCTATGCGACCCTGCCGTCAACATTTATTATTAAACAAGCTCTTATTTCATTTCAAGTGCCGCTTCCCTGCGTCTTTGGCAAAGCTTCTGATGTTCTTCGTCACCCATGTTTGCGAAGGGATATATCGAAATTCCGCCTCGAGGCATAAACAGGCCTTTGACCTCGATGTATTTCGGATTCATCAGTTTCCAAAGATCTTTCATGATTATGTTCACGCAGTCTTCATGAAAATCGCCATGATTTCGAAAGCTGAACAGATAGAGCTTGAGGCTCTTGCTCTCCACCATCCGCTCTCCGGGAATGTAGGATATTATTATATGGCCAAAATCCGGTTGTCCGGTTTTGGGACACAGTGTTGTAAATTCGGGACAGTCAAATGTCACTACATACTCATTTTCAGGGTGCTTGTTTTCGAACGTCTCAAGCAGCTGAGGCGCATAATCGGTAGGATATGCCACCCTATTGCAGCCAAGAAGCGTTATGCCGTCAAGTTCAGAGTCTTTCCTCATAGATAAGTTTGAATTGGTCAAGCAAGTGATTTTTACTTAACACTAATGATTATTCAGGCAGGGAGTACCTTCATCCCCCTGTCCGGTTTGCAGCACAAAATTATAAAATTTCCCTTTCACCTCAAAAATCTCCGTTATTGAATATCGCTTCGGCCTAACCGGGAAGAACATGTTGCTTTGTAGTCCAGCAATCACCGCCTCTTCTATTATTCTACTCCCGGAGTATATCCATAGCAGATAATTCTAAGCCCCTCTATACCAAGAAATTGTCTAATCTCGTAAACAATAAAAAAGCAGGCCTACACGGAAGTGTAAGTCTGCTAAATTTTTGCTGTATAATATCTTATACTATTGAGGCTTAGGCCTTAACAGCGCTGTCAGCAACAACGGGAGCAACGGTGTCAGCAGCGGCGGGAGCGGGAGCAGCAACCTCTGCGGTGTCCTTAGCGGTCGAGTCAACGCTGTCGGCAGCAGCGCCCTTTTCACCGTTACCGCAAGAAATAGCGGACATGCTCAGAATAACAGCAGCAAATAAAACTAACTTTTTCATTTTTTTGAGATTTTAGATATTAATTAATATGTTTACTTCAAAAACACTGCAAAGATAAGCCTTTTTTTTTATCCCGCAAACATTTCCAAGAAAAAAATATGTTTTACGACATTTTTTTGACCTTTTTCCGCCTCTCGTTTGTTTTTGTAGGATTTATGTCAGCAGTTCTATAATCAGCTCAATAGGCGTTCTCCTCACCCTTCAGGGCATTGGCGATAGTGCGGAAGATGATTTTGAGATCAAGGAAAAAGTTCCAGTGCTCGATATACCATACGTCGTACTCGACACGCTTCTCCATTTTCCACAGTTCGTCGGTGAGGCCGCGGTAACCGCTTATCTGCGCCCACCCGGTAATGCCGGGCTTAATAGTGTGGCGCACCATGTACTTATCTATAATGCGTGCATAGTCCTCGGTCTGCTTTACCATGTGCGGGCGCGGGCCCACCACGGACATATCGCCGAGGAACACATTGATAAACTGCGGCAGCTCGTCAAGACTGGTGCGCCGGAGGAAGTCGCCGAAGGGTGTCTTGCGCGGGTCGTCGCTGGTGGCCTGCACCGAGTCGGCGCCAGCATTGACGCGCATGGTACGGAACTTGAGGCAGTGGAAGCGGCGTCCCTGCAGGCCCGTGCGCTCCTGACGGAAGAAAACCGGACCGGGCGACGACATCTTTACGCCGATGGCTATCGGGATGAAGACCAGCGGGCTGAAAATCAGCGCCACGGAGGAGAAAACGATATCGAACGTGCGTTTGATTACCTTGTTGATCGGGTTTTTCAGCGGGTTGCGCATCGTCGACAGTACAGGAAGTGAGCCCAGGTTGTGGACGGCGAAGTTGCGGCTGACGTAGCGCGAAATCTGTGGCACATAATAAAAAGGTATGACGTTGTCGTCAGCTACCTTTACCACTTGTGCCAGCTTTTCCTCGTCCTCGCCGGGAGCGGCGTAGAATATTTCCTGCACATAGTTGTGCCTGACGTACTCGCGCAGCTGGTCGATGCGGCCGAGGTATTTGCCGCCAAAGCCCTTGTGGCGCGTGTCGTCGAAAAATCCCAGGATTTTGTATCCGTAACCGGGGTCGTTCTGCATGGCTTCGGCCAGGCGCATGCCCGTAGTGCCGGTGCCGATGATGACGACACTGACGTAGTTGCGTCCGCGGCGGCGCATAAACTTGACCATACGGCGGTTGAACGCCCACCACACAGGCATGGCCACCAGCAACATCCCATAAAATTCGAGATACACTTCCAACCTGATTTTCACATCAATGACAGCAATCATCGACAGGAAGCACAGGGCGTGGATGCCGACAGCCTTTACGGCGTCGGAGACGGTGAGGTCAAGCACAATGGCGCGCAGGTTTCTGTCGCCGTAATACTGCCACAGCGGCACAGCTATGAAAGCGATGTTGAGCAGGAGCCAAATCTCGCGCAGTTTTCCCATTGCGGCCAGGTCGGGGTTTATCCATACGGTAATCAGGAAAACCAGATTCAGCAGCACAAAATCGCCCAGAGTGAGCAACAGCGGCAGATAACGGCCATACAGGCCGCGGGATTCATTTTCCATAGACATTATAGACGTGCGGGTGCGGACGTGCCGCCGTCAGTCAGCCCGGACAAGGATAAACTACGGGGCTGATGCGGCAGCACTGTCCTCACCGCAAAAGAGGATTAATCCTCTTTGTCGAGGTCGCGAATTTTGTCTTCGAGGGTGGCAATGTCAGCGCGCAGACGTTCAATCTTCTGCTGGAAGCTCTGCACGAGGCTGTTGCCGGAGTTGGACTTGGCGTTGAGGAAGCCAAGGTTGTTTTCGTAAGTGCGCAGTTCGGCGCGGCGTGTCTCGAGCAGGCGCATCTGGCGCTCGCGCTCGCTGAGGGCGGGAGCTGCGCTGCGGCGTCCGCTTTCGGGACGTCCGTCACGGCGGGGCTGGCGACCTGTGCCGAGGTCAAACTCCGCGCGCACTTCCTGGATGCGGTTGCGGAAGGCCTCGTAGACGGCGTCCTTATCACGGAATGGCACGTGGCCTACGAGTTTCCAGCGCTCCTGGAGGTCGCTGATGAGGGCGCGGGCGTCCTCTTTGGTCATATCTGCGTTGATTTTGTCAAGCTCCTTGATTAGGTCGCGCTTGGCCTGCAGGTTGGCCTGCTCGGTGCGGCGCACACCCGAAGTGGCAGCTTTCTTCTGCTCGAAGAAGTAGTCACAGGCGGTCTGGAAACGTTTCCACACGGCCTCGGAATGTTTCTTGGGCACCGTGCCGATTGTTTTCCACTCTTTCTGCAGCTCGACAAACTGGTCGGTGGCGTCCTTCCAGTCGGTGCTGTCCTTGAGAGCCTCGGCCTTCTCGACGAGGGCAAGCTTGGCGGCGAGGTTGGCGGCGAGCTCCTCCTTGACCTGACGGAAATATTCGGCCTTGAGGGCGAAGAAGGTATCGCAGGTAGCGCGGAAGCGGTTGAACAGGGCGTTGTTCATCTTGCGGCTGGCGAAGCCGAGCTTCTTCCAGTCTTCCTGGGCCTGTTTGAGCTTTTCGGTCATCTCGTCCCAAGCGGCGAAGGTCTTGAGGTTGGAGAAGTCGAGAGCCTCGACGCGCTCGCAGATGGCAATCTTGCCGGCCTCGTTCTCGGCCTCGCGGGCCTTGCGCTCCTCGAAATAAGTCTGATAGCGGCGGTTGACGACGAGCGTTGCCTCTTTGAAACGGTTCCAGATTTCCTCGCGCAGTTCTTTGGCCACGGGGCCTATCTGGCGCCAGTTGGCATGCAGCTCCTGCAGCTTGCGAAATGCGGCGACAATGTCACCTTCCTTGCCGAGGGTGACGGCGTCGGCTATAATCTGCTCTTTCTGCTCGAGGTTCTTCTTGAAATCGTAGTCGCGCAGTTCTTTGTTAATCTTCAGGTTGTCCGAGTAATGCTCGCGGGCCTCCTGATAACGGCGCCAGACGTCTGTCTCGTCCGTGGGCGGCACTTCGCCGAGGGCGTTGAACTCGTCCTGCAGCTCGCGGTAGCGGGGGAACGAGCGGTTGACATTGTCGGTATCCTGGGCCAGAGTCTCGATTTCGCCGATAATCTCGTTCTTGCGCTTGAGGTTGGCGGCGCGTTTCTCCTCGAGCTCGGCCAGATAACGGGCTTTTTTCTCTTTTATGGCTTCAAGAATTTCCTTGAATTTCTCCTCCAGTAACGAGGCATCCTCCTTGAACTCTTCGACGGCATTGCCGGCGGCAACGAAAGCTTCGCGGGCGGCGTCGACCTCGGCTTTGCGCAGGGCGGCGAAATGCTGACGCAGACGGCTCACCTCCTCGCGCGCTATTTCAGCGGCGGGGCGTTCGAGGATTTCGGCGGCGCGGGCCACAGTGCCTTCGGCATCGAGGTCTGATACATTGGCGCCCTCTTTGTCTTCCTGGGCGACTTCTTCGATGGCCTGCGACATTTCTTCTTCGGCCTCGACTTCTGCCTCAGGGTCGGCAGGAGCGGCAGGCTTTGCCTCTTTGGCGGGCTCGCTTACGGGAGCCGGCTCTGCGACAGGCAGAGCCTCCTCTGCAGCGGGCGCATCAGCCTGCTCGGCGACGGGTTCGGTTACGGGAGTGGTTTCAGCGGCCGGTACGGCCGGTGCGGAGAGCTCGGAAGGCTGCTGGGCAGCGTTTTCCGTTTCAGGAACTTTCTTGTCCATTTTTCAGGTATGGGTTTATGATAGATCGGTGGCCCCGGAGGGCGCAGTTTCGCAGTTTTGAAGGCGGAGAAACGAGCCTCATCCGCCTTCACCCGCCAAATTTAATAAACATTTGCCACACAACCAAATTTTATGGCAACTAAACGCCCAAAGGGTCAAAAGCTCTAAGGGTGGCAGGTTCAACTGGCAACTGCAAAATTAGCGATTTGTTTGAAAAATTCGTCTTT
>JBJFEE010000059.1:0-2895 GCA_051890455.1 Muribaculaceae bacterium
ATGTCGCCGATTTTTTGTAACTTCACTTTGTATTTTTTTTAGAAATACCCCCGAATAAGCCCGTGATGGGTCAATCGGGGGTTCTTTGTAAAGTTATAAAATATCTATGACTCTGGCAAACAATTAGTTGGATATTTTCTGAATATCCCTACTTAATGCTTTCGCGGCGAAACAGACGCTGACAATTTTAGTTATTCGAAGAACATATTGTAACAGCCTTGAGACTTGTATTTTTCAATGTCTTCTTTTGTGAGTAAATATTCCTCACCCTTGGGGACGAAGATGTCGAAGGTCCGGTCAATCAATGTTATCGGTTCATAATCGTCGCCAAAGAATCCTTCGGTCCACCTTAGAGCTCTGGCAATAATCCGGACTTGCTTGATGCCTTTCTCCTCAGGTTTGAGAAAGAATGCCATTAACTTAATTTTTCCGCCTCGCTTTTCGATGGGGATTGTCCTATAGTCACTCATTTTGAGAGGTTTGCCCGCGGCATCTCTGGCTATGACATCAATTTCAATGTCTCGGCTACGACTGTTCCTAATCATATCTTTGTTGAATATATCGGCAGCGATAGTGTAATCGATGTCAAAGATTACAGCCACGGGTTGTTCGTACGGAAGATAATAGGGCGCTGCGCCCTTCTGGCAGAGACGGCTTTTCGCTGTTACATGCCCGCTGGTGTTGGCTGAAGCTTGAAAGGGGACGTCGAACATATATACACTTCCCCATCCTGATATGTCGTCGGGATTAGAGTAATTGGTCGATTCGCGGTATGCCGGGGCACCCATAAAACCGCCGGTGATATTCGATTTGCTTAGAGTGACCTCAAATTCATAGCTCTTGCCGGCATCAAAGCTACGATAGAAATTGTCTTTCAAGTCAACGTTGAGGGCTGCAGTTGGCTTGGCCAAAGTTATTACCTTGCCGCTTTGGTCAAGGATAAAGAGTTGCAAATGGGAAAAGCATCGGTTGGCGGAGAAGCTCTCGGTTATATGGGAGTCGTCTACGATTCCCGGAGTGAGGGTGATGCGGTAGGTCTGAGTGTTGTTGTCTTTATTGTCCTCATACAACTTTACAGAGTGCTCGAACGTGGCATATTTTGAAGTATGTTTACCCCAGATTTTTCCGTTTGCCACGCCTGTTGAAAGGAGTTTCCTCAATCTGTCGAGAGAACTGTAAGCTGTCTGGAGTTCTTCGCAACCATAATCAGAGACCGCATGGTCGCCAACGTTTACCGCGCCTGCTCCCAGGCCACTAATCTGAAAGAAGCGTGCGCCGACCCCTATGTACAGGCTGCGGTCGCGCCACGAATTGCCACCGCATTTGTAAGTATGGCCATTGTAGGTGAAACTTGAGGGGGTGATTTGTGAGTTATCGCTGAAGTTGACGTCTTTGTGTGTAAAGAGCAGACGAATCACCAGTGGTTTAAAGGATGGAAGCTGGATTGTCAGGTTGCTGATTTCATTTTTTAATGACTCTTTGACGGTTTCCTTTATTTGGCCTTTCAAATTTTCGGCGACCATTATTTTTTTTAAATCTTTAATCCTATCTTTGCCCAAGCCAAGAGTGAAACCGATGGCAGCCTCAAAAGTGGTACGTGTGCCATATTTGAATTTTGTCGACCCTTCATGCTCGAAAGTGGTATGTCTGACGGCTTTATCTTTTTTCTTGAGCTTTGCGTCCTTGTCAGAAGCGCTGAAATTAAAGTTGTTGTCGGTATAGGAAGTCTCAAAATGGAAATTCTGAGAACTTTGAAGTTCGAAGGTCATATCTGATATGCAACTGAGTCCGACTGTCACGGTAAACGGGAAGCCCCCGATGTAAAGAGGAATTGCCAGAATGTTGGGCAATCTTGTAAGATATTCCTCGTCGGAGAAAGAATTGGCGGGGAAGAAACCGTCGGATTCGACATCGGAACCTTCGGTGCAAAAGACGCCTGTTGAGATAGAGCCTCGGAATTTGGTTCCGTCAGCGGCAATGGCGTTCCGGAAGGTGTTTGAAAAGCGCACGTCAATGCCGAAAAGCGAGAGGTTGACCTGCATGGTAGTGAACACCTGCTGGCCAATGAAATATTTGCAATCGCCCTTAACAGTCGTTTTTATGCCTTTGTAATAAGCGTCGATCTGGGAAGGGGTTCCCCATCCTTTCATATCCAGCGACTTGAAAATGGATGGAGGAGTAGTCTTTCCTTCACTGGATACACAGACTGTCGCCATGGGATATGCGCCGGTAAGAAGTTCATCGTCGGAAGCGCGCGAACGTATATTGCGCAAATACGCGCCCTTGAATACGACACCGTCATCGTGATATTCGCCTGCACGGCTGTTTTGAAACGAGGTGGTGTCGCTATCGGCCACGATGTCGAAGATGAAATTGCCTTCGAGCACCTTGAAGACTTTGTCGAGAGCCACGATATGTGAGGTCACTTTGTAGTAAGCCCCTTCGACCTCGACGGCATCTACCTGGTCGGCCAGGGCGAAGTCAATCATCGGCACGTTGTGGGTACCGATAAGGTCGCCTCGCTGCGGTATCATGTCCACCGGAATGTTTTTTGCGAAATAGAGATACGTTTTGTTGAGCACGGTGTCGATAGGAGCTTCCTTACTGGCACTGATAAGGTAGGGCAGATAGGAATCGTCGATGACGCGCACGCCTTCGTTGAACTGATATGTGGCTTTACCGAATTCGTCAACGATGACGCGCGGACTTGTGACACCGTCGCCGGTGTCCGACGGTTCCTGGATTTCTTCGTCGGTCACAGGCGGCTCCTCCAACATGAGCGTACATGAGGAGAATGCGAGAGCCAAAACGGCGATAATGATATGCTTGATAGATAAATATTTCATAATCAATAGCCGATTTAGAAATTTAGAGGATAAAGATTGGTGAGGGTGC
>JBJFEE010000060.1:0-19188 GCA_051890455.1 Muribaculaceae bacterium
GAAAACCTCAACATCGGCACCATCATCAACAAGAAGCTGCTGGCCTCGGCGGCTATCTTCCAGCTCATGCTCGACGCCGACTCCACCACACCGAAGTGTCTGGCCCTCGCCGACGCCGAGGTTGCCGAGCTGGAGGCCCGTCCCGGCAGCAAAATCATAGGCAAGCCCGTCCGAAGCATCTCCATCCCGTCATCCATCACCCTGGCAGCGATGGTGAGCCGGGACGGCGAGGGCAAACTCATCACCGGCGACACCGTCATCGAGGCCGGCGACCACGTCGTGGTCTTTTGTCTAACCGGGTCGCTCCACAAAGCTGAAAAACTTTTTTCCTGAACACAGATGTCGTTGACTCAGAGCAGACATAACAGACGGTCAGTAAACCTTCCGATGATTCTGAAGGTGACCGGCTCGCTTTTGCTCATCGAGGCGGCATTCATGCTCATTCCCGGCATAACGTCACTGTGCTACGGCGAGGACGACATCTGGCCTTTCTTTCTCTGCGTGGCCTTCACGGCCTTCTGCGGCACAGCCATGCGTTGCATCCGTCCCCGCTTCACGCAGATGGGGCGCCGCGAGGGCTTCCTGCTGACGTCATCGGTATGGATATGGTTCTCGCTCTTCGGCATGCTACCGTTTATCTTCGGCAGCCCCCACTACAGCGTCAGCGACGCCTTCTTCGAGGCCATGTCGGGCTTCACCACCACCGGCGCCACGATTATGGTGGACCACATGCAGCTGTCGCACGGTATGAACATCTGGCGCGCCGAGATGCAATGGCTGGGTGGCATGGGTATCATCCTGTTCACTCTGGCCGTTCTGCCGATGTTGAACTCGGCCGGAGGCATGCAGATGTTCAACGCCGAAGTCACCGGCATTACTCACGACAAAGTTCTACCGCGCATATCCTCGACGGCAAAAGCCCTGTGGGGAACTTACCTCGCACTCACAATCCTCGAAATCCTATGCCTCTGGCTGGGCCCGATGGACATCTTCGAGAGTTTCTGCTACACCTTCAGTTCAATATCCACCGGCGGCTTCTCGTGTACCTACCGCTCGCTGGGGGATATTTCAAGCGACTACGTATACACGGTCCTTATAATATTTATGTTCCTTGGAGGCGTAAACTTCACCCTCATTTTCAAGGCCGCCACACACAGTCCAAAGGAGATATGGAAGAACGAGATTTTCAGAATCTTCATCTTCACCCTGCTGGCATTCTACATCATTATGGTTATAGAGGTTGTACGCCAGACACCGTTTTCAGAGCTGACATGGCAGTCGCTGACCATATATCCCCTTTTCCAGGTACTGGCAACCATAACATCAACCGGCCTCGACTCGGGCAAGTGGATATGGTGGTCATCGTTTGCCATTTCCATCAGCATGATAATGATGTTCGTGGGGTCGTGCGCAGGGTCTACTTCGGGCGGCGCCAAAGTCGACCGCCTGACTTTCTTGCTCAAGCATCTGTCCAACGAGCTTGTGCGCACCATACGTCCCAACGCCGTTCTGTCGGTGCGCGTCAACAACAAAATACAGGCACCGGCACTCGTCGATAAGGTTACAGCATTCATGTGCATCTATGTGCTGCTGATGGCCGTCGGCAGCATAGCCCTGACGATGTGCGATGTACCGCCCATCGACGCCTTCTTCGACGCATTCTCGTGCGTCAGCAACACCGGCCTCAGCGCCGAGGTAACGGGCATGGGCACAACCTTTGAAATCCTGCCCGACGTGGCCAAATGGATTCTGAGCTTGCTCATGCTCATAGGCCGTCTCGAGATTTTCTCGGTTCTGGTCATCTTTACCCGTCCCTTCTGGAGCAAGTGACACTGTCGCCTGCCCCATCACATTTCACGGCTCGCTCAGCCAATTACATAACATAAATACTTGCAATGAAAAAGTTTCTGCTCTCATTACTCTTGCATTTTGTTGCTTTAGGTGCGACTTCACAGGTAAACGTTCAGCTTCACTACGACTTCGGCCGTCTCATGAACCCGCACAGCGAGAAAGACCGCCAGCAGGTGACTGCCACCATCGAGCAGTTCCGCCCCGACCGGCTCGGCTCCACGTTCTGGTTTGTCGACTTTGACTTCTACAGCAAAGGCATGAAGGGCGCCTATCTGGAGTTTGCGCGCGAGTTCAACATCTGGCGCGGCCTGGCCGGGCACATCGAGTACAACGGCGGTCTAACCAGCGGACACTACTCGGAATACGGCAGCCAGTTCCAGCACGCTCTGCTCGTTGGTCCGGCATGGAACTTCGCCAGCAAGGATTTCCGCCGTACCCTCAGCCTGCAGGCCATGTACAAGCAGTACTTCGAGGGCCAGGAAAACAAGGCCTATCCGAGCTTCCAGCTGACGGGAGTATGGAACGTGAACTTCGGCAAAAAAGACATGTTCACCTTCGCCGGTTTCGTCGACCTGTGGCGCGACCGCACCTCCGCCGGCAAAATCCGCCTGACGGTATGCTCCGAGCCGCAGTTCTGGTTCAATCTCGACGGTGTGGACGGCATCTCCGGCACCGGCCTCAGCTTCGGCACCGAGGTTGAAATCAGCAACAACTTCATCGTCCCCGACAAGGGCAGCCGCACCTTCTTCTGCAACCCCACCCTGGGCTTAAAGTGGACGATGAAAAACCCATTCTAAGAATTTACCGCTCTGTAATATTTAAGGTCACTGATAAAATTTCAAGGTCATGAAGACTCGCAAAACCGCCTTTTTTCTACTCACGGTGCTGACGCTGGCAGGGACAGCCATAGGGTATGCGGCCAGCCGGAACAACCGGCGTAATCCCGAACCGGCTTTTCTGGTGATACCTCATAAGACAGTTCCTTACACCATCGGCCATTTCAGCAGCATGGACGTCTCCAGTTCTGTTGACATCAAATACACTGTCGATCCCACCGTATCGCTGACGGCCAGAGGCACGGAGGAAGACCTCAAATACCTGATTGTCCGGATGGACAAAGGCGTGCTTAGAATTAGCCGCAAATACCCCGTGGGATACAGGCGCACAAGCTACGAGGGCATCGAAATCACGCTGACGGCTCCCGCGGCCGAGCGCATAAGCCTCTCAGGCACGGCCACCCTCACCGTCGACAACGACTATAAGCTCGGCGGCCGGGTGCTGGCTCTGACGCTCATGGACGCGACACGCGCCAATTTCAACAGCACGGTCAACGCGCACGAGGTCATCGCCGACCTGGTAGGCACATCCAGAATTTACTTCTACAACCAGCTGACGACGCTGACGACGCTGAGCACTTCGGGAGCCTCGACCTGCAAAATCGACAACCTCCACACAGGCACCCTCAAGGCCACGGCCACCGGCGCCTCCAAAATCACTCTGAAGGGCACCGACAAAAAGGCCAACCTGGCCACCTCCGGCGCTTCCTCCATCAACGTCACCGCCCTGGCCTCCCGCTCAGTCAAAACCTCCATCAGCGGTGCTTCCCGCATCTTCCAATGATAACCGAACCATGGCAGAAAACAAACTTGATGAAAGGACACTGCGGAAAATCGGCCGCGGAACCTTTATGGGTCTTGTCCTCGGACAGCACGAGACCGACTTCGACAAGATTTCAAGCGAACTGGCAGACGTTCTGGCGGCAGTGGACGCCCTGCATCCAGGCGAACTCGACGATACGGGCTATGAGACGGCCGTGCGCGCCTTCCTTGACGAAGCCGGCCGCGCCTCCGGCCGGACCTTTGACAACGGCGCCATGCACCGGTCCCTAATCCCCATGCTACGCCACCACGGCAAGTCCACCGACCGCTCCCGCGCCCTCGCCGCCTACATCGAGGCCCACCTCGACGCCATCCCGGACTAAACGGCAATGTAAAGGATGTTAAGGATGTATAGGATGTCCACATCCAAAACATCCGCCACATCCATAACATCCACCACATAACACCCCCACACGCAGACAGGCCAGCCCTCCGGCAAGCCTGTCTGTAGCTTTTACGCGGTAACTCCCGGTCTTACCGGGCCATGAAGGCTTCGATGTCGGCGGGGTGGTAGGGGATGCGGTCCTTGCCGAGGAAGCGGCAGCCGTCATCGGTGATGAGGACGTCGTCCTCGATGCGGATGCCTCCGAAGTCCTTGTACTTTTCGAGGAGGTCGAAGTTGAGGAATTCGGCGCAGTGGCCGCTGGCGCGCCAGTTGTCGATGAGGGCAGGGATGAAGTAGATGCCGGGCTCATCGGTGACGACAAAGCCTTTTTCGAGGCGGCGGCCCATGCGCAGGCAGTTGGTGCCGAACTGCTCGAGGTTGGGGCGTGTCTCCTCGTCGAAGCCAACGTAAATCTGACCCAGGCCTTCCATGTCGTGGACGTCCATGCCCATCATATGGCCGAGTCCGTGAGGCAGGAACATGGCGTGGGCGCCGGCGCGGACGGCCTCCTCGGTGTCGCCGCGCATCAGGCCGAGCTCCTTGAGGCGGTCGGTCATCAGACGGCAGACGTCAAAGTGCACGTCCATGTATTTCACGCCGGGACGGGCGAGCTTGAGCACCAGGTCGTGGCACTCCTCGACGATGCTGTAGATTTCGAGCTGACGCTGCGTAAAGCGGCCGCTGACGGGGAAGGTGCGCGTGTTGTCCGAGCAATAGCAGTTCATATTCTCGGCACCGGCGTCGCAGAGGGCGAGCCTGCCCTCCTCGAGGACGGCCATCGACGGGTTGCCGTGCATAATCTCGCCATGCTGCGAGAAGATGGTGGGGAAGCTGACCTGCAGGCCATAGCTGTGGGCGATGCCGTCGACCTGGCCGCCGACAAATTTCTCGGTGACGCCGGGACGTGTCAGGCGCATGGCCGTGGTGTGCATCTTGTAGCCGACGGAGCAAGCCTCCTCAATCTCGGCAATCTCGAGGTCGCTCTTTGCCGAGCGCATCTTTACTACGGCCTTGATAAGGTCCGGCGAGGCCGCCTCCTTCTGCTGCGAGGGATGGATGCCCAGCAGGTCCATTATCTGAATCTTGTTGTCGTGTCGGTACGGCGGCAGGAAATGTATGCGGCGGCCTTTGGCACAAGCCTCGTCGAGGACTTTCTTAAGCTGTGCCAGGGGTGCGCTGTGGGCGATGCCGCTCTGAGCCGCCATGTCGGCCACGCTGTCCACCGAGCCGTACCAGACGATGTCCTCGATATCGATATCGTCGCCGAAAAGCGTCTCGGTGTTGCTGTTGACGTCTATCACGGCGGCGAGGCCGTCGCGGTCGGCGCCTATGTAGTACAGGAACGACGAATCCTGGCGGAATGGATAATAGCCGTTGCTTGGATAGTTGTTGGGGGACTCGTTGTTGCCGAAAAGCACAATCACACCGTCGCCGACAAGTTCCTTGAGGCGGGCGCGGCGGCTGACATAAACATCTTTGCTGAACATAGTTTCTGTAATTGATTTTGCGGACGTGAAATTACAAAAAAATTCATACCTTTGCAAGCCATTTCCAAAATCGCACGATGAAACTCAGCAAAAAAGCTCTGACAGGATATCCGGCGGGCATACTCACCGGAGTGACTTACGGCCTCAATCCGCTCTTTGCCGTCCCGCTGATGGCCGCGGGAGTGGCGCTGTCGTCCATACTGTTCTTCCGCTATGCCATTGCCGTGACACTGCTGGGGCTTTTCCTCGCCGTCACCGGCCAGAGCTTCCGCGTAACATGGCGCCAGGCCGTTGTCCTGGTTATCTTAGGTCTGCTTTACACCACCTCCTCGCTCACCCTTTTCTCGGCCTACAAGTACGTGCCGTCGGGACTTGCCACCACGCTCGTCTTCCTGTCGCCGGTGATGGTTGCGCTCATCATGGCGGCGCTGGGCAAAATGCCGTCCTGGCCCGTATGGGTCGCCATCGCCGTATCGTTTGTCGGCGTGATAATAATGACAGGCGTTGGCAGCGACACCGTCTTCAACCCCGTCGGCATAGGGCTGTCCATCGCCTCGGCCTTCGTCTACTCGCTTTTCATCGTCATCATCAACCGCAGCAAGGTCATCGCAGGCATCTCCAACAGCGTGCTCACTTTCTACACCCTCGTCGTCGGCTCGATAGTCTTCATGGCGTGGGGAGCGCAGTCAGGCACGACCCTCCTTGGCGGCCTGGGGGGCTGGAGCCCATGGCTCAATCTCGTAGGCCTGGCCGTGCTGCCCACCATCGTCTCCACGGCCACGCTGGCGGTAGCCACACGCAACATCGGCGCCACCAAAGCCTCGGTGCTCGGCGTCTTCGAGCCCATAACGGCGATTGTCGTGGGCAGCATGGTCCTTGGCGAGCCCCTCACCCTCTCCGTCGTGGCCGGCATCACCATCTCCGTAGTAGCCGTCACCTTCATGATACTCGCCACCGGCCGCTAACACCGTCTTCAACCGCTCTGCTCTGAAGCGCCAGAGCACTTAGAGCGCTCTACCCCGCTCTAATGCTATAGAGCGCAGAGCACCCTGGTGGACTTAACCTAAAAATACTACTCCAGCCAATGTAGGGACATCGCTTTGCGATGTTAATCCTGCCGGACAGGTTTAACGTGCCAAAGAAACGTCCCTACATGGGGTCAACCGCTTGCAAACGCGTAGGATTGTCGTGTCCTGGGCTCAACGGCTGATTTCTGTATGGACATAACAAAACAGGCCGGCATCGCCGCGGGGCGGGTGCCGGTCTGTTTTTGTGCCTGCGGGGCGGGATTAGCGGTTAAATCCAGCGGGTGAAGGCGAAGTCCTGGCGGTGAGGGATTTCGGGATTGTAGGGGTAGACGCGGAAGCCGTAGCGGAAGACACCGGCGTCGCGCATCTTGGTCTCGAGATGGTAGGTGACGATGTTGCCTTCGTGCTTGACGACCTTGAAGTTGCGTGTGCCCTCAAACTTGTCCTGGCCGTCTTCGACGCGGAAGATTACCAGCTCGACGGCGAGATCGGTGCCCAGGCCGTTGGTGTCGAGGACGACTTCGGCGGTGAAGGGTGTGCCGGCCACTGCCGACGACAGGTCGCCATCCTGCTTGACCTCGAGTGCCTTGATGCCGTTCCAGGCTGCGGCGACTTTCTCCTTCCAGGCGACGATTTCCTTGGCCTTGGCGAAATTGTTGGCCGAGAGAGCGTTGGCACGTGCGGCCTCCTTGTCGTAGAAACGCTCGATGTAGTCGTCGATCATGCGCTTCATGGTGAAGTGGGGAGCGATATGGCCGATCGAGCGCTTGATGTACTGTACCCACTCGGGCGAGTAGCCCTTGGAGTTCTTGGCGAAGTAGAGGGGCACAATCTCGTTCTCGAGCATCTGGTATATGGTGGCGGCGTCGAGCTTGTCCTGCTGGGCCTGGTCGGTGTAGGTGCGCTTGTCGGTGAGGGCCCATCCGGCCTGCTCGTCGAAGCGGTAGCCTTCGTACCACCAGCCGTCGAGGACGCTGAAGTTGAGCACGCCGTTCATCTCGGCCTTCTCGCCGGAGGTACCGGAGGCCTCGAGGGGACGCGTGGGGGTGTTGAGCCAGATGTCGACGCCGGTGACGAGGCGCTTGGCGACAATCATGTTATAGTCCTCGAGGAAGATAATCTTGCCGAGGAACTGGGGCATGCGCGAAATCTCGACGATGCGCTTGATGAGACCCTGACCGGCGCCGTCGGCGGGGTGTGCCTTACCGGAGAAGATGAACTGAACGGGGAACTTCTCGTTGTTGACGATGCGTGCGAGACGGTCGAGGTCGGTGAAGAGAAGGTGTGCGCGCTTGTAGGTGGCGAAGCGGCGGGCAAAGCCGATGATGAGGGCGTTGGGGTTGATCTTCTCGACGACGTTCATCACCTGACTGGGGTCGCCCTGGTTGGCGAGCCACTTGGCCTTGAAGTCGCGCTTGACAAAGTTGATGAACTTGTTCTTGAGGGTCATGCGCATGTTCCAAATTTCCTCGTCGGGCACCTGGAAGATGTCGGCCCAAGCCTCGGGGTTGCTCTGGTCGTAGAAGACGTCCTTGCCGAGTTTCTCCTTGTAGAAGGCTTTCCACTCGCTGGCGGCCCAGGTGGGCATGTGCACGCCGTTGGTGACGTAGCCGACATGGCTCTCTTCCCACGAGTAACCTTTCCATACGCCTGCGAACATCTTCTTGGACACTTCGCCGTGGAGCCAGCTGACGCCGTTGGCCTCCTGGCAGGTGTTGAGGGCGAATACCGACATCGAGAAGCGCTCGTTGGTGTCGGGGTTCTCGCGGCCCATGTTCATGAGGTCGTTCCAGCTGATGCCGAGCTTGGCGGGGAACTCGCCCATGTACTTGCCGAAGAGGCTCTCGTCGAAGTAGTCGTGGCCTGCGGGCACGGGGGTGTGGACGGTGTAGAGCGACGAGGAACGAACGACCTCGAGAGCGCTCTGGAAGTCGAGCTTGTCGTTCTGGATATAGTCGACGAGGCGCTGCAGGTTGAGCAGTGCGGCATGGCCTTCGTTGCAGTGGTAGAGGCGGTGGTTGATGCCGAGTTTCTTGAGCATGAGCACGCCGCCGATGCCGAGTAGGTACTCCTGCTTGAGGCGGTTCTCCCAGTCGCCGCCGTAGAGGGTGTGAGTGATTTCGCGGTCGAACTGGCTGTTCATGTCAAAGTCGGTATCCATCAGATAGAGCTTCATGCGGCCCACGTTGACACGCCAGATGTGGCTGTAGATGATGCGGCCGGGATAAGGCACCTCGAGAATCATGGGCTTGCCGTCCTCGTCCATCACCTGCTCGATGGGGAGCTGGTTGAAGTTCTGGGGCTCGTAGTTGGCAATCTGCTGGCCGTCTACACTGAGGGTCTGGGTAAAGTAGCCGAAACGATAGAGGAAACCGACGGCGGTCATGTCGACGCGGCTGTCGGAAGCCTCCTTGATGTAGTCACCGGCGAGGACGCCGAGACCGCCCGAGTAAATCTTGAGACAGTTGCAGAGGCCGTACTCCATCGAGAAGTAGGATACCGAGGGGACATCGGTGCGCATGGGCACGGACATGTACTCCTTGAACTCGTTATAAACCGCATCGATACGTGCGAGCAGGTCGGCGTCGCCCAGGATTTCGTCGATACGCTCGGCGCTGAGGCGCTGGAGCAGCATGACGGGGTTTTCGCCGGTGGCACGCCACAGGTCGGGGTTGAGCTCACGGAAGATGGTCTTGCCGGCGCTGTTCCACACCCACCACAGGTTCTTGGAAAGGACTTCCAGGGGCTTGAGGCGTTCGGGGAGTTCGGCGCGTACGGTAATGTCGCGCCAGACGGGCGCATTTGTGTTGGTTACCGGTAGTTTCATTTTCTGATGTATTGTGTAATATTTTATGTTACTGAATATTGTGTCAGGCGGTGATTTTCCGCCAGTATCATGCGTTCACAGGCCTGCCGAGCGCTCGGTCTCCATTTCGACCTCCGCCGTTTCCTGGCGGGCGCGGGCAAGCGACTTGTCGACGGCGATGCGGTAGGCAAGGACGTAGTCGACGATGAAGTTCGACCACGAGGCCGAGTCGGCGGTGCGGCGTGCGGCGTCGGCGATGCGGGCGCGGATTTCGGGAGTGGTGTTGCAGAGGTACCACAGCCCGGCGGCGATGTCGTCGCAGACGTCGTTGTAATTTGAGTCGGTGCGGTGGATGACTTTGACGCCGCAGGCCTCGAAGGAGTTGTCGTAGTTGTCAAGGATGTAGCGGCCGAAGCCGGAGAGAGATGTGGTGACGGTGGGCACGCCGAAGGCCACACTCTCGAGGGGGGTGTAGCCCCAGGGCTCGTAGTAGCTGGGGAAAACTGTGGCGTCGAAGCCGGGCAGCATGTCGTAGTACGGGCGGTTGAAGATGCCGTCATTGCCGTTGAGGTAGCAGGGCACGTAGAAGACGTATGTGTTGCCGTTGGTGCCGGGGGCGCCGAAACCGAGCTGGCGCATGCGGCACATCACGGCGTCAGCCTCGGGATTGTGCAGGTCGTGTGTGACAAATGGATCAGGGAGGGGGAGCGACGGGGCTGCGTCGCTGTGCATGCGCTTCTGCAGGTCGGCGCGGGGTCCGGCGCTCCATGCGGGTACCATTATGAAGGCGAGCACGGGCTTTTCGGGGCGCTTGTCGGCAAAGCGGCGTATCGAGTCGAGGAAGACGTCGAGGCCTTTGTTGCGGTATTCGAAGCGGCCGCTCGTCAGTGCCATGAAGCATTCATCGGGGTCGAAATAACGGCCTGTGAGGTCACCGGCGACGTGTGCCAGCAGGGCGCGGGCCTTGCGGCGGCAGTCGTCGTAGGCGTCGCCTTCGGGGACGAAGTCGGGCTCGAAGCCGTTGGGGGTGACGACGTCGGGGACGCGCTCGAGCAACTGGGCGGCCTCTTCGGCGGTGATGCCGCTGACGGTGGTGAAGGCGTCGGCGACGTGTGCGGCGGCCTTTTCGAGCGAGTGTTTCGACTCCATGTTGAGCTCGCGGGCCATCTGGTCGCCGTTGTAGCCGCGCAGATAGTCGTAGAGGGGCTTGCCGTTGCTGCAGATGCTGCGGCCGATGCAGGTGGCGTGGGTGGTGAAGACAGTGGCGGCGAGGGGAAGCAGCAGGCGCGTGGCCAGCAGGCCCATGCCGTCGGTCCACTCGTCAAAATGGGCGATGACGCTGCCGGGGACAGTGTCGAGGCCGCGGTATTTCACCAGGTCGGCAATGACCAGTGCCGAGGCGTGACCGAAAGCGCAGCCTTCGTCATAGTCGCCGTAGGCATGGAGCGAGTCGACGCCGAAATTGCGCCACATGTCGCCGTAGAAGGTGTCCTTGACGGCGTACATTCCGTCGAATTTCACCAGTATGGCCGTCGGGCGCCCGGGGATTTCCCAGTACCCTACCCTCACGGACACGCCCTGCAGCAGCTTGAGCTGTCGTTTCCAGGGGGCCAGTAGTTTATGCGACTCGGTAAAGAATGGCGACGGATTTTCTGCGCTCCATACGTCGGGACCGATGAATATGACCTTGTCGCCGTAAAGACTGCGCAGTGTATTTGCCTTAGTGGATAGTACCGTATATATTCCTCCGACCTTGTTGCATACTTCCCAACTGGTTTCAAACAACAAGTCGAAATCTTTTTTGTCAGAGCTCATCTATTGAAGTATTCAAAAACAAGTGCAAAATTACCAATAATTTAGGTAAAAACCAAATTTACAGCACCTGGTGTCAGTTTTTCTCCACAGCCCCCGGACAAGCAAAAAAAACGACAGCGGTCCCGGGGTATGCCGGGAGCCGCTGCCATTAGATGTTTTTAGGGAAATGCTGCATTAAAGATGGAGGGTCAGGCCGATGGAGGGGGCCCAGGCGTTGACCTGGTAGACGGCGGTGAAGGTGGAGGGTTTGCCGAGGAGCAGGTCGGGGTAGGTGCCGGTGCCGGTGGTCTTGATGCCGTGGACGTAGAGGACGGAGGCATCGATGCTGAGCTGGGGCACGGGATAGAACGAGAGGCCTACCGAGGGCTCGATTTTGGTTTCACCGGGGGTCTCGGGGTTATAGTGCTGCTTGCTGACGGGAGTCTGGTCAACAATCAGTCCGGCGCGCACCTGAAAACGGTGGGTGAGGTCGTACTGAGCGCCAAGTTTGAAAGTCCACGAGTTCTTGTAATTCTTGTCGATGTGCTGGTCGTAGGGCTTGACTTGTTCGCTCAGGAATTCGATGTCGAGGTGCTGGTAGGCGTGCCAGCCGGTGAGCTGGGCGTCGGCGGCGATGACGAGTTTCTCGATGGGGCGGTAGGACACGCCGAAGTTGAGGACCCAGGGGGCAGGCATCTGAGCCTTGAAGTTGGCCTGGTGAATCATGTTGAGGCGCTGCTCGAGGATGGTGCGGGCAACGTCGTTGGCGTATGTGACGGTGGCCTCGCCCGAGCGGACTTTCATGGTCTGCTGTGAGCGCCAGCTTGCACCGACGGTCCACTTTTTATTGATGTCCCAGAGGGCACCGATGTTGGCACCGACAGCCACATCGGCATTTCCATTGAGGCCCACGGAAGCGGGGGTCGTACTGCCGAAACGGTAAGGATTGCCCATAGCCTGAAGCATCATGTCAAGCGAGGAGCCGCTGACGAGGCCCTTGCTCATGTCCACGTTGCCCCATGTGACCATGATGCCGGCGCCGACACTGAGGTTGGGGAGGATTTTCCACGAGAAGGTGGGCTGGACGGTGAAAATCTGCAGCTTGACGCGCTGGTTGAGCTCGGCGCCGGGCCAGTTGTCGCTCCAGTCGATTTTTGAGCCGTAGGGAGTATAGAACGAGATGCCGGCTGCAAAGTTGTCGTATACCTTCATGCCGAGATGTGCGGCCAGAGGCGTGGCGTATGTCGACATGTTCTCGTATTTCACGCCGCCGGGCACTTTCGCAGTGACGGAGGGCTTGATCATCGTGAACGAGCCGTTGAAGTCGATGTTTTTGTCAAGAAAGCTCAGGGCACCGGGATTAAAGAACATCGACTCTGAGCCCAGCTTGAGGGCTACGCCGGTGTGTCCCATGCCTGTCTGGCGGGCGCTGAGGCTGTTTACCTGATAGCCCTCGGCAAAGGCCGGAGCCGTCATGGCGGCCGCTGCCGCCAGAATAGTCAGTTTTTTCTTCATTTCTTTTGTACCTTATTGGATTGTAACGATTGGTTTATTGGTTATGAATTATGTCAGTACGGGTCGACATCGTAGTATACGACAGCGGCGCGCATGTCTCGGTTGCGGAACATCCCCGTGTAGACATCGCGGAGGATGCCCCTTATCTGTTTCATCGATACACCCGGCTCAATCTTGAGCATGATGCGGCGGATGTAGAGGTTCTGCACACGTCCCACCACGGGCTCCTGGGGACCTGTGACGCGGTTGCCGAGCTGACGGCGCAGGTCGTCGGCATAGCATCGCGACAGGTCATCGGCCACACGCGGGTCCCTGTGCTTGATGTAGACGTAGATGAGCCGTGAGAAGGGCGGGTAGAAATACTGCTGCCGTGCCTTCAGCTCAAGGTTGTAGAAGGCGTCGTAATTATGGGTGAGCACATGCTGAACCACGGGATGGTCGGGGGTGCGCGTCTGTATTATTACCTCCCCCGCCTCATCCTTGCGTCCGGCACGTCCGGCCACCTGCTCGAGCATGTTGAAGGCCCGCTCGGCCGACCGGAAGTCGGGGTAGCTGATGACGGCGTCGGCATCGAGGACGACCACGGTACCCACGGCGTCGAAGTCAAGACCTTTGGTCACCATCTGGGTGCCGATGAGTACGTCGGCCTTGCGCTCGCTGAAACTGTCGATAATCTGCGAGTAGCTGTCCTTGTTGCGGGTGGTGTCGAGGTCCATCCTCAGCAGACGCATTCCGGGAAGCGCCTCCTCGAGGTTTTCCTCCAGGCGCTCGGTGCCGTAGCCGAGGATGCTCAGCGAGGGCGTCCCGCAAACGGGGCACACCTCGGGCAAGGCGTACGACGCCGTGCAGTAGTGACAGACGAGGCGGTCGAGGCGACGGTGGTAGGTCAGCGAGACGTCGCAGTGCTCGCATCTGGGCGTGAAGCCGCACTGGCGGCATGTGGCTACAGGAGCGTAGCCGCGGCGGTTGTGGAAGACGATGGCCTGCCTGTCCTTTGCGACGACATCGCGGATGGAGTCGACGGTCTCGTTGGCGAAGGGCCCCGTGACCAGGCGTCGGTTGCGGGCGTTGTTCATGTCCACTACCCTGACCTTAGGCAACTCCATGTTGCCGTAGCGTTCGGTGAGCGTGACAAGTCCGTACTTGCCGTTGGTAGCTTTCCAGTATGTCTCCACCGAGGGCGTGGCGCTGCCGAGGAGCGTCTTTGCGCCGTGCATCGACGCCAGCAGGACGCCGCAGTCGCGTCCGTTGTAGCGCGGAGCGGGGTCAAACTGTTTGTAGCTGCTCTCATGCTCCTCGTCCACTATCACCAGCCCCAGGCGGGCAAAGGGCAGGAACACCGACGAGCGTGCACCGATGACCACGCACGGCTCATTTGAGTGCAACAGGCGCTGCCATATCTCCACCCGCTCGTTGTCGCTGAAACGCGAGTGGTAGATGATAACGCGGCGGCCGAATACTTTCTGCAGCCTTTTCGTAAGCTGGGTTGTGAGTGCTATCTCCGGTACCAGGAAAAGCGCCTGGCGTCCTTGCTGCATCACATAGTCGATAAGATGCATGTAGATTTCGGTCTTGCCGCTGGAGGTGACGCCATGCAGGAGCGTGACGTTATGGTCGAGGAACGACTTGTGGATGTCGCCGAGAGCCGACTGCTGAGTTTGGGTCAGTTCCGGCAGATCACTCTGTTCCTGGCCTTCAAAACCGAAACGCGAGACCTGTTTTTTGTACACCTCGACAAGGCCCTTCTTTGCCAGAGCCTGCAAAACCGGGGTTGTGCCGCCGCATTTCTCCAGCAGGGCCGTGCGGCTCACCGGCTCAGGTTTGCCGGTGACGGCGGTGAACTTGCTGAGAGCCATCAGCGTCTGCAGCATCTGCTCCTGGCGTTTCGCCCCGTGCACGGCCTCGAAGGCCTTGCGCAGAGCCTCGCTGTCGCCACGTTGGACAAGCAGGCGCACGTATGTCTCGGTCTTGGCACGGAAACGCTCTACGAGCTTCTCGCTGACAATAACGGCTCCTTTCTCCACCATGCGGCTGACGCGGGCGGTCAGGCCTTTCACTCCGGTCTCCTTTTCGAGTTTTGTCACCGACAGGCGCCCCTTGCTTTCGAGGGTCTGCCATATAGTCAGCTCCTTGTCTGTAAGGACTGCCGCAGCCTCATCAGCTTCCATATCCGGGTTGACCTCGACGTTGCTCTCCGACTCGATTTTGAGTCCGGCCGGTATGGCGGCGCGCATGACGTCGCCGGGCGAACACAGGTAATAGTCAGACATCCACCGCCACATATTAAGCTGCGGATGGCGCACGACAGGCTTTGTGTCGGGGATGTGTACTATTGCCTTAACCTCATAGCCCTCGGGACGGTGGTTGTGTATGCTTTCGACAATGCCTGTGTAGAATTTGCCCTTGCCGAAGGGCACGATTACGCGCATGCCGCTCTGTATCTGCGGCACCATAGGCTCTGGCACCAGGTAGCTGAACGAGTCGCCCACCGGCACCGGCACAAGTACTTGCGCGTAAGTTTCCACCTTATATTGTCGTAAAATAAGCCCGGAAGGCAACCGAGTAATGGATAACCTTCCGGGGCTGTCAGTTTTTTATTTCAGAAATGCGTCTACGCGGCTGAGGACATGGTCGACGGTGAAACCGAACTTCTCGTCCAAAATCTTGTACGGAGCCGAGGCGCCGAAGCGGTCCATACCCATGACGTCGTAGCGGGGAGCGCCCTGCATGAGGGGCAGGAACGTCGCTGCCAGACCGGCGGTAAGGGCGAAGCGGTTGACGCCCTCGGGGAGAACGGAGTCGCGGTATGCCTTGTCCTGACGCAGGAACAGGCCGATGCTGGGGAAGGAGCACAGAGCAACGCGGTGTCCCTGCTCGCGAAGCTTTTCGGCCACATGGAGCAACAGGGCTACCTCGCTGCCGTTGGCCATGAGTACGAGCTCGGGATTTTCGTCGGCAGTGATGACGTAGCCGCCGCGGCGGGCACCCTCGGCCGACTCACGGCGTGTGAGACCGTTGCTGCCGGGAAGGTCCTCGAGGTTCTGACGCGACAGAATCATCACCGTGGGAGCGTGCTGGTTTTCGAGTGCCATGTGGTAGCTCTCGACAACCTCGGCCGAGTCGGCGGGACGAAGTACGAGCGTCGACATCTTGCCGCTGTGGTTGTTCATCAGCTCGAGCAGACGTGCCTGAGCCTCCTGCTCGATGGGCTGGTGCGTAGGACCGTCCTCGCCGACACGGAAGGCGTCGTGGGTGAAGATATACAGGACGGGGTTCTCCATCAGGGCGCTGATACGCAGTGCAGGCTTGATATAGTCGCTGAACACGAAGAAGGTGCCGCAGGCGCCGCGCATGGCTCCGTGGAGGACGACACCATTCATCACGCAGGCCATTGTCAGCTCGGCGACTCCGCTGTGCAGGAAGGCACCGCCGAAGTCATCACGCGTGAGGGCGTAGGTCTTTTTGAGGAAGCCGTCTGTCTTGTCGCTGTTGGCGAGGTCGGCGCTGGATACCAGCATATTGCCGACGTGCTCGGCGAGGACACCGAGAACGACAGCCGACGAGTTGCGGCTGGCCATGTCGGGTTTGAACTGTATGGCGTCCCAGTCGACATCGGGCATCTTCTCCTCGATGAACGAGCGGAACTGCGCTGCCAGCTCGGGATTGGCGGCAGCCCATTCCTTTTCGGCCTTGCGCTTTTCGGCGACCTGCTTGCGCAGCTCGTCCTGGCGGGCCTTGTACATCTCGGCCACCTCGGGATAAATACGGAAAGGATTGGCGGGGTCACCTCCCCAGCCGCGGATGGTGGCGTCGAGGTCGGCGCCGGCGGCGGTGAGGGGCTGGCCGTGAGTGTTGACGGCGCCTTCGAGGCTTACGCCGTCGGCACCTACAACGCCTTTAGCCATGACAGTGTGGCCCATGATGAGTGTGGGACGCTTCTTCTCGGCGTGGGCGACTTCGAGGGCCCCGACGATAGCGTTGACGTCGTTGCCGTCAATCTCGATGACTTTCCATCCCCAGGCGCGGTACTTGGCTGCGGTGTCCTCGTCGGTGACCGACTTTGTGTGCGTCGACAGCTGTACCTCGTTGGAGTCGTAGAACATTATCAGGTTGTGCAGGCCCAGGTGTCCGGCAAGGCGGCCGGCGCCCTGCGAAACCTCTTCCTGGACGCCGCCGTCCGAGATATATGCATATGTCTTGTGAGCGAAGGTCTCGCCGAAACGTGCTACCAGGAAGCGCTCGGCGATGGCGCAGCCTACGGCCATGGCGTGTCCTTGGCCCAGGGGGCCGGAGGCGTTCTCGATGCCGCGCTCGACGTCAAGCTCGGGGTGGCCGGGAGTGACGCTGTCCCACTGGCGGAACTGCTCGAGCTCGCCCATGGTGTATTTCCCGCTCAGGGCTAGCACCGAATAGAGCATTGTCGACATGTGGCCGGGGTCGAGGAAGAAGCGGTCGCGGGCAATCCAGTGTGCGTCGTCGGGGTCGTATACGAGGAATTTCGAGTACAGGGCGTTCATGAAGTCCGCTCCGCCGATGGCACCGCCGGGATGTCCGGATTTGGCTTTCTCCACCATCGAGGCAATAAGCACGCGCATATTGTTGGCGCCTGCGTTCATAAGTTTTGTGTTCATGGCTTTAAGTTATATTGAGGAGGGTAAATTTTCAAGTTATGTAGTCGAGTATCCGATAAAACTAAACGCGCCAAGTCCCCCTTTTGCTCAAAAGAGGACCCGGCGTGTTTTAAATTCGGAAATCAGGCCTTGTACAGGTCAATCTGCGCAGGGGCTGTTGTGGTTATGAACTCGTAGTGCTTGGCAACCTCGGCGTCGGCCATCTTGTTGTAGACGGCGGCCGAGCGCTGGAAACTCTCGTTGCGCTGTGCGTCGAGGAGGAGCAGGTAACCCATGACGATGTTGCCGGCCATCTCGACGAGGCGGCGTGCCATGAAATCGGTGTAGGCCTGCTCGTTGGCGCCGGTGACATCTTCGACAGCCTCCTGATACTTGGCGGTCATGGCCACGAGACGGTCCTTCAGGGGCTGCAGCTCGGGACGGACCTCAACCTCGTTGTATCCGTTGATGAGGGTCATGTAGGTGCCGGTGGTGACGTGACGGATGGCTGCCACAACCTGCAGCTGGGTGGTACCCTCGTAAATCGAGGTGATGCGGGCGTCGCGGTAGATGCGCTCGCAGGCGTAATCCTTCATAAAGCCCGAACCGCCGTGCACCTGGATGCAGTCGTAGGCGTTCTGGTTGCAGTATTCGCTGCTCATGCCTTTGGCCATGGGGGTGAGGGCGTCGGCAAGTTTCTTGTACTGTTTCATCTCCTTGCGCTCGTCGGCGGTGAGACTGCGCTCTTTGGCGATGTCCTCGTAGACCTTGTAGAGGTCTACGTAGCGCGAGGTTTCGTAGAGAAGCGAGCGGCTTGCGTCGAGTTTGGCCTTCATGACGGCAATCATCTCGGCCACGGCAGGGAACTCGATGATGGGCTTGCCGAACTGGCAGCGCTCCTTGGCGTACTGCAGAGCCTCGCGGTATGCGAGTTCGCTTACTCCGACGCTCTGTGCGGCGATGCCGAGGCGTGCGCCGTTCATCAGCGCCATAACGTATTTGATAAGGCCCATGCGGGTGTCGCCGACAAGTTCGGCGGGAGCGTTCTTGTATACGAGCTCACATGTGGGCGAGCCCTTGATGCCCATCTTGTTCTCGATACGGCGTACATTGACGCCGCCGTTGCGCTTGTCGTAGACGAACATCGACAGGCCGCGGCCGTCGGTGGTGCCTTCCTCCGAGCGTGCGAGCACGAGGTGGATGTCGGCGTCGCCGTTGGTGATGAAGCGCTTCACGCCGTTGAGCACCCAGCTGCCGTCCTCTTTCTGAGTGGCCTTAAGCATCACGCTCTGCAGGTCGGAGCCGGCGTCGGGCTCGGTGAGGTCCATCGACATTGTCTCGCCCTTGCAGACGCGGGGGATGAAGCGCTGCTTCTGGTCCTCGCTGGCGAACTCGTAGAGAGTCTCGGCGCAGTCCTGAAGGCCCCAGAGGTTCTCGAAACCGGTATCGGCGCGGCTGACGATGTCGGCGGCCATGATGTACGGGGTGATGGGGAAGTTGAGACCGCCGAGGCGGCGGGGCATCGACATGCCCATCAGGCCGGCCTGGCGGCATGCCTCGAGGTTCTGCTGCGTGCCGGAAGCGTAGGTGACGCGGCCGTTGGCCACTGTGGGGCCTTCGTGGTCGACGCTCTCGGCGTTGCCGGCGATGACGTTGCCGCAGAGGTCGCCGACGATTTCAAGCACCTTGTCATAGTTGTCCATGGCGTCGTCGAAGTTGAACGGGGCGTAGTCGAACTTGGCGGCGTCGGAGTAGTCGCGCTCCTTGAGGGCGACAATCTTCTGCATCATCGGATGTGTCAGATGGTGCTTAAGATCGGGATTGTCTGTATAAAAATTAGCCATTGTGCTTTGATTTCTTTACTTGGAGTTCTTTTTATAGTACTTGATCAGCTTGGGAACGACGGTCTCGACATCGCCGACGATGACGTAGTCGGCAATCTTGTTGATGGGGGCGTCGGGGTCGTTGTTGATGGAGATGATGATCGAGCTGTCCTGCATACCGGCGATGTGCTGAATCTGACCGGAGATACCGCAGGCGATATAGAGTTTGGG
>JBJFEE010000061.1:0-18991 GCA_051890455.1 Muribaculaceae bacterium
CCAAAGCCTGCCGCTCGTACGAACACGCCAGGACGCTGATTGAACGGGGCATCGGCACCCCCGAGCCCATCGCTTACCGCGAATGCCGCGACGGCCTGACCAACCGGCTGAAAAGCTGCTCGTATATCTGCCGTTACGAGCCCTCGCAATGTCTTCTGGACTTCTACGATACCGCCGACAGCGCCTTTATCCACGCCTTTGCCGCTTTTGTAGCCGAACTCCACGAGAAAGGCATCAGGCACGACGACCTCAACAACACCAACGTCAGGGTTAAAATCACTGATAACGGTCCGGTTTTCAGTCTTATCGACCTCAACCGCATGCACATCTACCCCGACGGTCAGCAGGTGCCTCTCGACGAGTGCCTCGACAACATGAAACGCTGTGCCGACGACCTGGACGACAGGTTCATGTCCGTTGTGGACGAATACCTCAGAATACGCAATCTCCCCCCCGAACTCCGAGAGAAAGCCGCGGCGGCAAAAAAAGAATTCAACCGCAAGAGAGACCGTAAAGTCGCCTTCAAGAAGAAGCTGAAACAGTTCAAGTCGGCCCGATAAAATGCAGTCAGCAGGCAAGGCCGTTAACTTAACGGGAACCCATAAATCAACACCGATTGGTTAAAAAAGACTAATCGGTGTTAACTTTAATTTAAGGTTAGAGTTTGATAGCTAAAATTAACATTATGCCTTAACACCTTTGCTGTTATAATGGTAATTTTGTATACCGATTCGGGGATACCATGCACTTTATTATACGCGCGCATAAGGATATCCCCCCCCGATACCGCCCCGGCGGCTCACCTTCGCTAATCAAATATCAAACCACACATACAAAACCCACAAGCACTTATGAGTGAATCAGTCAACATCCGCGAGCTCAACGAACTCGTGGCCGGCAAAAGCAATTTCATCAGCCTGATAACCACGGGCATGGGCAACACCATCGTAGGTCAGAAGCACCTTGTAGAGTCGCTTCTCATCGCCCTCCTCGCCGACGGCCACATCCTGCTCGAAGGCGTTCCCGGACTGGCAAAGACCCTGGCCATCAAGTCGCTGGCACAGCTCATCGACGCCAAATACTCACGCATACAGTTTACCCCCGACCTTCTCCCCGCCGACGTCATCGGCACCATGGTCTACTCGGCCAAGAACGAGCAGT
The DNA here is from genome assembly GCA_051890455.1 of Muribaculaceae bacterium. Taxonomy (GTDB): domain Bacteria; phylum Bacteroidota; class Bacteroidia; order Bacteroidales; family Muribaculaceae; genus CAG-873. Next base: position 1,162 of record JBJFEE010000061.1, read on the forward strand.
TCCAGGTAAAGAAAGGCCCCATCTTCGCCAACTTCGTCCTTGCCGACGAAATCAACCGCGCCCCCGCCAAAGTGCAGTCGGCTCTGCTTGAGGCCATGCAGGAGCACCAGGTGACAATCGGCGACAGAACTTTCCCTCTCGACTCGCCCTTCCTGGTAATGGCTACCCAGAACCCCATCGAGCAGGAAGGCACCTACCCCCTGCCCGAGGCTCAGGTCGACCGTTTCCTGATGAAGGTCGTCATCGGCTACCCCACCAAGGAGGAGGAGCGCGAAATCATCCGCCGCAACCTCGAAAACGAAGGCGGCAAGGTGACTCCCCTGCTAAAGCCCGAAGACATCCTCGAGGCACAGAAGGTCGTCGAGCAGATTTACATCGACGAGAAGATTGAGCGCTACATCGTGGACATCGTCTTCGCCACCCGCTTCCCGTCGGAGTACGGCCTCAACGACCTCGAAGGCATCATTTCCTTCGGCGCCTCACCCCGTGCCTCCATCTCGCTGGCACGCGCGGCCCGCGCCTACGCCTTCCTGCGCCAGCGCGGCTACGTCATCCCCGAAGATGTCATCGCCGTCTGCCACGACGTCCTGCGCCACCGCATCGGCGTGACATACGAGGCCGAGGCCAACAACATCGGCACCGACGAAATCATCACCCAGATCCTCGACAAGGTTCAGGTTCCCTAACACCCCGTTTAAAGCATGACCTCCAAAGAGCTTTTACAGAAAGTTCGCAAGATTGAAATCAAGACCCGCGGACTCTCGCAGAACATCTTCGCCGGCGAGTACCACTCGGCCTTCAAGGGTCGCGGCATGATGTTCAGCGAGGTGCGCGAATACCAGTATGGCGATGACATCCGCGACATCGACTGGAACGTCACGGCACGCCACGGCCACCCGTATGTCAAGGTCTACGAGGAAGAGCGCGAGCTTACCGTCATGCTTCTTGTCGACATGAGCGGTTCGGGACTTTTCGGCGCCACCGCCGAGGAGACCAAGCGCGAGATGATGGCCGAAATAGCCGCCACACTGGCTTTCTCGGCCACCACCAACAACGACAAAATCGGCGCCATCTTCTTCACCGGCACCGTCGAGAAATTCATTCCGCCCAAGAAGGGCAAGAAACAGATTCTGCTCATCATACGCGAGCTCCTCGACTTCAGGCCCGCCGACCGCAGCACCGACATCAGCGAGGCGCTGATATATCTCAACAACGCACTCAAGCGCCGCTGCACGGCCTTTCTCATCTCCGACTTCATCGACCGCGGTGACTGGAAGCAGCCGCTGCAGATTGCCCGCAACCGCCATGACATCATGGCTCTGCAGGTCTACGACAAACGCGACGCACAGCTGCCCGACATAGGCATGATGCGCGTAGCAGACCTCGAGACCGGCGAGGAGCGCTGGATTGACACGTCCTCCAAATCGGTCCGCCGCACCTACGACCGCTGGTGGTATCAGCGCCAGCAGGAGATGGCCGAGCGGCTCAGGTCGGCCAGCGTCGACTTCGCCAGCATAGCCACCGACGAGAATTACGTCAAGGCGCTGATGGCGCTGTTCAAAAACCGCACGGCACGACGATAATACCTGACCTCCCGAAACAGAGGTACAAATTTTTCACTTCAAAGTTGTAAATGAAAGTCACGACATACATCAAAACCTCGGTGGCCGCAGCAGCGGTGGCGCTGACATTGCCGGCGACGGCCCAGCAGACCAACGCCGCCGCCGAGCAGCCCGTGCGCATATCGGTCAAGATAGACTCGGCCGCCGTCACCATGGGCGGACGCACCAACATGCACGTCGAGGTACTCAAGCCCGCCGGAGCCGGCAGGATGGTGAACATTCCCGAATACCGCAACGAGGAAGGCAAAGTCCTCGAGTTCGGGGACGCCGAAGTGCGCGACATCACGGTAGACTCTACCGCTCTGCCAAACAGCCGCATGCAGGTCAACTACAACATCCAGCTGCAGACTTTCAACCCCGGCAGCCTTGCCTTCCCGCCCTTCGCCTTTGCCCTCGGCGCCGACACGTTCTACTCCGAGGCAACGACGCTAAAGGTGCTGGAGCCGCCCATGCCAAAAGAGATGCGCGACTCGCTGCTCATCAACCCCAACGAGGGCGTGGTGGGCATCAAGGCACGCTGGTACGACTATGTTCCCGAGTGGTGGTACTGGATCCCGATAGGCATTCTTACAGCAGCGCTTATCGTACTGGTTATCATCCTCTACCGCAAGAACGGGCCTACCCTTCTGCCGCGCAAGCGCGTCATCCCGCCGTATGTGCTGGCGCTGAAACGCCTCGAAGAGCTGCAGAAACGCCGTCTCACCGAATCGGGACAGGACAAGGTTTATTACACCGAGCTCACCGACATTCTCCGCAGCTACCTCGCCGGCAACTTCGGCATCAACGCCCTCGAAATGTCGTCGACGGAGATTCTGCAGGCAATCAAGGCCGACACGAACATCGACAAGACATGGCGCGACCGCATCGCTCAGATGCTCTCCACGTCCGACTATGTGAAATTTGCCAAGATGCGTCCCACGCCCCAGGAGAACAAGGCCTCCTTCGACACTGTCCACGATTTCGTCGAGGACACCAAGCCCAAGGAGCCCGACCCCGACTCACCGGAGGGCAAGGCCCTGGCCCGTCAGCGCCGCAAGGACAAACGTTACGACGCCCGCGTGGAACGCGCCATGCAGAAAAAGGCTGACAAAGAGGCCGACGCGGCTGAAAAGAAGGCCAAGGCACAGGCTGCAAACGACAAGAAAGCAAAACCGGACCAGTCCGGCGACACCAAAGCATAAAATTACCGAAAGCGCAACATGCAATTCGCAAATCCTCAATATTTCTGGCTGTTCACCCTGTTCGTACCGCTGATTCTGTGGTACGTGCTCAAAAAGCGCCGGAGCAATCCCACGCTCGGGATGTCCACACTCCAGGCTTTTTCCGGCAAGGGCATGCCTCTGCGCGCCTGGCTGCGCCATATGCTGTTCATACTCCGACTCGGCGCCATAGGCTGTCTCATCGTCATACTCGCACGCCCGCAGAAAAAAGACAGCTGGCAGACCACCAACACCGAAGGCACCGACATCGTGCTCGCACTCGACGTCTCGGCCTCAATGATGACGCGCGACCTCAAGCCCGACCGCATGGAAGCCGCCAAGGAGGTGGCTACTCAGTTTGTCAACGGTCGCGAGAACGACAACATCGGCGTTGTCATCTTCGGCGGCGAGTCGCTCACCGGCCTGCCCATGACTATTGACCGCGCCGCCCTCACCGACTACATCGGCGGCCTCAAGGCCGGCATGCTCGCCGACGGCACCGCCATCGGCGACGGCATCGCCACCGCCATCAACCGCATAGTCTCCGGCAAAGCCAAGAGCAAGAGCATCATCCTCATCACCGACGGCACAAACAACACCGGACTGCTGACCCCGGCACACGCCGCCGAGATAGCCAAGGAAAACAAGGTCAAGATTTACACGGTAGGCATCGGCACAAACGGCATGGCCGAGGCTCCGAGCTACATCGACCAGTTCGGACGTCTGCACTACGAAAAGCAGAAAGTGGTGATTGACGAAAAGACGCTGAAGGAGGTCGCTGACGAGACGGGCGGCAAATATTTCCGCGCCACCGACAACAAGTCGCTGTCGGAGATTTTCTCCGAGATTGACAAACTCGAAAAGACAAAGATGGACGTGCGCAAGTTCTCGCACACCGAGGACAACTTCATGCCCTGGGCATGGCTGCTGCTGGGCTTCGTACTCACCGAGCTGCTCCTGCGCTACACCGTCTTCCGACGTCTGCCCTGACCAATGTACATTCAACTCCTAAGGACATCCACACATTAATATAATGTTAGATTTCGCAAATCCATATCTCCTGCTTATCCTGCTGGCAGTGCCTCTCATCTGGGGGCTCTACAAGCTGGCCAAGCTGGCACGGCGCCGCAAGCTCAGACGCCTCGGCAACCCGAAGCTGCTTGCAACGCTCATGCCCGAGGCCTCGCGGTACAAGCCCGGCATAAAGATTACCCTGCAGCTGCTGGCCCTCGCCGCCATCGTCTTTATTCTGGCCCGCCCGCGCTACGGCGAGAAAGAGGACACGAAGAGCGTCAACGGCATCGAGGCCGTCATCTGCTTCGACCTCTCCAACTCCATGCTTGCCCAGTCTACCGACGACCCGCACAGCGCCTCGCGCCTCAAACGCGCCAAGCTACTGCTCGAAAAGCTGACCGACCGCCTCGACAACGACCGCGTCGGCCTGGTGGTATACGCCAACGAGGCTCTTGTCAAACTGCCTCTCACCACCGACTTCTACACCGCAAAACTTACGCTCAACGACCTTGAGCCCTCGATGATAAAGAACCAGGGCACAAACATCGCCGCCGCCCTCGAAAAGGCGAAACGCACCTTCTCGAAGAACAAGGACGTGCACAAGGCCATTATCCTCATCACCGACGCCGAGGACCACGAGGGCAAAGCCATCGAAGCCGCCCAAGATGCCGCGAAAATGGGCATTCAGGTCGACGTCATCGGCGTTGGCACCTCCCGCGGCGGACGCATTCCACTCGGCAACGGCCAGTACCTGCGCGACAAAAATGACGAAGAAGTTGTCACCAAAGTCGATGAAAAGGCTGCCACCGAAATAGCCAAGGCCGGCGACGGCATATACGTCAACGGAGCCGACCGGGATGCTCTCGACAAACTGTCGGCACAGCTCGACAAGCTCAGCAAGAGCGAGCTGCGCACCGTCAACTACAAGATCAGCGCCGAGCAGTTCCCGCTATTCGCGTGGATAGCCCTGCTGCTCCTGCTCGCCGACATCTTCGTGCTGCCCCGCAAATCGCCCTGGCTCAAGGATATCAACTTCTTTTCCAACAAGGGCAAAAAGCCTCTCAGCTTCCGAAAGAAAAAGACCGCACTGGCAAAGGACAATGCCCCCAAACGCAAATAAAGACTGCTTACCAACGATGAAGTCAGTTTATATCAAGATATTACCCGCAGCCCTCGCGGCCTGCATCCTCGCCCTGTCGACGTCATGCACCGAAAGTGACGTCAGCAACAAGCGCGAGCGCAACGCCATACGCCGCGGCAACGAGCTGTACGACTCAAAAGAATACAAGGACGCCGTCACCGAATACGGGGCCGCCCTCGACGCCAACCCGTCATCCGAGGCCGCCATCTACGACAAGGCCATGGCTTCCCTCAATCTGCTCGACCCCGACTCGGTGACATTCACCAACGCCGTCAGGGCCCTTGACTCGCTGGGCAACCGCGCGCAGAACACCGTCGTTGCCGAGCGCTCGCTCTACAACCTCGGCAACCTCAACGTCATCCAGGGCGATTTGCTCAAAGCCGCCGCCCAGGCGCCCGAAAATCAGGAGCACGCTCAGGAATTCAGCGGAAAGTCCACTGAGTATTACAAAAGAGCCATAGATTACTACAAGAAACTGCTGCGCAAGCATCCCAACAACCTAAAGGCCCTGCAGAACCTGCGCGTTGCCCAGCTAAAACTGCCGCCCGAGCAGCAGGGCGGAGGCGGAGGCCAGAACCAGCAGCAAAAGCAACAACAGCAACAACAGCAGAAGCAGGAACAACAAAAGCAGAATCCTGAATACAAACAGGCCCTCCAGTCAATTCAGAACAAGGAGAACAACACACGCAAGAACCAGGAGATACCCGTCGGCGTAGCCGGTTCTTCCGAAAAGCCCTGGTAACAGCCTTCCTCAGTTCTTTCTCTCCTGCATAACATATCAACACAGACAAGCAAGATGTCGAAGATAACAGACATATCAAACACATTACGGCTTAAGACGACCCTGCTGCGCTTGCTGGCCTTTACGGTCATCTTCGCGGCAGCCACAGCGGCCAAGGCTCAGAATGTCGATTTCAGCGTCAAGGCGCCGTCACAGGTCATCCAGGGCCAGACTTTCGCGGTGGAATTCACCGTGACAAACTCCGACGCCCGCCTGACAAAAGCCCCCGCGCTGAACGGCTGCACGCTACGCTACGGCCCCGGAGCCACCAGCACCAACTACTACACCGAATATGTCAACGGCCACTCGGTGTCGTACAGCTCGGTGACCTATACCTGCACCTACGTCGCCGACAAGGCCGGCAAGACTACCGTACCTTCGGTTACCATCAACGCCAACGGCCGCAAGCTCAGCACCTCGCCCAAGACCATCACCATCCTCCCGCCCGGAAAGGGTCAGCAGAATCAGGGACACGGCCAGGAGCCAGGCCACGGACAGCCCTCCGTACAACAGACCCACAAAGCCACCGCGAACGACCTTATCGTGACCGTATCCCTCAGCAAGAACTCGATGTACGAGGGCGAGGCCGTCATCGCCACAATCAAGGTTTACACCAAATACAACATACGCAATTTCCAGGCCACGACGCTACCGGCCTTCGACGGCTTCATCAGCGAGGAGCTGCCGGTACCGCAGAAGGCCGAAATCGAGCATTTCCGCGGCGACAACTACTACGCGATGGTGCTCAAGCGCTGCCTGCTGTATCCGCAGAAGACAGGTGCGCTGACCATCAACTCGGGACGCTATGACGTCACGCTGGTCGTGCCCGAAAGGATTTCATACGGCTACTTCTACACCACCCGCCCCGTCGAGCAGCGCATCACCACCACCTCCAACTCGGTGACAGCAAACGTACGTGCCCTGCCCCAGCCTGCTCCCGCAGGCTTTGACGGCGCCGTGGGCACCGGCTTCAAGGCCAGCGCCACACTCGAGCCCGCCAAGCTGCGCACAAACGAGTCGGCCACATACACCTACACCATCACCGGCACAGGCAACGTCAAGTACCTTTCGGCTCCCGACATCGACTTCGGACCGACAGTCGACGCCTACGACCCGACCACCGAGAATGACGCAAAATTCACCGGCTCCAACATGACCGGCACATTCAAGGCATCCTACTCGATTGTGCCCACACAGGTAGGCGAACTGACAGTGCCCGCAGTGCCGTTCGTATACTTCGACACCGCCTCGGGCAAATACGTCACCGTCGACGTTCCCGCCATCACACGTCCTGTACTCAAAGGCAATGCCGTCGCATCATCCGGCGTGGCGCAGAAAGCCATCAACGGCAAACAGCTTGACGACATCCTGCACATCAAGGTTCTCAGTTCGTCCGACCTCTGTCATAAGCCACACCGCGTGGTCATGTCATGGCTCTACTGGACAATCTGCCTGATTTTAGTCCTCGCTCTTGTTACGGCAGCCGTCGTTTATCGCCGCGAACTGCGTCTGCGCGACGACATCCAGGGACGCCGGTCGGCACGCGCCAACCGCGTTGCTGCCAAACGGCTGGCCGCCGCACGCAAGGCCATGGCCCGTCACAACGAGGAGGAATTCTACGCTTCCGTCGCCTCGGCTCTCTGGGGTTATATGGGCGACAAACTGCGCATCCCCGCTTCGGCCCTCACCCGCGAGAACATCACCGAAAAACTCGGCGCCGACGGCGTCGACGAAGAGTCGATAGCCAATGTCATCGCCGTCCTCGACGACTGTGAGATGGCCCGCTTCACCCCCGGCAGTCCCGACCAGAAGATGGACGACCTTTACGGCCGCGCCACAGCGGCCATCAAGGGTCTCGAAAACTCTAAACGCAAAAAATAACCGAAAGCAATGAAAACCCGGTTAAAGACCATTATAGCCATTCTGGCTATGCTGCTGACCGTACCGGCATCCTTCGCCGCCACCGAGGTCCGGCAGGCCGACTCGGCATACAACAAAAAAGACTTCCAGAGCGCGCTCTACCACTACCAGGCCGCCGCACAGAAGGACGGCGTCTCGTCCGACCTGTACTACAACATGGGCAACACATACTACCGCCTGAACGACCTTGGACACGCCGTGCTAAACTACCGCCGCGCGCTCGCCCTCGACCCCAGCAACGAAGAGGCGCGCCTAAACCTTGAATTCGTGCGCACAAAAATCGCCGACAAGCCCGAGGACGACTCCACCTTCCTGAACAATGTCCACAGGCATATCGTATCGTGGATGACGCCCGACGCCTGGGCATGGACCTCACTGGCTGTCTTCGCCCTGATGATAGGCCTTATCGCCGTCTATCTCTTCGCCCCGTCGGTAAACGCCCGCAAGGTCGGCTTCTTCGGCGCCTTCGTCGTGCTGTTCGTGTTCATCTACACGTTTTTCGTGGCAATCTCGTCGGCAAACGCCTACAAGGGTGACGGACGCGCCGTCGTCACCGTGCCCACGTCCAACATGCGCTCGACGCCCGCCTCCTCCAACTCGTCGGCCGACAAGGTCGTGCCCATCCATGAGGGCACCGAAGTCGTCATTCTCGACTCGCTGGCCACTCCCGATGACCCCAAAGTCCCCCTGTGGTACGATGTCAAAATCAACAACACATCACGTGCCTGGCTTCCCGCCGGCGATGTAGAAAAAGTCTGACGCATCCGGCCTGTAGCATATTTTTAACGGCAAAACAGCTGAACAACTAACCGTTACGGCAAAAACCGTAAAAATATGTTATAAAACATATAAATATTTTGTCAAAAAGTTTTGCTCAATACAAAAAAGAGAGCTAATTTTGAATTGTCGCAGTGTCCCATATAGTGGGCGCTGACATTTAATTACCTGTATATTAACCCCTATAACCCATAGTCATCATGGCAAAGACAATCACCTTCAACGAGTTGCGTTCCCTCAAAGACAGCCTGCCCGACGGTTCGATGCACCGCATCGCCGACAAACTTAATGTCACCGTACAAACCGTCCGCAATTACTTTGGCGGCAGCAACTATGACCTCGGCAAGAACCAGGGCATGCACATCGAGCCGGGTCCCGACGGAGGCATCGTCGTCCTTGACGACCCCACCATCTACGACATGGCCGTAGAAATCCTCAAAGAGCAGGAAAAATAAAGCACCCCGTACAAAAACACCACAGCGGCGAACAGGACTCAGTCCCGTTTGCCGCTGTCATTTTTTAGTCGGTAAAAGTCAGTCCGTCGACGTCGCCAAGGCGGGAACGCAGCTGCTCGGCATCGTCGCGACGGATACGCACGCGGGCCGAGCAGGCATTGTCGAAGGTCAACTCGTCAGTGGTTACTCCCGGCTGCTTTATCAGTTTCATGACATCGTTTACACTGACGTACGGGAATGTGAAGGCCATGCTCTCCTCGACATGGCGCACTACCTTGGGTGCGGCCTCCAGCGCCAGCCTCGCGGCCTCGCGATAGGCGGCGATAAGACCCGAGGTGCCTAACTTTATGCCGCCGAAATAGCGCACTACCACAACAGCCACATCCGTCAGGCCGAAGCTGTTTATCTGCCCCAGGATGGGCTTGCCGGCCGTACCCGACGGCTCGCCGTTGTCGTTCGACATCGACACTGAACGGTCGGCGCCAAGCATGTAGGCCCAGCAGACATGGCGGGCGTCGTGATAGCGCCGCGTCACCGACGCCACGGCGGCCTTGGCCTCGTCGGCAGTGGTTACCGGAAAGGCGAACGACAGGAAACGGCTCATCTTCTCGGTGTGTTTGCCTTCGCCCTCTGCGCTTATGGTAGTGTATTCGTCGCTCATTGATTATGTAAAAATGGAGAGAGAACTCCGTCGCCGAAAATTCCCGGAAATTGGCGATTTTTGCCAAATTGACATGAAAAAGCGTCCCGGACCGGGGTCTGCAAGCCCCGCTGACGCCTTTTCGCCGACAAAGTTAGCACTTTTTGTGCTATTTTTCTTTGGCGTCCCGCCTATATTTGGTAATTTTGCATATCAATATGCACTTACATATTGCCAGAGCATTTCTTGCCGGAAAAACCAATAACACTAACATACTTATTTTATCATAAATAACCAATCCTTTAACTGTCATGGCAGACAATAAAGAAAAACTGTTCGACCAGTTCCCCGCCACCACTTATGACGAATGGCGTGCCAAAGTCGAGGCAGACCTCAAAGGCGCCGACTTTGACAAGAAACTGGTATGGCGAACCAACGAGGGCTTCAATGTCCAGCCCGTTTACCGGCGCGAGGACATCAAGGACCTTCAGACCACCAACTCGCTGCCCGGCGAATATCCTTACGTCCGCGGCACACGCACCGACAACGACTGGCTCACCCGCCAGGAAATCGTGGCCGAGAGCGCCGAAGAAGCCAACAGCATCGCAAAGGACGTGCTCAACAAGGGCGTGACCTCGCTGGGCTTCTGCGTCAAGGAAGCTACCGCTGAAGAGCTCGCCGCCCTCCTCAAGGACATCCACGTCCCCGCAGTCGAAATCAACTTCACATGCTGCCCCAACAAGGCTCAGGCTCTGGCCGAAGTGCTTGTGAAATTCCTGCAGGAAAAAGGCTGGGCCGACGACTTCCGCGGCTCTATCGACTACAACCCCCTGCGCAAGGCCCTGCGCCACGGCGCCGGCAACGTCAGCGACCAGGTTGTCGCCCAGGCCAAGAAACTGGTGGAGACCGTAGCTCCCGTCAAGGGCCTGCGCGTCCTCTCGGTTGACTCCAACGTCCTCAGCAACGCAGGCGCCTACATCACCCAGGAACTCGGCTACGCCCTCGCCTGGGGCGCCGACTGGCTGACACTGCTCACCGACGCCGGCCTCAGCGCCACCGAGGTGGCCTGCCGCATCAAGTTCAACATGGGCGTATCCTCCAATTTCTTCATGGAGATTGCCAAGTTCCGCGCCGCCCGCATGCTCTGGGCCGAAATCGTACGCCAGTACAAGCCCGACTGCACCTGCGCCGAAAAGATGATGTGCCACGCCGTCACCTCGCGTTTCAACCAGACCATCTACGACGCATACGTCAACCTGCTTCGCAGCCAGACCGAGGCCTTCTCGGCAGCCGTCGCCGGTGTTGACTCGATGACCGTCACCCCCTTCGATGTCGCCTACAAGAAACCCGATGACTTCAGCGAGCGCATCGCCCGCAACCAGCAGTTCCTGCTCAAGGAAGAGAGCCACATGGACAAGGTCATCGACCCCGCCGGCGGTTCGTACTACGTCGAGACCCTCACCGTCTCCATCGCCGAACAGGCCTGGAAGCTCTTCCTCGACGTCGAGGAGAACGGCAGCTTCTTCAAGCAGGTCAACGAAGGCACTGTACAGAAGGCCGTCAACGCCAGCTGCGAGAAACGTCACACCGACGTCGCCCGCCGCAAGGAAATCCTGCTGGGCACCAACCAGTACCCCAACATCAACGAAATCGCCCACGACAAAATCGAGGGCGCTGCCTGCGGCTGCGGCTGTGGCTGCGACCACGAGCACGAGGACAACGGCGGTCTGCTGAACAAACGCGCCGCCACCGACTTCGAGGCTCTGCGCCTGCAGACCGAGGCCTGGCCCGTACGTCCCAAAGTCTTCATGCTCACCATCGGCAACCTGGCCATGCGCCTCGCCCGCGCCCAGTTCTCGAGTAACTTCTTCGGCTGCGCCGGATACCAGATTATCGACAACAACGGCTTCAAGACCGTTGAGGAAGGCATCGACGCCGCCCTCGCCCAGGAGGCCGACGTCATCGTCCTCTGCTCGAGCGACGACGAGTACGCCGAATACGCTCCCGCCGCCTTCAAGTACCTCAACGGCCGCGCCGAGTTTGTCGTTGCCGGAGCTCCCGCCTGCATGGACGACCTCAAGGCTCAGGGCATCAACGACTTCGTTCACGTACGCGTAAACGTGCTGGACACCCTTCGTGATTTCAACAAACGTCTTCTCAAATAACCGGCACCGATGAAACCCGATTTTAAAACCATAGATATCACTCGTGACGGATTCGGCGCACAGCACCCCGCCACCCAGCCCGCCGAGGACTGGCTCACTCCCGAGCTCATCCCGGTAAAACCCATATACAGCAAACAAGACCTGGAAGGCCTCGAGCACCTCGACTACATGTCGGGTATTCCTCCCTTCCTGCGTGGCCCGTACAGCGCCATGTACCCCCTGCGCCCCTGGACCATCCGTCAGTATGCCGGCTTCTCCACCGCAGCCGAGTCGAACGCCTTCTACCGCCGCAACCTGGCTTCGGGCCAGAAAGGTCTGTCGGTAGCATTCGACCTCGCCACACACCGCGGCTACGACGCCGACCACGAGCGCGTAGTAGGTGACGTCGGCAAAGCCGGTGTGTCGATCTGCTCTATCGAGGACATGAAGGTGCTCTTCAACGGCATCCCCCTCAACAAGATGTCCGTTTCGATGACAATGAACGGTGCCGTGCTGCCCGTCCTGGCATTCTACATCAACGCCGGCCTCGAACAGGGTGCCAAACTTGAGGAGATGGCCGGTACCATCCAGAACGACATCCTCAAGGAGTTCATGGTGCGCAACACCTATATCTACCCGCCCGAATTCTCGATGCGAATAATCGCCGACATCTTCGAGTACACCTCGCAGAACATGCCCAAGTTCAACTCCATCTCGATCTCGGGCTACCACATGCAGGAGGCCGGCGCAACCTGCGACATCGAGCTGGCATACACCCTCGCTGACGGTCTCGACTACATCCGCGCCGGCATCAACGCCGGTATGGACATCGACGCCTTCGCTCCCCGTCTGTCGTTCTTCTGGGCCATCGGCATGAACTACTTCATGGAGGTTGCCAAGATGCGCGCCGCACGTATGCTGTGGGCAAAGATTGTCAAGCAGTTCAACCCCAAGAACCCCAAATCGCTTGCCCTGCGCACACACTCGCAGACATCGGGCTGGTCGCTCACCGAGCAGGACCCCTTCAACAACGTAGGCCGCACCTGCATCGAGGCCATGGGCGCCGCTCTGGGCCACACCCAGTCGCTGCACACAAACGCCCTTGACGAGGCCATCGCACTGCCCACCGACTTCAGCGCACGTATCGCCCGCAACACCCAGATTTACATCCAGGAGGAGACTCTCGTCACCAAGCAGATTGACCCTTGGGGCGGTTCGTACTACATCGAGGCCCTCACCAACGAGATTGCTCACCGCGCATGGGAGCACATCCAGGAAATCGAGAAACTCGGCGGCATGGCAAAAGCCATCGAGACCGGTCTTCCCAAGCTCCGCATCGAGGAAGCTGCCGCACGCACCCAGGCCCGCATCGACTCGGGCCGTCAGACCATCGTCGGCATCAACAAATACCGCCTCGAGCACGAGGATCCCATCGACATCCTCGAAATCGACAACACCGAGGTGCGCAAGGAGCAGATCGAGCGCCTGCACGACCTCAAGGCTCACCGCGACGAGGCCGCCGTCAAGAAGGCCCTCGAAGCCATCACCGAATGTGCCCGCACAGGCGAAGGCAACCTCCTCGACCTCGCTGTCAAGGCTGCCGGCCTCCGCGCCACACTGGGTGAGATTTCGGATGCCTGCGAAGCTGTCGCAGGCCGTTACAAAGCTATAATCAGAACTATTTCAGGCGTGTACTCTTCAGAAACCAAAAACGACGCTGACTTTGAGAAAGCTCAGCAGATGTGCGCCGACTTCGCCAAGCGCGAAGGCCGTCAGCCCCGTATCATGATTGCCAAGATGGGCCAGGACGGTCACGACCGCGGCGCAAAGGTTGTCGCCACCGGCTACGCTGACTGTGGCTTCGACGTCGACATGGGTCCCCTCTTCCAGACCCCCGCCGAGGCTGCCCGCATGGCCGTCGAGAACGACGTGCACATCCTTGGCGTAAGCTCGCTGGCCGCAGGTCACAAGACCCTCATCCCGCAGGTTATCGCCGAGCTTGAGAAGCTGGGCCGTCCCGACATCCTCGTCACCGCCGGCGGTGTCATCCCCGCCCAGGACTACGACTTCCTGTACAAGGCCGGTGTCGCCGCCATCTTCGGCCCCGGCACCCGCATCCCCGCCTCGGCCATCAAGATGCTTGAGATCCTCAACGCCGAAGAAAAGTAACCCACTACCATCCTCAATAAAAACGGGACGCCCACCGCGGGCGTCCCGTTTTTATTGCTTTTGCGTTTCAGCTTTCGTGCGTCAGCCTGCCCGCGTCAGTTTCCGTGCTTTATCAGCCTTTGCACTGCGCCGGGCGCTTGCGCCCGGTTTTTCATTTCAGTCTGAAGTTGTACCCCGCCGTCACATATATGGACATTGACCGCGAAGCACTGAATTCATCCGCCTTGGACGAGTTGTAGATATTGCCCAGGCCATAGTAAAACCGACCCTCGACATACACCGAGTGGCGCGGTGCGGCCCACCACTCGACGCCGAAACCGGCGGCGATACCGTAGTCGAACTTGTGCTCCACCTCCATCTTCATCTGGTTGACGCGCCGCGTCGATGCAATGCCAGCCGCAGCCGGGTCGGTGTAGTCAAAGTTGGCGCTGATACTGTTCGATACCATGTATCCGAACTGCGGACCCAGGTTGAAGAAAAACTTGCAGCGGCTTGGTCCAAAATAAATGTGCGTCATCACAGGCAGCTCGATGTAGTTGAGCGTGCGCTTGTACGACAGACCGGGATTGTCGTCAAACTGCTCCTTCCAGCCGTGCTGGCTGAAGTTCAGCTCGCCGACGACGCCGACAAGGCGCTCCTCGCTGTAGCTTGCCTGCACACCCATCGTCACGCCCGAGGCCCAGCCCTGAGGCACGGAAGGCGAGAACGACATCCTGCTCAGTGTCATACCGGCATGGCCGCCGATTGCGACATGAGGCTTGTAATGCGTCTCAGCCGAGGCTGTCGGGGCGCTCATAAGCGTGCCCGCGACAATTGTGCATGCCGTCAGAGTTGATAATATCCTGTTTTTCATACGGTGTTCTGTGTAAAAATCATTTTACCGTCACATTCTCGTAGTCGCCGGGCATAAATTCCACGACGTACAGCGCTTTGTTGACAACGCCCTGCGCACCGTCCTCACGGCCGAAGTCGTATGACGACTGGATGCCGGTAAAACTGCTCTGCGTCGCCACATCGCCGTCGGCCATGTCATCGATAAGGTAGCCGATGAGGTCGTAGCCCATCAGCCCCTGCACGGGAACGCCCTCCGTCATAGGAGAGCCATACCAGTGCTTGAACTGTTCGTTGACCTCGGAGACGGCCGGACTGTCAAAGTTGGCGTACGAACGGGCGTAGATGGTGGTCTTGAGTTCATGCAGGGCGCTCTTGGTATCGTTGGTGAAGGTAGTCCACTCCGGATAGCCGAACAGACGCAGGTCGCCGCCCGCCTCAAAGAGTTTCGCACGCAGCTTCTCGAGCGTAGACGAGATGCGGTTGAACTCGCCCAGCGTGCCCGAGGTGGGCAGGAAAACGAACTTCGCACCCTCGGGCAGCTCGCCAAGCTGCGACTCCAGCTCCGACTGCGACAGACCGCCCTCGTATTCGACGACGGTGAAAGGAATACCTTCGGCGCCAAGGCGCGTCATCACCATATCGACAAAGGCCTTTTTGTCTTCCTTGCCGTTGAGGTTGCGCAGGATGACGGGAGTGGCGCCGTCAAGACCCTCGACAAAAATGCCTGCGGCCTTTTCGAGCATGTCCTGCGACGGGATAAGCCCCTGCATGACGTATGGGTTGGAGACATACAGGTCAGACCGCGAGTTGGCGACATTCATCACGTAAATTTTGTTGGTGCGTCCGAATTCGGCCACCATATCAAGCAGCTCACGGTTATCGGGTGCGATGATAACATCGGCTTCCTTCAGACGATGGTCGGTATCAAGCAACTCGCGCACTACGGACGGACTGTTGCCGGTGTCGACGGCTATTATCTTCAGCTTGGGTGCACGGTTCTTGAGCTTTTCGGCGGCGACGAGCATGCCCTTGTAGAACTCCGTGGCCTGCGAGGCCGTGCGCGAGGCATCTTCCTGCAGCATGAACGGCAGCATGACCACCACCGTGTATTCCTTATCCTCAGCGACAACGGGAGCCGTTTTATCCAAGTCATCAGAGTCAACGACGCCTATAGCCGGTTCCTCCTGAACTTTCTGCAGCTCCTCCTGAGCCTTGGCGGCATCCTCCGGCGTCACGTCGCTGATGCGTATCTGCTTCTCCTCCGATACTTTTTCGGCGGGTTCGGTTACCTTGGGTTCGACCTTTTCCTCCTTGGGCTGAGGCTTGACCGCAGAAACGGGGGCGCCTCCATCCATCGGCACTTTCAGCATATAGCCCGCCTTGATACCGTTCTCGGCGCCGGGGTTAAGCTCATAGATGACTTCGGGGGTGGTGTGGAACTTTCGGCTGATACCGAAGACCGTCTCGCCTTTTTTCACCTTATAGTCCATGACGGACATAGACGCGGCATCCGGAGATTTGGCGTTCTTGTCGCCGTATTTCTCGACAGGGAAGAACAGCTCCTGCCCGTCCTTCAGGCCCTGGGCCGCGTCAGGGTTGTTGCTGACGATATCGTCGCGGGTGAGACCCAGCAGGTCGGCCACGCCGTAGACATTGTCGTGACGGTGCACCTTGTAGACATAATACTGACGTCCGCCGATTTTGCGGACGGGGAGGTCAAGGGCCAGAGCCTGAGCGAATCCGGCTATCATAAGAACCACTGCGGCCAATATACGAATTTTAGAGTTCAGCATAGCATGTATTGTACGTGAGTGTTTATCTGCAAAGTTAAGGACAATACTTTGATTTTACGCCCCGTTGAGGGCGCAAAATCACATTTGACGGCAATAAAATAGACCCGAAAAGGCCTACAGGGTCTTTCCTTTGCCAAAAAAACATAAATTTGCATTTCGGAAGGCCGCAAATCTGCCAAAATTCACTACCTTTGTAATTTGAAATCTCATCTACAGATATGCGCATTCTCAACATTGTTATCTCGGTGGCCGCCGGCCTTCTGCTCACCTCCTGCGGCGAGTATGTGAAGGTGCAGAAGAGCACCGACTTCAATTACAAATACGACTACGCCAAGCGTGCTTTCGAACAGAAAAAGTACGTGCAGGCCGCCACGCTGTTCAAGGACTGTGCCACAGTCTTCAAAGCCACGGACAAGGCAGAGGAATGCCTTTACCTGCTGGCAATGAGCAACTACGAGAACAAGGACTACGTAAGCTCAGGAGCCTATTTCCAGACCTACTACCAGCGTTACCCCAAGGGCAAGTTCGCCGAGCCGGCTCGTTTCTTCGCCGGTTACGGTTACTATCTCGACTCGCCCGAGGCTCAGCTCGACCAGACGACCACCATCAAGGCCATCGAGGAGCTGCAGGCTTTCCTCGACTACTTCCCCCGTTCCGAGAAAGTGCCCATCGCACAGAACGCCATCTTCGAGCTTCAGGACAAACTGACGCTCAAACAGTTGCAGAACGCCCAGCTTTATTACAATCTCGGCAACTACATGGGCAACAACTACGAGTCGGCAGTCATCGTGGCCAAGAACGCCATCAAGGACTACCCCTACTCCAAGTACAAGGAAGACCTCGAGCTGCTGGTGCTCAAAGCCCGTTTCCAGGAGGCCGAAAACTCCGTTGACGAGCGCAAGGCCGACCGCTACCGCGAAGTCATCGACGAGTATTACTCGTTCATTAACAACTACCCCGACTCACCTAACAAAAACGAGGCCGACAACATCTTCAAAATCAGCAGCCGCCACGTGCAGCCCTGACCTACCGCACCCGCATAGCCGACATACACTTCCACATCGAACTTTACACATCTTTATATTATGGACTACAAGAAGACCAACGCACCGCTCAACACCGTCACCCGCGACATGGTAAAACTGTCCGAGGACACCGGCAACATCTACGAGACCGTCTGCATCATCGCCAAGCGCGCCAACCAGATCAGCGCCGAGATGAAGAAGGACCTCGAGAAAAAGCTCCAGGAATTCGCCACCCTCACCGACAACCTTGAGGAGGTCAACGAAAACCGCGAGCAAATCGAGATTTCGCGTTACTACGAGAAGCTGCCCAAGCCCA
>JBJFEE010000062.1:0-2700 GCA_051890455.1 Muribaculaceae bacterium
GTGGAGCAATAGACTCACATTGTCTATTTATTGGCAGTGGGTCGAGGGTTCGGGCACCATACCGTTCTGACTTTGCGGTCGTTAAAAAGCTGAATTTTACTGCTTTTTGTCATATTCTTCCAAATTCTCAGGATTTCAAGGTATAGTAAGTAGTACCCCCGACGGGAATCGAACCCATATCTAAAGTTTAGGAAACTTCTATTCTATCCGTTGAACTACAGGGGCGGGGTGCGGGTGCGTGGGCGGTGTGTTTGACACCGCGGGGTGCGGGTGCAAAGGTAGGAAATTTTTGAGGATTGGGCAAGAGGGAAGAGTTGGCTGAGCTTTAAGTGGCCAATTTGCTGCTTAACGGAGCGTATCAGAATGATGCGACAAATAAGGATGTGGCATGAATTACCCGTTGAGCTGGGCGAGGACGGTGTTGAGCTCTTCCTGGGTGGTGGTGAGGCGGTGGCGGCAGATGGTGATTAGGGCGGCAGCTTCGCGGGTGAGGGTGACCATGTCGTCGATGTTGCAGGCGGGGGACTGCAGGGTGTCTACTATTTCGCGCAGGCGTTTCAGGGCGTCGGCGTAGGTGATGTTGGGGTCGATATTTGTGGCTTTATCCATGGCGGGTGTGGTTTTTATCGGTTGAAAAATACGGTTTGGTGTCGGTTTATAGCCTGGCATTGGGGTTGACGGCGGTGACGGTGGAGGAGAAGGCGCCGGTGGCGGTGTAGGTGGTGACGGGGTCGCCGGTGCTGAGGGCGGAGACGTCGGAGACGGCGTGGCCGTCGGCGGAGAGGGTGAGGGAGAAGCCGCGGGCGAGGGTGGCCTGGGGCGAGAGGAGGCGCAGCTGGGTGTCGAGGCTGTCTATTTCGGCCTTGTTGCGGCTGACGGCGTTGGCGACGGCAGGGGGGATGGCGGCGGCGTAGCGGTCGAGGAGGCCTCGGTTGAGGGTCATGATGTTTGTCGCCGCGGCCAGGACTTTCTGCGACATCAGCGTAACCTCGGGGGCGCGTCTGGCGGTGAAACCGGCTATCTCCGACGATACGGCACCGGTCAGCCGCGCCAGCTCGGCGGACGTGTCGGCCACCCGTTGCTGGACGGCGTTGTAGATGGCTTGGGCGGCGTTGATGAACTTGGTGTAGAGCAGGATGTTGCGGTCGATGATGTATTGGGCGACCGCCGTCGGCGTCTTGCAGTGCTGGTAAGAGACGTAGTCGAGAACCGTCTCGTCGCGCTCATGGCCGATGCCGACGAGTACGGGGATGGGGAAGCGCGCCACCTCGGCAGCCAGCTCGTAGCTGTCGAAGGCCGCGAGGTCGGTGGTGGACCCGCCTCCGCGGATTATCACCACGCAGTCCCACTGTCCGGCCTGGGCGCGGATGCGGTCCAGTGCCGCCGAGACCTCGGGGACGGTGCGCTCGCCCTGGACGGTGGCAGGGAAGAGCCGCGCGCTGAAGGCGAAGGAGGGAACGGCCTCGGCAAGGTGCTTGCAGAAGTCGCCGTAGCCGGCGGCCGAGTTGCCGGATATTATGGCTATGCGCAGGCAGGGCAGGGGAAAACGCAGCTGTTTCTGCAGCAGTGTCAGCCCCTCGGCCTCGAGCCTCGCTATAATCTCGCGGCGGCGACGGACGGCCTCACCGAGGGTGTATGATGCGTCGATAGCCTTGACGTTCAGCGATATGCCGAAAGCGGCGTTGTAGCGCACATCGCATTTCATCAGCACCTTCATGCCCGAGGCGAGCTCGCTACCCGTGCCGTTGCGGAAGGCCGTGAAGATTACGGGCATGAGGTTGGCCCATATCATGGCACGGATGCGGGCGACATTGTTGCCGCGCTCGTCTTTCTGCACCAGCTCGAAATAGCAGTGGCGCTTCAGGCTCAGGTCGCTCGTCTCGCCCACAACCCATACGTCGGTGAGCGTAGGGTTGCCGTTGACGGCGTTTTCGATGCGCCGGCAGAGTTCAAGCACTGTAAGTCCTTGCATCATCGCGGGTTACTTTTTGTCGAGTTTGAATTTTTTGCCGGTCCAGCTGTACGAGATGGACGGTTTCAGACATTTCGCCACGTTCGCGGCCTCTTCGTTGCCGGCCAGCATCGACATCATGGTGTTAGTCCAGGTGAGGCGCCGGGCGGCCGGGTCGAATGACGGCGTGGCAAGTATGAACGGCAGCCAGCTCTCTACCTCGGCGCGTTCGGCTTTTCCGGCCTCGGTGAGCCAGTCGGCGAGGGTGTAGTCGGGCACCGTGCCGTCGGGCAGGGGCTGCCACGACGTGTCGAAGACGCGTACGCGGCCGTCCAGCTGAGGCATGTGTATTGTCTGCGTCATCACCAGCAGAGTGTCGGCTCCCGATGTCAGCAGCGACAGCTCCGTCTCGGTGTTTGACGCACCGCGGAATTTCATCGACGTACTGTCGGCCGAGAGGATGCGCACGGGGTCGCCGACGGCGTTTTTGGAGTCGACGGCCATCCCCGACTCGAAATAGTCAACCATGTCGAGGCGCGTGGGGACGTCGAGGAGGGCTAACCGGGCCTCCGGCGCCTTGAAAAAATCGAGGGGCGTACGCGCCGCCGCTGTCGCGGGCAAAAATAGGGCTATGGTTAGTAATATGCTGGTGAATAGTTTCATAGATAAAAATGGCGGTTGCCTGGCGTTTGGACGAGGCTGTGTCAAAATAGCCTAAATGTAGGGACATGCCTTTGGCATGTTTATCC
>JBJFEE010000063.1:0-18240 GCA_051890455.1 Muribaculaceae bacterium
ACGTGGCAAAGAAACTCAACCTCAGGCCAAGAAAAAAACTCAATTTTTCAAATCCGAAGACCGAGTTCTTCAAACAAATCGCTAATTTTGCACTTGCCAGTTGAACCTGCAGATATCCAAAACATTCCGGACATATGAATAAATACCGTCTTACTTTGTGCTGATTTCCTTTATTTTTCTTATTTTTGCAGTTATAAACATTAACTATGAGCAAACTGCAACTTTATATAACCAAAAGCGGCAACAACTACAGCAGCCTCCTCAACCTCAACCCCTCCGAGGAGACCGGCCGCTACGTGCGCAATCTAAGCAAAGTGGTCGAGCTAATCGACTATGACGCCGAGGAGAAAAACGTGTTCTATATGCTCACCGCCACCGACGAGGGCACGTTCTTCACCATCCTGCGCACGGTACCTCCCGTCAAGGGCCACCACATCGCCGAGTGGATTTTCGTTCCCGCCAACGCCGAGGTCAGCGGCGACGAGCTGTACAACCTCGTGTCACTGATGACGCGCAAGGCCGCGCTGCCGCGTATGACCAACGCCGACGTGGCCGAAGTGCGCGCCGCCTTCGCCACCGAATACGCCACCCGCACCGACGCGCCTCTGCTGACGGCCTGCCGCGGCACCGGATGGGCCTGGCGCAGCTACGGCCCCGACAGCGGACTCACCCTGCACGACTTCACCGGCCGCGGACGCTGGCAGCAGGCCTACATCCCATTTGCCGGAGTGCTACTGGTGGATGACGAATTAGGCTATACCGTCAACGCCTCCTCACTGTGCGAGACTCCCTTAGGCGACCCGGCCGTCATCCTCCCGCCCGAGCCCGGCGATGACAACTTCTCGGCCTACGTCTTCAACCGCCGCCTTAAGCACCCCCTGTGCGCCACCCTCGGCGAACCCGTCACCATCACCTGGCGCCGCAACGGCTTCGAGGACATCAACGTCACCGAAAAAATCGACACGCCGGAGTTCACGCCCGTGCCCCCCGACACCACCGGCTCGCACAAGCTCATCACCCCGTCGTCGTTCTTCATCACCGCCCAGGGCTCGCACAACGTCCTCCAGGGCTGCCGCATCCGCGTCAACGGCATCGACATCACCCCCAAAGGCCATCCCTTCACCGCCGAAGACCTGCAGCACGCCTCCGTCCAGGTGGCCTGCGACGGATATTCCTCGTTCAGCGGCTCCATGGACCTTGCGGCGACCTCCCGCGCCCTGATTTCGCTGAAAGAGCAGAGCAAGGTCTACTGCTTCGAGCTGCCACTGATAAACTCGGACTACGGCACGCCCGTGCGCTTCGAGCTGCACACAAAGAAGCGCATGACACAGTCGCCCATCGACGGCTACATCCTCCTCGACGACATCCAGGAAGGCCCCGCGCGCACCAACTACCTCGGCTACATAGGCGGAGGCACAAAGCTCACCACCAAACTCACATACGCCGGCATCGGCCTCGTCGTGGGCATCCTCATCATGCTCCTCGCCGGACGCTGCTCGAGCGACAGCGGCGATGACAGCAAAAAGACTGTAGCTCCCAGCGAGCAGGTAGCCGACGCGCCCGCAAACACGGCCACAGTGCCCTCCACACCGGCAGCCAAACCTGCCAGGCCCGCACAGGCCAAGCAATCCGGCGACGGTTTTGCCGAAGCGCTCAAATACCTTGACGACAACACCGTATGGACCAAGGCCGACCTTGAGAAATACGAGGCTACGAAAGGTCTTTTCGACGACCTCAACAACTACAACACCGACGCCATCTACACCAAGTGGGGCCCGCGTTTCAAGGACAGTCCGCGCATGCAGAAAATCGTCACCCATCTCAGGCAGGGCACCGAAAAACGCAAGCGCAAGAACATCGAACCTCCCTTCAACAAGCGTCCCGACGACACCACCATCACCATCCAGACCTACCTGAACATCGTTGACCCATGACGCCGCGGCGGCAAGGGTTGCAGACCTCTCCGAATTCTTATTTTTGCTCTGAAACATAAATACTTAACTAAATGCACAATATTTTAAGGCGCGGAACGCTGTTCGCCTTATGCCTGCTGACGGCATGGGCGGTACGTGCAGCCTACCCCAAGCACCTGCAGGTGACGACTCCCGACGGACGCACCGTCACCGTCACCGCCCTCGACGACAACATCCTCAAAGTCTCGAACACCGCCCCCGGCGAGAAACCGCGCATCGGCACCGCCTCCGTGCTCACCCAGGAGAACGGCGAGCGCCTCAACCCCGACGGCAAGGGCGCCGTCGCCAACATCTGCGGCATGCAAGTGTCGCTGACCTCCGACGGCGTACTCACCATCGACGCCGGCAACGTCAAGAAGGTGGTTGACAACGGCCTGCGCCCCGTCGGCAAGAACGGCCTGCGCGAGATGGACCTCAGCGTCGACGGCAACGGCACCTTCTTCGGCACCGGCGAGCGCGCCCATCACCTCAACCTGCGCGGCGACACGCTGCACATGTACAACCGCCCCAACTACGGCTACGGCGAAGGTGACCCGCGCAACAGCCTGATGAACATCTCGATGCCGCTCTTTGTGGCCTCCGAGGGCTATGCCGTCGTCTTCGACGACTACGCCAAGGCCGACCTCATTCTCGGCAATCCCGTCAAATACATCACCGAAAGCCCTGACCCCGTGACGTGGTACTTTGTCAACGGCGCCCGCACTATGGCCGACGTCACCGAGAACCTGTCAAAACTCATCGGCCGCCAGGACCTGCCCCCGCTGTGGTCGCTGGGCTACATCACCAGCAAATACGGCTACCACACCTCCGACGAGGCCGAAGGCGTCATCGACACACTCAAGAGTCAGGGCTATCCCGTCGACGGCATCGTCCTCGACCTGTACTGGTATGGCAAGGAGCAGGACATGGGACGTCTGGGCTGGGACCTGACAAAATGGCACGACCCCGACGACTTCCTGGGCTACATGAAACAGCGCGGCGTAAATGTGGTGACGATAGCGCAGCCCTACGTACTCCGCAACGGCAAGGGCATCGCCACATACAACGAGCTCGACCGCAAGGGTCTCATGCTCAAGGACTCGCTTAACCAAAAAACTCAGGATGTCGTAATCTGGGTAGGCGAAGGCGGCATGTTCGACGTCTCAAATCCCACGACGCAGGCCTGGCTCAAGGAGCGCTACGGCTCCCTCACCGACCGCGGCCTGTCGGGCTGGTGGGGCGACCTCGGCGAGCCGGAGAAACACCCCGAGAACGCCATCCACGCCAACGGCCTCACCGCCCGCCAGTACCACAACCGCTACGGCAGCGACTGGGCCAAAATCATCTACGACCTCTACCGCGAGAAATATCCCGACCGCCGCGTGATGACGCTCATGCGCGCCGGCACGACGGGTCTGCAGCGCTACGGCGTCTTCACCTGGAGTTCCGACGTCGCCCGCACATGGGCCGGCCTCCAGCCCCAGATCCGCATCATGCTGCACTCCGGCCTCTCGGGCATCGGCTACATGAGCTCGGACATCGGCGGTTTCGCCGTCGACAACGAACGCCCCACCGACCCCGAGCTGTATGTGCGCTGGCTCCAGCTCGGCACCTTCTCGCCCACGCTGCGCACCCACGCCCAACTGCTCCCCGAGCCCTATCACTACCCAGAGCACGAGGCCGTCATCAAGAAACTCATCCTCGACCGCTACCGCTGGCTGCCCTACAACTACACGCTGGCCTACGAAAACGCCACCAAGGGCTATCCCATGGTTCGCCCCATCACCTTCCACAGTCCCGCCGGCAGCACTCCCGCCGCCGAGTTTGACGTCGACGACGAATATCTGTGGGGACGCGACGTCCTCGTGGCACCCGTGCTCAAACAGGGTGCCGTCTCCCGCGACATCGTCATCCCAACCGGCTCGGACTGGTACGACATCAGCGACCCCACGAAGCTAATTGCCGGAGGCTCGACCATCAAGGACTATCCCGCGCCCCTCGAGGTGCTGCCGATGTTCATCCGCGAGGGTGCCTTCATCCCTACCGCCGAGTATAAGATGCAGAACACCAAGGGATACAACCAGAGCAAGCTCACCGTCAACTATTATCCCTCGGCCAAGGCCGTCACAACCTACACCCTCTTCGAGGATGACCTCGTGACGCCGACCCCCGAGGGCGGCAACAAGGGCCTGCTGCTGACCTTCACCGGCGACGCCACCCAGAAGAAACTCACCGAGGTCACCATCATTCCCGATGGCTCATACCGAGGCATGGCCGAGGCCAAGACCGTCACCCTCGTCGTTCACGCCCAGAAAGACCAGCCCCGCTCGGTAATGGTAGACGGCAAGAACGCCCGTTTCACCTACGACAAGGCCACACAGACCATCACCGTCTCCTTCTTCTGGCGCATGCAGGCTCCCGCCGTCATCCGCATCAACAAGTAATCCGCCCCCAAGCGGCAAAATCACCGTTTAACAAAACAAACCGGCCAATTTTAAATTTTTAAATTTTAATTTTCAATTAAAATTCGCCCCTCACAACCATGTTTTCAGGAATTGTAGAAACCACCGGCACAGTAGTTGCCGCCACACGCGAGCAGGGCAACCTCCAGCTCACCCTGCGCTGCCCCTTCACCGACGAACTCCGCATCGACCAGTCCGTCGCCCACAACGGCGTATGCCTCACCGTCGTAGCCATCGACGGCGACACATATCAGGTAACGGCCATACAGGAAACCCTCGACCGCTCCAATCTCGGACTCCTCAAGCCCGGCGACCTGGTCAACCTCGAGCGCTCGATGCGCCTTGACGGACGCCTCGACGGCCACATCGTCCAGGGCCATGTCGACACCACCGCCGTATGCACCGAGGTCACGGAGGCCGACGGCTCGCACTACTTCAAATTCGAGTACGAAGTGTCGCCCGAACTCATCGCCAAAGGCTACATGACCGTCGAGAAAGGCTCGGTCACTGTCAACGGCGTATCCCTCACCGTCTGCGACTCGGAGCGCAACAGCTTCCGCGTCGCCATCATCCCCTACACCCTCGAGCACACCAACTTCTGCCGCATCCAGCCCGGCACCCGCGTCAACCTCGAGTTCGACATCCTCGGCAAATACCTCGCCCGCCTCACCGAGCTCACCCGGTAAAGGGCGGCAAGTACATTGACATAAAAAAGTGAGGCTGTGTCAAAATAGCCTAAATGTAGGGACATGCCTTTGGCATGTTTATCCAAACCGTTGGTTTTCAGGCTTAACATCGCAAAGCGATGTCCCTACATCATTAAATTCCCGCAATTTGACACACCCTCATATAGTGCCGACACTAAAAATCCGCAGAGGCAATTACATCCAATAGCTCCTCGCCAAATCGTGCCACCGACTTCGGGCCCCAGCCGGGCAGGGCCTTCAGCTGCGCCGGCGACGTTGGCACGGCGTTAGCGACGGCTATCAGCGCCCTTGTAGAGGCCACCACGTACGCCGGCACATTCTCGCGTCTGGCGCGGTCGGTGCGCCACTCGCAAAGGACGGCGAATAGTCCGGGGTTCTGTATGTCATCGCTTACGGGCGCTGCTTTAGGTTTCTCGGTCTTGGCTTTCGTCTTCTTCTCCTTCTTCGCCGCCGGTTTCTTGCGCGTACCTCCGGCAATCACCTCGCGCTTTATGCGGTAGTACAGGGCCGGAGAGAAAACCGTGCCGTCGGCAAGCATCTCCAGAATCGCCGTCACCAGCGACAATGCGTCGTTGAACTGCGTGACGGCCTGGACGAGGCGCTTGGTGTTGGCCTTGTTGTCCACCTCCTCGGGCGTCTTGGCAAGGAGGGTCTTGAACTCATGCAGCTTGTCCATGAAATACCGCGCCGCGGCCCGGATGCGCTCGCTCAGGTAAGCGTCGGCCTCCGGGTCAACGGCCTCGTCCATGATGCGGGCACGGGCACGGCCGAGGAAGGTGTCGGCCACGCGCACAATCTCGTCGCGCATGATGTCGGAATGGTGCGAATAGTCGGACAGCAGCGCCGGCAGCGTGCGTCCCATGCTCTCGCCCACGACGCGGAAAAGCTGTTCGTAAAGCCGCGACAGACCCCGCATGCCGAAGGCGTCGGTAAGGGTGTCGGCATAGTGCTGACGTCGGAAGACGGCGATATTTTCAGGCGTAATCTCGCGGCAGGCGCAGCCCTGTGTATATTGTACGACCGTCGGGTCGCAGATTATCGACGACAGAGTCACCGGAGTCTCCAATACCAGTCCCTCCAGCGACGCGCAGCGCGAAAGGGCTACATAAACCTGCCCGTGCGCGAACGACCGCGACACGTCCAGGATGGCGTGGCTGAAGGTCAGACCCTGACTCTTGTGTACGGTGACGGCCCAGGCCAGGCGCAGCGGAAACTGCGTGAACGAGCCGGTGACGCGCTCCTTGACGGCGCCCTTCTCATCGGCCTCGAACTTGATGTTCTGCCACACCGCAGGCTCCACCTCCACCGACTCGGCGGCGCCGACAGGCCGGACGAGAATCTTGCCCTCGTCCACGGCCTCGACGTGGCCGATTATGCCGTTGTAGACGTTTTTCGACGGGTCGTTGCGCAGGAACATCACCTGGGCGCCCTCCTTTATCAGCAGCGTGGTCTCGGCGTTGGTGCCACCCTGCGGAAAGTCGCCCTCGACCTCTGCATCAAACGACCAGGCGCGCCCGGGCAGCAACGCCAGCTGACGCTCGTTGATGTCCTGGGCCTGGGCGTTATGGGTGACGAGGCGGATATAGCCCTCGGAGGAAGCGGGACGGAAGCCCGGCCGCACGCGTCGGTTCAGCGCCTCCAGCTCCGCCGGTCCAGCGCTGTTGTCGCGGATGGCGTTGAGGAGCCGCAGGAATTCGGCGTCTTTCTGCCTGTAGATATGGTCAAGGGTGATGACGCCATACTGCAGTTCGCGCAGGACGTTGCTCGAAAAGAAATACGGCGTCTCGTACATATTGCGCAGCATTGCCACCTCGTTGTCCTTTACCACGGGCGAGAGCTGCTGCAGGTCGCCTATCATCAGCAGCTGGACGCCGCCGAAAGGCCGCGACGGGTCGCGGTAGCGGCGCAGAACGGTGTCGACGGCGTCGAGCAGGTCGGCACGTACCATCGAAATCTCGTCTATCACCAGCAGGTCCATCGTGCGTATCAGTTTGAGTTTGTCGCGGCTGAAGCGGTCGATACGGCGTGCCCACTCGGCGCCGGGGGCGTTGCCTACGGGGAGCTGGAAAAACGAGTGTATGGTGACTCCTCCGGCGTTGACGGCGGCGATGCCCGTGGGAGCGACGACTACGACGTTCTTGTCTGACGCCTCGCGCAGTTTTTTCAGAAAAGTGGTCTTGCCGGTGCCGGCCTTGCCGGTGAGGAAGAGGCTGGTGCCGGTGTCGTTGACAAGCTGCCACGCCAGCCGCATCTTCGGGTTGCTGTTATCGTCAGGTATATTGGTGGTCATATCTCTCTGTTTCTTTCTGCAAAAGTAGCCATTTATCGGCAGAATTGCGTAAATTTGCACGTTGAATATTCCTACCGCTTATGAAATTTCCGCACACATTGTATTTAATGGTGTTCGCCGTCCTTTTTGCCCTCACCGGGTGCAAAAAGACCGGCACGCACGATTTCGACCGGGAGATTTACGCACCCCGCTATGCCTCGGGCTTCACCGTCAGCGGCGCCGACGGCTCTGACAGCCGCCTCATCACCGTCAGCAACCCCTGGCAGGGCGCCGACTCGGTGTCGATGTCGCTGCTGGTCCTCGCCGAGGGCGAGGAGACTCCCGCAGGATTTGACGGCCAGGTGCTGAAAGGCCCGGCTAAACGTATAGTCTGCACCTCGTCCTCCCATGTGGCCATGCTCGACGCCATCGGCGCCGCCGACCGCATCGTCGGAGTCTCAGGCATCGGCTTCATCACCAACAAGAACGTGCAGAAGCGCAAGGGCGAAATCGCCGACATCGGCTATGAGGGCGCCTACGACTACGAGAGCCTTGTCGGCGCCGACCCGGACCTTGTCCTCCTCTACGGCGTGACGAGCGCCAGCGGCCTCGAGGGCAAGCTGCACGAGCTGGGCATACCGTACATGTACGTCGGCGAATACGTCGAGGAGCAGCCTCTCGGCAAGGCCGAGTGGGTCGTTCCCCTCTCCGTCGCCACCGGTCTCTACGACAAGGGCAAGGAGGTCTTCGATGCCATCCCGCCCCGCTACGAGGCCATCAGAAAGCGCGTCCCCGCCGACGGAGCCAGGCCCGTGGTGATGCTAAACACTCCCTACAGCGACCAGTGGTTCATGCCCTCCGTGACAAGCTACATGGTGCGCCTGGTCACCGATGCCGGGGGAAAATACGCCTACAGCAAAAACACCGGCAACACGTCCGTGCCCGTCGATATGGAGGAGGCATACACCCTCACCGACGGCGCCGACCGCTGGATAAACACCGGCACATACGCGTCGCTGACCGACCTGCGCGCCGCCTTCCCCAAACTCGCCGACACCAGGCCGTTCATCAGCAGGCAGGTCTACAACAACAACCGCCTCACCACCCCCGCCGGAGGCAACGACTTCTACGAGAGTTCGGTGATGTACCCCGACCTAGTCCTGCGCGACCTCGTCAAGATTTTCTACCCTGACCTCGTCCCCGAGGAATTCCATTATTATCAGCGGCTTGCCGACTGACGACGTGCCATGCGAACGCGAATTTCAGTCTGTTTCATCATCCTGACGCTGTCGATGGCGGCGCTGTTTGTCCTCGACCTCTGTCTGGGGCAGGTGTCCGTATCGCCGTCTGACGTCTGGGCCTCGCTCACCGGAGGCGACGTCCCGCGGGTGACGCAACGGATAGTCCTCAACCTGCGCCTCACCAAAGCCGTCACAGCCGTGCTGGCCGGTGCCGCGCTGTCGCTGAGCGGCCTGCAGATGCAGACGCTCTTCCGCAACCCCCTGGCCGGGCCTTACGTCCTGGGCATCAGCTCAGGAGCCAGCCTCGGCGTGGCCATCTTCATCCTCGGCGCGCCCCTGATGGGCATGTCAGCCTGGATGTCGTCGCTGGGCGTTGCCGGAGCGGCATGGATAGGCGCGGCGCTCGTCCTCGCCCTCATCGTGGCCGTGGCGCGGCGCATACGCGACATAATGGTCATCCTCGTCCTCGGCGTGATGTTCTCGTCGGGAGTGAGCGCCGTGGTACAGATTTTGCAGTACCTCAGCCGCGAGGAGTCGCTTAAATCGTTCGTATTGTGGACGATGGGCTCGCTCGGCGATGTCACGCTGCGCCAGCTGTGGATTTTCGTCCCCGCCGTCCTTGCCGGCCTCATCCTCGGTTTCGCCTCCGTCAAACCGCTGAATCTCCTGTTGTTGGGTGAGGACTATGCCCGCACGATGGGCCTCAACACCGGCCGCAGCCGCGCCCTCATCTTCGGCTCCACGACGCTCCTCGCCGGTACCGCCACGGCCTTCTGCGGCCCCATCGGCTTCATCGGCCTGGCCATGCCGCACATCACCCGCCTGATGCTGCGCGACAGCGACCACCGCGTCATGGTGCCCGGCACATGCCTCGCCGGTGCCTGCGTGATGCTCGCATGCGACATCGTCTCAAAGATGATGGTCCTCCCCGTCAATGCCATCACGGCCCTGTTGGGCGTACCGGTAGTAATATGGATAGTCTTACGTACCAAATGATTGAGCTGAAGAATTTCGGAATAGGCTACGGCAAACGCGTGCTGCTCTCGGACGTCGACGCCGTCTTCGCCCCCGGTACGCTGGTGGCGCTCCTGGGCCGCAATGGCATGGGCAAGTCAACGCTGCTGCGCGCCATAGCCGGGCTGGCACCCCACACCTCCGGCACCGTCGAAGTGGACGGCCGCGACATGGCCCGCATGGACGCCGCCGCCACAGCACGCACCCTGGCCTTTGTCAGCACCGAGCGCGTGCGCGTGCCCTCGCTGCGCTGCTCCGACATCGTCGCCATGGGACGCGCACCCTACACCAACTGGATTGGCTCGATGACCGACGCCGACCGCGCCGTCGTCGCCGACTCGCTCGCCGCCGTAGGCATGGACGATTTTGCCTCGCGCACGATGGACACCATGAGTGACGGCGAGTGCCAGCGCATAATGATAGCCCGCGCCCTGACCCAGGACACGCCCGTAATCCTCCTCGACGAGCCCACGTCCTTCCTCGACCTCCCCAACCGCTACGAGCTGTGCCTGCTCCTGCGGCGCCTCGCCCACGAGCGCGGCAAATGCGTCATATTCTCCACACACGAGCTCGACATCGCCCTCTCCCTCGCCGACGCTATCGCCCTCATCGCGCCGCCGCACCTCCACACCCTCCCCGTCGCCGAGATGCGCGTCTCCGGCCTCATCGAGAGCACCTTCTGCAGCCCCGACTTCCGCCTCGACCCACAGACCGGACAAATCCTCACCCGCCCATGAAATCCGTCAAAGGCCGCTTCGCCCCCTCGCCAACCGGACGCATGCACCTCGGCAACGTCTACGCCGCCCTCCTATCCTGGCTGTGGGCCAAG
Source organism: Muribaculaceae bacterium (assembly GCA_051890455.1). Lineage (GTDB taxonomy): Bacteria > Bacteroidota > Bacteroidia > Bacteroidales > Muribaculaceae > CAG-873. The sequence continues at coordinate 10,475 of JBJFEE010000063.1, forward strand.
TCGCAGGGCGGAACATGGCTCCTGCGCATCGAGGACCTCGACCCGCAGCGCTCGCGCATGGAATATGCCCTGCAGATTGAGGATGACCTGCGCTGGCTCGGCCTCGACTGGGACGAGGGAGGCACCGAAAACCGCGGCCCCAACGGCCCCTACGTCCAGAGCCGACGCAGCGAAATCTACCAGTCCGTCCTCGACCGCCTCACTGCCCTGGGCCTCACCTACCCCTGCACCTGCTCCCGCGCCGACATCATGGCCACCCAGGCGCCCCACCAGACCGACGGCCGCATCATCTACAGCGGCCGGTGCCGCCCAGCCGCCCTCGGCGGCAAAGGCGCACCCGAAAACGGGCACCCCGCCGCCACCCGTCTTTACGTTCCCGATGTAACCGTTGAGTTCGACGACCTCCACTGCGGCCACCAGTCCGTAAACCTTGCAAGCGAGTGCGGCGACTTCATCCTCCGCCGCGCCGACGGCGCCTGGGCCTACCAGCTCGCTGTAGTCGCCGACGACGCCCTCATGGGCGTCACTCAGGTCATCCGCGGCGACGACCTCCTCCTCAGCGCCGCCCAGCAGATCCACCTCTTCAGCCTCCTCGGCTACGAGCCCCCCGTCTACGGCCACATCCCCCTACTCACCGACGCCACCGGACGCCGCCTCAGCAAACGCGACCGCAGCCTCGAAATGTCCGCCCTCCGCGCCCGCTACACCCCCGACGCCCTCCTCGGCCGCCTCGCCCACCTCATCGGCCTCACCCCCACCCCCGCTCCCGTCACCGCCCGTTCCCTCCTCTCCCTCTTCAACCCCAACCTCCTCCCCCTTCATCCAATTAAATTGCAGTCTTAGCACTCGTCAAAATACACAATGACAGATTTGCAAAGCTATGTAGAATGCTTTGTAAATCTGTCATTTATAAGGGAAACGACATATCGCACCCCCATGAAACATTTTTTCTGATTGCTTCAGCGGAGGGTGAAGCGGACTTGGGTGCGGAGGTCGGCGGAGGAGGAGCCGAGGTGGGCGGTAAAGGTACCGGGCTCGGCGACCCAGACGTGGCGGGCGGGATCGAAGTAGCTGAGGTCAGGGCAGGTGACGGTGAAGGTGACGTCGCGGGTCTCGCCGGGGGCAAGGTCGACTTTGCTGAAGCCTTTGAGTTCCTTGACTGGACGCGGGAGCGAGGATTTGAGGTCGGAAATGTACAGCTGGACTGTCTCCTGCCCACGGCGCGTGCCTGTGTTGGTGACGGGAACGGTGATGGTGAAGGTGTCGTCGGCGGTGCCTTCGGTGCGGTTTATTCGAGCCTTGCCGTAGCTGAAGGTCGTGTAGCTCAGGCCATGGCCGAAGGGGAAGGTGGGCTTGAGACGGTTTTTATCGATATATCGGTAACCTATGTAGATGCCTTCGTTGTAGCGTATGTCCATCACCTCGTTGCCCATGGCGTCTTTCGACGGTGTGCCGGGGTAGTCGCCCATGGCATGGGCGCCGCACTGGTCGAGGGTGGCGTAATAGGTGTACGGGAGTTTTCCGCTTGGATTGACATCGCCCAGAAGGATGGATGCCAGCGCGTTGCCGGTTTCGTTGCCGAGATACCATGCCTGCAGGATTGCAGGAACTTTCTTCACCCACGGCATCGCCACGCCGGTGCCGCTGATGTTGATGACGACGAGATTGGGGTTGGCGGCGGCAAGTGTCTCGATAAGCTCGTCCTGGCCGTATGGAAGCGAGAGAGTCTGACGGTCCGAGTCCTCGCTGTCCTGATGCTTGCTCTTGTTGAGCCCGCCGAAGAACAGCACGATGTCGGCGTCGCGGGCGACGCTGACGGCCTCGGCGATGAGCTCGGAGGCCGGGCGGTCGTCGCGGAGGTCCTGTCCCGTGACGACACCGTTGTACTCGCCCTTGATGTCGCCGACATAACCGCGGGCAAAAGTCACCGTCGCGCTGTCACCCAGGCGGTTGCGCAGGCCCTCGAGCGGCGTGACCTCATAGCGTGCCTTCAGTGACGACGAGCCGCCGCCGACAATCATTTTCTTGACGGCGTTCTCGCCGATGACGGCGATACGTGGCGTACGGGCAAGGTCGATGGGCAAAATGCCTCCGCGGTTCTGCAACAGCACGACACCCTCCTGCCCGATACGGCGGCATGCTTCGATGTGCTCATCCGAACCCATGGCGCCGAACGGCCGGTTGCGGTTCATGGCGGTACGCATGGTCAGGCGCAGCACGCGGCGCACCTTGTCGTCAAGCGTGGCAATGTCGTATGTGCCGTCCTCAATGCCCTGCCGGTACGGATTGGCAAAGAAATAGCTGTCGTAGGCATTCGAGCGGCCTTTGGTGAGGCCGTTTGTCCACGTGCCGAACTCCATGTCCAGGCCGCCCGTTACGGCAGTGCGGGTGTCATGAACGGCGCCCCAGTCCGAGATGACGGCGCCGTCAAATTTCCACTCGCCCTTGAGTATATCATTCATCAGCACGGGGTTGTAGCTGGCGTGCTCGCCGCGGAAAAGATTGTATCCGCCCATGAACGACCATGCGCCGCCCTCGGTGGCCGCGGCCTTAAAAGCCGGCAGATAGATTTCGTATAGCGTGCGGTCGTCGACGATGGGATTGGATGTATGACGGTTTATCTCGTTGTTGTTGAGGGCGAAGTGCTTCACGCAGACGGCGACGCCATTGCTCTGCACGCCTTTGACATACTGCACCGCCATCCGCGACGCCAGATACGGGTCCTCGCCCATGTATTCGAAGTTGCGGCCGCAGAGCGGTGTGCGGTAGATATTTACGCCGGGGCCAAGAAGCACGCTCTTGTTGCGGAAACGTGCCTCCTCGCCGATACTCTTGCCGTACAGCAGCGCCATCTCGGGGTTCCATGTCGCAGCCAGCGCCGTCAGCGAGGGGAAGGCCGTGCACGAGTCGTTGGTCCACCCGGCCTGGCGCCACTCGTCCCACAGAACCTCCGGACGCACCCCCATCGGGCCGTCCGTGCACCATAGCTCGGGGATGCCGAGACGCGGAACGCCCGGCGCGCTGAACTTGGACTGCGCATGGATGATATTTATCTTTTCCTGCAGCGTCATCCGCAGGAGCGCATCCTCGACGCGCTCCTCAATATCCTTACTGTCATCAAGATACACAGGCACATCAGCCATTGCCGTCAATGTCCACGCCACAGCGGCGACAGCAGCCATAACAACTTTTCTCATCATCTTCATTTCAATCGGATTAGATTTTAAGATTGGACTTTCCAAATTTACAAACAATATCGGAATTTAAAGGAGTACCGGCCGTGGCATTAATAACATGAATAACATGGGCCCACCGGTCAGCCTTTTACCGCAAAAGGCGCCGATCCCGGGTGGGAGCAACGCCTTTTACAAGTTGGTGAAGGAGGGGGAGGATTATTCCTCGACGTTACGCAGGTGCTGAACGTAGACGGCCTTCATCATCTTCTTGCGGTTGGTGACTGAAGGCTTCTGGAATGCCTGGCGGGCACGCAGTTCTTTGGTGATACCGGTTTTTTCAAATTTACGTTTGAATTTCTTGAGAGCGCGCTCGATGTTCTCGCCTTCTTTAACTTGTACGATGATCATTTTTGATTATTGGTTTTATTGTTTTTTATTATTGACATTGATAGCAGGGCAGCAGGAGAACCCGCAGCCCGATAAGCGGTGCAAAGTTACAAACTAATTTATTATCCACAAAATATTTGTAAAAAAAACAGCCCTTATTTCCGGCCTATTCATCGCTTTTTGCCAGCCGGGCACGCACGAGTGCCGTAAATTCGTGGTTTTTAATACCCCAGCAGGGGGCGACGAGCAATGACGCGGGGGCCGATGACACAAATCGGTCGATGGCGATGTCGGAGCGCAGACGGCGCACAATTCGCACGCACAACTCGGCATATTCTTCTTTGCCAAAGAGAGTTATCGGCGGAAAAGCCGTTTTCTCGCCTCTCCGCTGCCGCTCGTACAGCCGGGCGAGGGCCGTCCCGCGGATTATCTGCAACTGGTGAAGTTTCACGCTTGACACCGGCAACGCATTTACCCGGTCAATGGTCTCCATCATCATCTCCTCCGTCTCGCCCGGCAGGCCCATAATCAGGTGCACGCCCACGTCCAAACCGCGCTGTGCCGTAGCTTCGGCTGCCCTTACGGTATCGCTCCAGCAATGGCCGCGGTTTATAAGCGTGAGCGTATCGTCGTGCGAACTCTCGGCGCCATATTCCATGATGACGGGCATAACTTCCTTGTTGACAGCTGCGAGCCGGTCGAGGAGCACATCGGAAACACAATCGGGACGGGTGCCGACTACAATTCCGGCGACACCCTCGACACCTGTTGCCTCACGTACCTGCTCAAGAAAAATCCCGGCAGAGGTATTTGTCGATGTATTGGCCTGGAAATACGCCAGATAGCGCATCGCCGGATATTTGCGTGCAAAAAAGGCGATACCTTTTCTCAGTTGTTCCGCCACCGGCTCCGAGGCCTCGACATAGCCCGGAACAAAGGCGGCATTATCGCAGTACAGACATCCGCCGCGGCCAATAGTGCCGTCGCGGTTTGGACAGTTGCTTCCGGCGTTGATACTGATTTTCTGCACTTTGCCGGTAAAACGTCCGGCAAGATACTGACTGTAGTCCTTATACACGCCGTCCATAATTCTGTCAGATACGGGCAGCCCTGTTCAGCAGCAATGCGTCCAGCACCACCATCGCGGCCATCGCCTCCACAACGGGGATGGCACGGGGAACCACGCACGGGTCGTGCCTTCCGCGAGCGTGCAGAATGGCTGCATTACCTTCATCGTCAACGGTTCCGACATCCTGCAGCAACGTTGCCACGGGCTTGAAGGCAACGCGGAACTCTATGGGCTCGCCGTTGGAGATGCCGCCCTGAATGCCTCCGGAGTTATTGGCGATGGTCTTTATGCCCCGTGTGTCATCGTCACACGGAACCCAGTTGTCCACGACCTCGCTACCCCGCTTCGCCGCCCCGTCAAAGCCCAGGCCGTAGTCAAAGCCATGCGCTGCGTTGACGCTCAGCATCGCCGAAGCCAGTTTTGCCGACAGCTTGCCGAAAACGGGGTCACCCAATCCGGCGGGACAGCCGCTGATGCGGCACGAGACGATGCCGCCGAGTGTGTCGCCCTGACTGCGCGCCTCCAGAATCTGAGAGCGCATCTCATCGGTAAGAGGCCCCTGTCCGTCGCGCTTCGCCGTGCCAATCTGCGATGCCCAGGCCTCGACGGTAATTCCGGAGGCTCCAAGTGCCATTTTGGCCAGCGCTCCGGCAGCAACCCGCACTGCCGTCTCGCGGGCCGACGAACGGCCGCCTCCACGATGGTCGCGGATGCCGTATTTGGCATAATATGTGTAGTCGGCATGTCCGGGGCGGAAGACGTGCCGCATATTTTCGTAGTCAGAAGAGCGCTGCGAAGTGTTTCCGATGACAAAGCCGATTGGAGCGCCGGTCGAGACACCCTCGAAAACGCCCGAAAGAATGTGCACACGGTCAGCCTCGCAGCGCGAGGTCGTCAGCTCGGACGAGCCCGGGCGGCGGCGGTCCATCTCCGCCTGCATAAACTCCTCGTCTATAAACACGCCGGCGGGCATGCCGTCCACCACACCGCCGATGGCGGAACCGTGGCTTTCGCCAAAGGATGTCAGTGTAAAAATCGTTCCGAAAGTGTTGGATGCCGCCATATTGCCGTGTTTTGAGGTTTGTTATTGCGTTTTAAATTTACCGGTTGGGCCGTCACTCGGCGTCCTTGGTGAGGTCGCACACAGTGGCGCCGACGTATGCGATAAGCGCCTCAGGGTTTACCTCCATCTGCAACCCGCGCTGTCCCGCGCTGACGAAGATGGCATCAAAATTGAGCGCCGTAGTGTGGAAAAACGTCGGAAAGGGCTTTTTCATGCCCACGGGCGAGCAGCCGCCGCGGATGTATCCGGTGAGGCCGAGCAACTCCTTTACATGTATCAGGTCCGCCTTCTTGTCACCGGCGGCACGTGCGGCCTTTTTGAGGTCAATTTCGCTGTTGCCGGGGACGACGCAGACAAAATGTCCGGTGCGCTCGCCCTTGAGAACGATTGTCTTGAATACACGGTTGATATCCTGGCCGAGTTCGTCGGCCACATGCTGCGCCTCCAGGTGCTCCTCGTCAACGGGGTACTCGTGGAGTCCGAAGTGCACGCCAGCCCTCTCCAGCAGGCGCACGGCGTTGGTTTTGGCGGCGCCTTTGCCGCCTTTTTTATCTTTTGCCATTGGATTTGCTTTGTTGCAAAGATAGACAATTTATTCCTCAACGCCAAAGCGCCTCAGTCGTCTTCCTCGGCTACCTTGCCCTTGGGCAGCGTGATGTGCAGAAGCACATATCCCAGGACTCCGGCCAGCAACGAGCCTACAAGGATACCCAATTTGGCGTCGTTGAGCAATTCGCTCATCACAGGGTCGGCAGACCCGAACGACAGTCCGGCTATGAACAGCGAGACGGTGAAACCGATACCGCCCAGCACCGATACCGAAGCCAGGCTGCCCCATGTCGCGCCCTTGGGCATCGGCGCCCACCGGAGTTTAATCGTCAGAAGCGAGAACAGGAAGATGCCCAGGAACTTGCCCACTATCAGCGACACGATAATCGACGGCGCGAGGCCGTGGAAAAGCTGGCCAATCTCCATGTCTCCGAAGAAAATTCCGGCGTTGGCGAAGGCAAAGATAGGCACGATGAGGTAATTGACAAGCGGGTGCAGCGAGTCTTCCATGTCCTGCAGAGGAGAGATGACTTTATCGGACGACGACTCGATTTCCTTCAGCCAGTTCATCTGATATTTGTTCAGAATAGATTTTTTGTTCAGTTTCTCATCGTCCTCCATCGAAAAGTGCATGATGTTGCGGCGGATGCTCTTGATGTACTTTGCCGGGGCGTATAGCGGCTTTGCTGGTACACAGAAGGCAATAAGGACACCCGCGATGGTTGGATGTATGCCCGCATTAAGAAAGCAGAACCACACACCCACTCCAAGTAAACCGTAAAAGAGTTTGGACTGGATGCCGACCTTGCCGCCAAGCGCCAGAAGTATGAGCAATCCGGCGGATATAAGCAGGAGATTGACGTTTATATCGGTGCTGTAGAAAAGGGCGATCACAAGTATGCCGCCGATATCGTCGGCTACGGCTAATGTCGTCAGAAAGACCATCAGACCTATAGGCACGCGCTTGCCCAGCATCGACAGCACGCCCAGCGAGAACGCGATATCCGTAGCCATCGGGATAGCCATGCCGTTTGCGTACTCCGTGTTGTGGTCCATGAGCCAGTAAATTGTCACGGGGACAAGCATACCGCCTATAGCAGCGATGATAGGCAGCATGGCATTCCTGACGTTGGAAAGCTCGCCGACGAGAATCTCACGCTTGATTTCGAGTCCTACGGTAAAGAAAAATATCGCCATCATCGCATCGTTGATGAAAGCCATGATGGACATAGGCTCGCCATGATGACTGAACAGATTGAAGTCTCCAATCTGCAGTATCACCTCGTGTGACCATAGGTTTTCGTAGATCTGCCTTGTAAAAGGAATATTACAGCAGATAAGGGCCAGCACCGTTGCCGCCATGAGCACAGTGCCGCCATTCATATAGTTTTTCAGCGTCTTCTTCGCCGCATAAAAAACAGCCATAGCAGTCAGTATATGTAATTGTCAACAGAATAAAAACACCCGAACCGCCCAAACGGTTGGTATGTCTATAAAAAAGCCCGCCGGGTCAGCGGAGCGC
>JBJFEE010000064.1:0-17941 GCA_051890455.1 Muribaculaceae bacterium
GCAAAGCGATGTCCCTACATCATTAAATTCCCGCAATTTGACACACCCTCTTTCACGGAAGAAGTTAGACCGAGGATTATGTCATCCGGTCATCTTGTTATATCACTCTGATTCCCAGTAGACCGAGCCTTTGGAGGTGATGACGATGGAGCGCATGTGAGAGTTTTTGTAGAGCTCGACGGGACGGTTGTTGAGGTGGAGATAGTATTTCACCGTCTCCGGCTTGCCTTGGATGCCGAGATTCTTGTCTTCATGGTTGTCGTTACGGCATCTTCGGCGGGTAACGATGGCAGTTCGGGGATGTCGATGTCTGGTTTGAGCTCGTCGCTGCATCCGTTCAGCGCCGGAGCCGCCAAAGTCAGGTATGACAGAAGGATGGCTGATAATGATTTTATGATTTTAATGATTGGTATTGTTGCAGTGTTATTGTTCGGGAGGATTTTGCCGGTTGTCGCTGTCAGCGTTCTCTTTTTTCTGTATTTCGAGGTACTGCAGGGGTGACATGCCGAAGACGTTCTGGAAGGCGCGGTAGAAGGTGCTGCGGCTGTTGAATCCGGAGGACTCGGCGATGGAGTCGATGGCGTAGAGGCGGTTGCTCTTCATGAGTTTTACGGCATGTTCGAGCCTAAGGCGGTTGATGTAATCGTTGAGGTTGACACATCCCGAGCATTTGCGGATTATCGGAGCTATTGTGTTCCTGCCGATGCCGGTGGCCTTGACGATGTCCTCCCTTCCGAGGCGGGGATTCAGGAACAGTTCTTTTTCAACAATCATCGCCTCCATCTGCCTGAAGGCCAGGTAATCTTTGTCGGTTTCGGCGGTAGCCTCGTTTTTTTTCATATCTTCGCTGTCCGTTGGAGCTGTCGGTTTATCTGAAATTTGGGTATGGTCGCCGCATTCCTGTTTTGCACGGCGGCGGTAGCGGAATAAAATCAGCAGGAACAGCAACAGCAGCGCCACTGCGGCCAGCGAGCCTATAATACGGATTGTGTTCTTCCTCTTTTCGGCGGCGGCCTTGTCGGCGAGTTGGCGTTCTTTCTCTTCGGCGTTGAATTTGGCGGCATTCTCGCTTGCCTTGCCGTCGGCCTCGCGTCGGCTTATACTGTCCTGAACGGTGTAGCAGCGCTGCATGTACGCGTCGGCAAGCTGGTATTTGCCTGTGCCGCGGTATGCGGCGGCCTGGTTCTACAGCATGGCCAGGTAGTCATAGCTGATTGTGTCGCCGGGGTACTCGCGCAGGCAGTCGCTGTTGTTTTCGAGTACCTCGCTGTAACGCTTGGCGGCAAGCAGATAGGGCACTATGTAAGAGCGTCCGATGTAGCTGCGGGCAAAGTCGAGCGCCTTGTATTTTCTGTAAATGGCGGTGGCCTCTTTGGCTTGTCCCTGATTGGCAAGCAGGAGCGCCATCTTGGCGTAGAGGAAACCGTACTGCTGGTCGATGTATCCGGGCGGCGGACCGGGCATTTTGCTCATCCTGCCGATAAGCGACTCGCGTTTGCGGGCAGTCTCCAGAGCCTCTTTGGGGCGGTCCGTGTCGATAAGGAAGGTCATCATCTCGCCGTAGATGGTAGAGAGGAAGGCCATGTCGCGCACGTCCTTTGTTTCTTGCAGAATAGCCACGGCCTGACGGAAATATCTGTCGGCGTCGGCATCGTTCTTCATGCCGGCACTGATGCGTGCCATGGTGGACAGCATCTCGGCCTCATCCTTCTTGCGCTCGAGTCTGCGGGCCAGGTCTATGGCCTGACGGCAGGCCTCGATGCCCTCGCTGTAGCGGTTTTCACGGTCGAGGACCCCGGCCAGCATGACGGTGGCGGACAGCTTCCGCTCGGCATTGTTCCGCACCGAGTCGTTCTGCAGCAGGCGCCTCAGGCAAGCCTCTTTGGCGGGGTAGTTGCCCTTGATTTCGTAGCACATTGCCCGCAGCGTCTCAATCCTGAACCCCGGAATGTCCGTCCGCATCTGCCCTTTATGCGCCCTCTCCAGAAGCCCCAGGCAGCTGTCCGGATACTCGATATACATGCTGCGGATGGCTGACTCGGTCAAAACGGCATTGTGTGCCTGCTGGGCACGTAATGAAAATGTTCCCGCGAGTGCGATAACAGCCAATAATATACGGAACTGTGCCATCCTTGCCTTATTCTGATTTGTTTGAGTTTTTATTGCGCGATATTTTCATGCAAAATTAGCACATTGCAGTGATATTGACAATAAAAATCTGCCTTGAGAAATGCGATAGGCGTAAGCAACAATTCCCTGATGTACAGAGGTATGTACAATTTGGGACAGCCGCGTTAAACTATTTGGGATTAACGCAGCTGAAAGGGCGGAAAAAATGTCCAATGGGCAGGGCTGGGCCCGCTAACCTTGGGTTTCGCCGATGAGACGGAGGAAGTCGTCTTCGGAGAGGATGGGGATGCCGAGCTTGGTGGCTTTTTCGAGTTTGGCGGGGCCCATGTTCTCTCCGGCGAGGACGAAGCCGGTCTTCTTGGAGATGGAACCGGCGTTTTTGCCGCCGTGGGCCTCGATGAGGGCTTTGTATTCATCGCGGCTGTGGTGCGAGAAGACTCCGCTGACCACGACGGTCTTGCCTTCGAGGGCGTTGCTGAGCTGCTGCGTGGCTGACTCGGGCATGGACATCTGCACACCGGCGGCGCGGAGGCGCTCGATGTTTTCGCGGTTGACGGGGGCGGCGAAGTATTCGATGATGCTCTCGGCAATGCGCGGGCCCACGTCCTCGATTCCCTCCAGCTCGGTCTGCGTCATGGACATGAGGCGGTCGATGTCACCGGCGGCGCGGGCAACCTTTTTGGCCGTGGTTTCGCCGACGTAGGGGATGGAGAGGGCGTAGACGACGCGGTCGAAGGGGACTGTCTTGGACTGTTCGATGCCTTCGAGGATGCGCTCGGCGGACTTTTCGCCGAAGCGTTCGAGGTTCATCAGCTTGTCCTTTGTCAGGTCGTAAATGTCGCCGATGTTGGTGACGAGACCGGTGGCGAAGAGCACCTCCGAGATTTCCTCGCCTATGCCGTCGATGTCCATCATGCGGCGGCCGACGAAATGCTCTACACGTCCGGTAATCTGCGGCTGGCATCCCCATTTGTTGGGGCAGACCCATGCCGCCTGGTCCTCGGCGCGGACGAGGGGGGTGCCGCAGGCGGGGCAGTGGCTGACGAACTGCACGGCCGGTGCGCCGGGCTGGCGCTGGCCGGTGTCGACGCCGGTGATTTTAGGAATGATTTCGCCGCCCTTTTCGACGTACAGCATGTCGCCCTCGTGGATGTCGAGCTGGCGCATGATGTCCTCGTTGTGGAGGCTGGCGCGCTTGACGATGGTGCCGGAGAGGAGCACCGGCTCGAGGTTGGCGACAGGGGTGATGATGCCCATGCGGCCTACGTCGAACGACACGAAGCGAAGGCGTGTCAGCGCCCTCTCGGCCTTGAACTTGTAGGCGATGGCCCAGCGGGGGCTCTTGGCGGTGAAGCCGAGGTTGAGCTGCTGGCGCAGCGAGTTGATCTTGAAGACGAGGCCGTCGGTGGCTACGGGCAGCTCCTTGCGGGCGGTGTCCCAGTGAGTGATGTAGCGGTCGACGTCGTTGATGCTGTAGAGCAGCGTCATGGCGTCGCTGACCTTGAAGCCCCACGACTTGGCGGCCATCATGTTGTCGTAATGGTTGTCGTAGGGGAGGTTGTCGCCGAGGAGGTAGTACAGGTACGAGTCCAGCTCGCGCCTGGCCACCTCGGCGGGGTTCTGTGTCTTGAGAGTGCCGGCGGCGGCGTTGCGAGGGTTGGCGAAGAGCGGCTCCTCGTTGAAGGCGCGCTCGGCGTTGAGTCGCTCGAACGACTTCCAGGGCATGACAATCTCGCCGCGAATCTCAAAGAAATCGGGCCATCCCGACCCGCGCAGGGTGAGGGGGATTGACTTGATGGTCTTGACGTTGGCGGTGACATCGTCGCCGTGGGTGCCGTCGCCGCGGGTGACGGCGCGCAGCAGGCGTCCGTGTTCATAGATGAGGGATATGCCCGAGCCGTCGAACTTCAGCTCGCCCACCATCACGGCTTTCTCGCCGGGCAGGGCCTTCTCCACGCGGTCGACCCACTGGTCCACCTCCTCCACCGAGTATGTGTTTGCAAGCGAGAGCATGGGGTAGACGTGCGGTATCTGGACGAAGCCTTTGGTAAGGTCCGAACCGACGCGGCGCGTGGGCGACAGCGGGTCGTCCATCTCGGGGTGGCGCTTTTCGAGGTCTTCCAGCTCGTGCATGAGCATATCGAACTTCCGGTCCGAGATTTCGGGCCGGTTGAGCACGTAATAGTTGTAGTTGTGGCGGTTAAGCTCGTCGCGGAGCTGTTTTATTCGCTCTTGTTCGTTCATATCGGTGGAATTGAAGAGGTGTCTCTGATTAACAAAGTAAATGTGCTGCGGGTTCTGCGTTTCAGTGTTCTATCAGCGTGTCTATGGTTATGCCGGCGTCTTTTATCGCGCGGAGGGTCCGGGCGGACGGGCTGACGAGGATGCGCTCGGCAAAGGGGGCCGTAAGCAGGGCCAGGTCGTCATGGTGGTCGGTGACTATTGCAGTAGGTGTCAGGCCGTTGTTGTCGGCGTATGCCATGACAGCCTTCAACTTCTCCTCGCCGCGGCATTCGGTGTGCGAGGGGTTGCCGGCGGTGCGGGTGGCGACGTAGGGGCCGTCCCATATCCATGGCACGTATAGGTCGGCGGCGGCGGTGGCCAGGAGGACTGTCCAACCCCGGTTTCGGCGCTCGTCTATCAGCACCTTGACCCGTGGGTTGATGGAGGTGTGGATTTTGTGCACAAAATCCGCTTTGAATGACGGGGTTATTGCTGTAGCCCCTATTATCGCCCACTTCATGCGTGTGTGCGGGCACAGACGCAGGCGCCGCAGGGCGAGCCATCCCGCCACCGTGGCCGCCTGGGTCATCCTGCCGTGGCGCAGGGCGTCGCGCAGCGAGCAGACGGCGAAGATATGCAGGGAGTTGCCCCGCAGCAGGGTACCATCGAGGTCGACAGCCATCAATGCCTTTATTTCATGTCCTTTGACCATGGGAAGCGGATGAGGGTGCGGTTGCGGTATAGCGAGAAGTCGGGGCTGACGACGGGACGGTAGGTGGTGGTAGTGATGACGGCGGTTTTGATGACCACACGTTCGGGGCTGATTTTGCGGACAGCGTCCATGACGGCGCGGAGGGTGCTCCCCGAGTCGCAGGCGTCATCGACGATGAGGATGAAGACGGCATCGGCAAGGGTCTGCGCCGCTCCATCCGCAAACTGCGGCTCGGTGACCTCGTGCTCGCTCTTGCGGCCTAATGCCCACGCTTCGAGCATGCGCAGGCCGTCGCGCACCCACAGGGGCGAGCGGCGGACGGCGGCCATAAGGCGCGGGTAGCGGTCTTTGGTGTCCGAGCCCGGGCGGCGGCAGTCGACGACGGCATGGGGGACGCCGACAAACATCCTGCGGGCCACCACGGCGCCTCCGCTGGCTATGCCGACGACGGCGTCGGGTTTCCAGCCGTGCTGAAGCACCAGGCGCTCGAGCCTCTGGCAGGCGCGGGCAAGCATGTCATCGTTCATTGTCTGTACTTTCATCGTTATTCAGGTATCAGGGGCGGTTTTTAAGGATGGCTTTCGGGGTGGTGGCGACGGGGTTTTACCATAGGTTGAAGCGGTAGCCGGCGGAGAGTTCGAAGTTGAAGATGGAGTTGATGAGCATCTGCTTCTTGTCGTAGAAAATGCCGTTCTCGGCTGACATTATCAGTCCGGCGAACCAGCGTTTGTTGGTCCATACAACCGAAACTTCGGCGTGGTTGTATATCGAGGGCGTGACGCGTTTGTCGCCGTGGTTGATAGTGCCGTGCTTGAAGCCGAGGACGGGGCTCTCGGAGACGGCGGCGACCCAGTGGCGGTGGAAGACCCAGTTGTAGGCATAGCCGAAACGTACTGCGTAGTTGTTGTTGTGCATATTGAACTGGTAGTCGTTGTCGGCCCATTCCTTGGGCAGTCCGTCCAGGATTTTCTGCGGAAGTTCGGCGAAGGTGAAGTCGAAATTCTGCATCCAGTAGGAGAAGCCGACAAACCACGACCCCTGGCTGCGCTTCTGCACCTTGCTGTAGTTGAAGGCGGCGCCGCGGCTGTACCGTTTGTTGTTGATGAAATAGTACATGTCGAAGCCGAAGATGTCGGTGTCGATGCCGGTGAAGGGGATGTTGCTGCTTGTCTCGTGACCTTTGACGCCATACGAGAGGATGTTTGTACCAACATCGTTCTTCGTCCAGTAAAATTCGCCGGTGAGCAGGGCGCAGTTGAAGGCGAAGTTGAGCTTTTTGCGGGATGTGTTGCCGATACCCATGAGTTTGCCGATGTTCCAGTCGTAGCCTAACGAAACGGCTAAATATGAGACATGGAAGCCACCAGACATGTTGAATTCGGACGACATGTGCATGCGGTAGTTTTCGGGCAGTGAGAAGATGTATGAGTCCTTCCACAGCTCGCTCTTGGTCTTGATGTTGAACTTGTAGCCCGTGCCCTCGACGTATGCCGAGTCGAATGAGTTGAAGAATTTGTCGCCCCACCGGTATGTCTTGACGCAGAACCGCGGAAACTTGCCCCACTCGGCAATCGAGTCGAGCGCAAACGACAAGGCATGCCCTCTGCCCGTCGCAATGACGGCCAGAGCCATAACGGCAAATACTGCTGCAAGCCTACGTTTCATACTGATTTCTTCGGACAAATGGATAACTCGTATATTGGACGGTGATGCTCGCCCTATGTGGATAATACGGTAAATCTCGACAAATTTACGCAAAATTTATCAATCCCCATCCCCGCCACAAGCCATTTTGACTAAAATGCGGTACCTATGGGCAAATAAAAAAGCTGCCCGTTGTGGGCAGCTTATTGAGGTACCTAGCAGAATCGAACTGCTGTGCTCGGTTTTGCAGACCGATGCCTCACCACTCGGCCAAGGTACCATCATATGGCGTGGTTTGCGGATGCAAAGGTAACAAGAATTTTTCACCCATGCAACCTTTCTCCCAAAAATTTGAAAATTGCCATTTGAAAGTGGTTGCTCACCGAAAGTTTGGGTTATAATAAGTGTTTAATTCTTAAATAATTCAGAGTGGGAGCCAAGCCTGAATAAAGCAATGGTATCGCTTCCCTCGTCAAACCAGATTAAGAGATAACCGCCTTCGATATGACATTCAAGGCAGCCGGAATATTCTCCTTTGAGGATATGCTGTCGGTATTTTTCCGGCAGGGGAATTTCGTTGCGAAGTAGATTGAGAACTGTTTTCAGTTCTTCAAGCTTCTTCGGCTGATTGAGGTATCGTTTTAAATCTTTTTTGAATTGTCGCGTATAGCGAAGCTCTTTCATAAATTCATGGATTTAAGCATGGCTTCCACGCTGGATGTATCGAGGGGACCCTCGAGGTGGCCGGCTTTGGCTTCCTCTAAAGAGGCGAGCGTTTCCTCGTTGGGCTCGTTGTATACTGCATCGAGCAGCAGGCACTCAACATAATTGTTGAGGCTGCGACGGTCTTTCCGGGCCAGCTCCTTCAGCTTCTCCAGCAGACTGACCGGCAGACGGAACACATGGGCTTTCTTTTCAAGTGCTATATTCATAGTGATATCATTTATATTGCAAAGATATGATGTTTTATAATTAAAAACAAATCTATCCCGGCAAAGTTTTGTCACGTATTCCTGATTTTATTCACTGTGTTGAATAAAATATGGCATTTTTATTCAATACAACGTTTGAATTGAATAAAATGGGATTTTATGGCTCCAAATCTGTGTGGGGGATTTTAGTGCTTGTCTTTGGTGCGGAAGATAAGGGTATTGCCGTCGGGGGTGAGCTCGGGCTGGAGGGGAGCGCCGGGAGTTGAGTTGGCGGGAATTGAGTCGGCGGGGGCGGATGGAATGGTATCGGTGGGGATGGAGGTGTCGCCTTTTTCTTTGTTCTCTTTGGTGTCTTCGGGTTTGCGTTTTTTGCGGTGGCGGAGGAAGCCGAACATGTTGTCGAAGTCGCGCTTGTAGACGATGCCGACACCCTGGGTGGTCTGGGCGGTGCGCAGGTAGTAGTTCTGGTCGTTGTAGCGGTTGTAGGCCTTGAGGCGGACCGAGCCGCTGCGGTTGAGGAGGTATTCGATGTCGAAGTCGCCGATGAACTGGTTGGTGTTGAGCGATTTGTCGCGATAGCCGAAGTTGCCGTTGAAGAGCAGGCGGTTGTTGAGCAGCGACGAGGACAGGGCGACGTCGAACTCCACGTCCGAGAAGTCGCCGCGGTCGCTGCGGAGGTTGGGGGCGATGCTCCAGTTCTCGCTGAGCTTGCCCAGCATGCCGCTGAGCTGGCTGGCGATGGTGGACGAGGCCACCGAGAACAGCTCGTTGCCCTTGGTGGTCGACATGTACTCGGGCGTGTAGAAGCGGTTGAGGGCGAGGAGGTAGATAATCTGGCGGTTCATCATCTCCTCCGTGGAGACGATGGAGCGCACCTTGCGGTAGACGTCGCTGTTGAGGGTGGGGAAGGCGAGGTCGAAGCGGATGTCCGGCTGGCGCATGTCGCCGCTGGCCATGAGGACGGCGCTGACGGGTACGGTAGTGCGGTTGAGGTCCTTGTCCTGCAGGAAGCTCTCGTCAAGGTCGCTGAGATTGGCGTTGACATTGTATGTCGCGTTGATGTCGAGACGTGCCGCATAGGGGTCGCCGGTGAACTTGATTGAGCTGCCCTGGTTGATGGTGAAGTCCTTGCGGATGATGTCCTGGAGGGTGAAGTTGTAGCTTCCGCGGTCGATGACGTATGTGCCGTACATGTGCAGTTCGTTGCCCGTGTTGTTGTAGGTCAGGCGCATGTCGCCGGTGCCGTTGGCCTTGATTTCGTCGCCGCCTATGGGGTCCATAACGATTATCACGCGGGCTACGGGAGTGACATCCACCTGGATGTCCATGTTGTATGCCGTGGGAAGGTCGCGGACGGCGTTGCGTGCGCGCATGCGCTCGCGGTACTCGAGCACGGCCTTCGGCAGTGTGTTCGCCGAGGCCATGATGGTGTCGACGGCCTTTTGCGGAGTCCTGTCGCGGAAGGTGATGAAGTTGTATTCGTCGGCCTCCTCGTCGTCGCTTAGGACGAAGGTGAAAGTCGAGCCTTCGGTGGTGGCCATGGCCACGTTGATGTCTACAATGCCGGGCTTGCCCTTGATGTGCGCCGTGCCGTTGCCGAAAACCTTGCCGTACCATATTGGGCTAAGTTTGGGCGTGACGTCGTAGACGAGGAGTTTGCGGGCGTCGGTGATGCGGAATTCGAAGTCCGGCCTGTGGAAGCACTGGTGGTGCACATAACCGTTGAGCATGGCCGTGTTGCCGTAACGGTCGCGCAGGGTGATGTTCCTGAGGTCGATTACGCCCGGGCGTATGTGCACGCTGTCGGTGGCGTAATACCATGTGTTGGTGAAGCCGAGTTTCAGACCCAGGCTGTCGGCGAAGACTTCGCCCTCAAGGTCGATATCTTGGAACGTGCCGAATAGGCGGGCGTAACCGGAGGCATAGCCCGTAAGGTCGTCGGCGAAGGCACTCATGAAGGGTTTCATGAAGCCCACGGGGATGTGCTTTGCGTTGAAATTCATGTCGAGGGCACCGGCAAAAAGGATGTCACCGTCGATGCGCGAGCGGTTTTTGTCCGGGCCGTCTATGACGGCGTCCAGGTGGAAGGCCTTGCGTTCGTTGTCGAGGTGAGCGTCGATATTGGCCTCGCCCATCACGCAGTCGTTGTACGAGATGTTCTTGACGTTTAGGCCGTTGCACCACAGCGCCGGTGTCTTGCTGAGCAGTTGTGTGGCATAGAACGTGCCGGTGGCGCGTCCTCCGATGAGGGCGTTGTTGATGTCGAGAGTCTTGAAGATGTTTATCAGTTCGAGGTTGTCGACTGTGAGGCGCAGCTGCGAGTCGCTGTCGTTGGCGGCCGAGCCCTCGATACGCACCGACTGGCCCTCGGTGGTGAGGGCGAAGTTCTCGACGTTGACGGTTTTGTCCGAAATCAGCACGCGGGCGGGAGCGATGGTCCATTCCGCATCGCCGAAGGTGATTTTGCTGGTATTGATGGCGATGTCGGCGTTGAGATTGCCGTCCTGGCCGCGCCCTATCAGCGTTGACATGCTCAGCAGACCGCCGATAGGTTTTTCGCGCTCAATCTGCCAGTCGAGTTTGTTGTCGATGCGGTTGTCCGAAGCCGTTATTCCGGCATTCACCGTCATCACGCCCTTCTGGGTGGGGAAGGTCGTTGTGGCGTAGATTATGCCGCGCCCGTCGTCGCGTGTCAGCGAGGCCTGGAGGGTGGTGTTCTCGATAATTTTGTCGCTCTGCTGCAGGTACTGGGCGTCGACGGTGACGTTGGCCGTGCCGTCCGAGTTGGAGAATGCTCCGTCGATGGTGACGGGGTAGATGATGTCGACGGGAAGCCCCAGGAAGTTGGTGAGGTTCTCGGCATCGGCGATGCGGAACTCGAAATGGAAATCGTTGTCGGGGCCCGAAGCCGCGAGTGCGCTGCGGCTGTTGTCGGCGAAGACGGGCATGGCGCGCGCAAAGAGGTCGCGGGCCTGGGCGGGCAGTGTGCCCAGGTTGATGTTGCCCTGGAGACGTCCGTTCAGGAAATCGCTTTCGATGCTGACGATGTTGGGATGGTGCACGTTGTCCGTCTCCACGCGGAACTTGCGTATGCTTAGCGCCTTGCCGTCGCCGGTGAAGCTGAGACCGGAGATGTCGGCATAGCCGTTTATCCACTTCGTGACCGTGCCGTGGAGGTCGGCTTCGATGTCGGCGGTAAGGCGGTACGACTCGTATTTGCCTTTTACGCCGAGAGGCGCGAGGGCGAGGTTCCTGAGGTTTGCCGTAGTGCGCAGCCAGTGCTGTTTGGCGCCGTAGCCGCCCTCAAACTCAAGGTTGGCGGAGCCGATGACGTCGGCTATGGCGGCATTGCCCATGGCGAGCATGCCTTTGAAAGTCTTGTCGGCGGCGAGGGACAGCTCGGCGTCGATGTCGCTGAAGTTGTAGCCGTTGAAGACGGCGCTTGTCACAGTCACTCCGGCATCGCCGGTAAGGGCGCGGCCTCCGCCGAAGCTGCCGTCGAAGGTCCCGCTGAGGCTGATGTATTCGAGTTTGGCGAGTTCGCCTTTCTGCATGATAGCCGAGGGGCGCAGGTTCGTGCCGTCGAAACCGGCGGACAGTGTCCAGCGTTTGTTTATTAGTGAGCCGGAGGCGTCAGCGACGATGTCGCCTACGGAGGTACGGATGTCGGCGGTGGCGTCAAATCCCGAGAGGCGGCCGTTGGCTTTTGCCGAGAGGCTGACCTTGCCGAGGCTGCGCAGGATATTACTCAGTCCGGGCGCCTTGCGGTCGGGGACAAAGGCGGTCACACAGTCGGTCGAGCCCGGCATAAGGCGGAGCCGGACGGCGAGGTCCTTGGCTGAGATGCTGTCGGCGCCGTGGCTGAGGCCTGAGAGAGCGCCGGTGATGTCGGCAAGGAGTCCGTTCTGCGGATTCTCTATTTTCAACTCTCCGATGTTGAGCCTGTCGCGGTTGCCGGTGACGTCGATGCTGAGGTAGTGTCGGCCGGGAATATTTTTCAGCGCGGGCACGAACGGCGCAAGGTCGGCGGGGGTGATGTAGTTCTCGCCCTCGGTGGCGACGCGGATGTTGCCGTCGGTGATGGCCTTGGCAATCTCTTTGGGGTTCTTGTATCCGAGTGCAATGTCAGCCATAGCGATGTGCGACTGCGGCAGCATGAGGTCGAAACTTTTGACGGCCAGTCGGGTAGGGGTATAGAGGACATTGGCGCGCAGGCTGCGGACATCGAGGCCCGACTGCTCGCGCAGCGACAGCTGGTCAAGGTTCACCGTCACGGTGTCGTTGCGCAGTTTGGGCAGCGATGCGGCGAGTTTGATGTCGGAGAAAGCCTGGTGGCGCGGGTCGAACCGGCCCGGGCAGCGCGGGGCATCGAGGATGTCGTAGCGCACCGACGACTCGTCGATGAGGACGGTGCTGATTGCGAGGTTGAAACGGGAGGGGGGCTTGTTGGGCTCTTTGCGCGTGAGCTTTTCGATAATCTTCGCGATGTTGAGCGGTGATGAGGCCGTCTTGCGGTACAGCGAGGCATCGAGGCCGTCTATGGCCGCGTAGTCGATGACGATGCGGCGCGTTTTCAGGAAGTGTATCAGTTCGAAGCGGGCGGCGATGTTGGCGGCCTTGACGGCTTTGACGCCGTTGTCGTCGGTCACGGCGATGTCGGTGACGCGTATGCGGTTGAACGGGGCAAAGTCGACGCGTCCTATGGTGACCTCGGTGCCCATGGCGTTGCTAAGCTCTTTCTGGGCCACCTCACGCATCTTTTCCTGTGCCCACGGCGTAGACAGGGCGACGTAAAGGCCCACAGGCACCAGCGTGACAAAGGCTGTCAATGTCACGATGATGGCTCGCAAAATCCTGTAGGTCAGCGACAGACGCTTGATTTTGGGCTTTTCGGTGCTGTTTGGTGTCTTCGTTTCCAAGATGCGCGGTGATAATGAGTGCGCCGACAGTGCGTACTAACGGGCAAAATTACTAAAAAACCATCACTTACGAGCCATAAAACCGCCCCATTTAGCTTTTTTTTGCGTAGCACATCGTAATACCCGGAGTTACACAGTCTCAGATGTCAGTCGGCTCCAAATCATGCCGAGCCAAACCGGGCATTTTCCCTACTCATCCCCAACTCAGCTCCGGCCTCAGATATCATAAACGATACGTCAACATAATGTGTGCGCCAATCTGTTTGCTGGTAATTATAGGGGTATAGGTTGTAGCGCCCTCAAAGGTGACTTTCATGTCGGCGTAGTGTGTGGTGCGTGCATAGAAATCTATGCCTCCGGTGAGATAGAGGCTTTTCCAAATCCTGCGCGAGGCCGAGAACTCGAAGTGGTTGAACGACGACCGTGATTGGTTTCCCTGGACGTCGACAGGTTTCCCTTCAGGTGTAAGCGACCAGTCGTACTGGGGGTCGTAGCCACTCCAGGTATAAATGCGGTAGTGCTGATTGGCGAGGCGGACATTCCAGCTTTTGTCTGAAAGCGCCCAGTTTAGCGCGGCCTTGATGGAAAATCCCGACCCCCAGTTGTAGTTCCGGTGGTAGTCGCGGTAAAAGTCAGTAAGGATGCCGGCAAGGATGATTCCGTTGAGATGTACATATCCGTCAAAAGTCATTTTATTGACAGGCGAATAGCGGAACATGGCGCCCCCGCCGAGCGATGCGGGAGTGCCGAGTTTATAGGGCACTGAACAGGGGAAGAAGTACGAGGGGCGCTCGGGCCGTATGGTGTCTGAGTCGAAGAAGTCGAAGTGCTGATAAAGCCCGAGATTGAGGTTGAAGTTGCGCCGGTCGACAACTTCCTTTGACAGCAGTCGGCCCATTATCTCGACACGGCTGAGCAGTGGTTGCGACTTCATCGCCTGAAACTCGATGAGGAAAGAGAAGTAGTCGTATGGTGCGCGCGTGGTCTCGGTATAGCGGTCGCCGTATTCAATGTTGACCTCGGCTGAGGCTCCGGCGGCAGTGCCATCATCGTTGTTGACCATGGCAAGCATACGTGCGCCCACCGATAGCTCTACGCTGACGGGAGGAGTGCCGAAGCGCCGCCCCGATGTGGCGCTTGTGCGCCATGCCCGGCCGGTAATCACGCGGTTTATGCCTCTCATGGGGTTAACAAGGAAGGCGGCAAGCTCGCGGCCGAAACGCTCGCCGCCCCGGCTGCGGTCGTCGAGGATGAGGTCAGAGGTGCGATAGAACACCTCGCCGAGGGCGGCGCCACCTATGGGAGTGGCGATGATATCGTTGGTTGAGGGATATTCGCGCTCCATAAACATCTCCCACATGGCGCTTCCGCCTATGGCAAAGAGCTCTGACTGCCAAAAATTGAATCCGTTGGAGCGGCCTGCGTTATAGTATATTGAGCCGTTGTACGGGTGGTCGAACATGTTGGTGTGGAGATGGTCGTCATCCCATTCAAATCCATGACGGAAATTTTCTTTGATGGTGCTCCATGATATACGGGCATAATGTCCGTTGAGCACGTAGCGGTCAAACGCCCACAAGCCGATGTTGAATCCTACGGTCTCGGCTGCGGCACGCCAGAAGGCCTTTCTCTCATGGAACCGCACGTCGGCTCTGTCGGGCAATACAGGCTGTGAAACAAAATGACGGTGGGGCACAGCTTCATATTCTGATGATGCACAACTCTGTTCTGGCACACTGTCGGCACAGCAATCCACCATGCCGCCGGCATGGCAGACCATTGCAGTGTACAACGACAGCAATATATACGTCAGAAATCTTTGCATGGCTGAATCTTTTTGCAAAATTAGCAAATAATACGCAAAAGGGTATATCAAAAAAGTGGGCTGACGGGTGCGGGTTTTGGTAAATATACGACAAAAGGGACACCGAAGTGTCCCTTTTTGTCGTTGGGGTAAGTCCCTTTATTTAGGTTTTCCCTTTATTTAGGTTTTCCCTTTGTTGAGGTTTTCCTTTGTTGAGGGGTCCTTTTGTTGGGGGAGGGTAGGCGGATTAGTATACGCCCTGGCCCATCATGGCGTTGGCAACCTTCATGAAGCCGGCGATGTTGGCGCCCTTCATGTAGTTGATGTAGCCGTCGGGCTCTGTGCCGTGGTCGACGCACTGCTGGTGGATGTTGGCCATGATGGCGTGCAGACGCTGGTCAACTTCCTCGGCGCTCCACTGCAGGTGCTCGGCGTTCTGTGACATTTCAAGGCCGGAGGTGGCTACGCCGCCTGCGTTGACAGCCTTGCCGGGAGCGTATGTGATGCGTGCGGCCAGGAAGGTGTCGATGGCCTCGGGGGTGCAACCCATGTTCGAAACCTCGGCGACGAGTTTGACGCCGTTGGCGACGAGCTGTTTGGCGTCGTCACCGTTGACTTCGTTCTGGGTGGCGCAGGGGAGGGCGATGTCGACTTTCTGCTCCCAGGGCTTGCGGCCGGGGAAGAAGGTTGAGCCGGGGAACTTGTCGGCATAGGGAGCGACGACGTCGTTGCCGCTGGCGCGGAGCTCGAGCATGTAGTTGATTTTCTCGCTGTCGAGACCGGCGGGGTCATAGATGTATCCGTCGGGGCCTGAGAGGGTGACGACCTTGGCGCCCAGCTCGGTGGCCTTGAGGGCTGCGCCCCAGGCTACGTTGCCGAAGCCGGAGATGGCGACGGTCTTGCCCTTGATGTCCTTGTTCTGTTTGGCAAGGATGGACTGTACGAAGTAGAGGGCGCCGAAACCGGTAGCCTCGGGACGGATGAGGGAGCCGCCGAAACTGAGGCCCTTGCCGGTGAAGGTGCCGGTGCACTCGTTGGCGAGGCGCTTGTACATGCCGTACATGTAGCCTACTTCGCGGCCGCCGACGCCTATGTCGCCTGCGGGGACATCACGGTCGGGACCGAGGTGTTTCCACAGGTTGAGGATGAAGGCCTGGCAGAAGGTCATGATCTCGCGGTCGCTCTTGCCACGGGGGCTGAAGTCCGAACCGCCTTTGGCGCCGCCCATGGGCAGGGTGGTGAGGGCGTTCTTGAAGGTCTGCTCGAAGCCGAGGAATTTCAGGATGGACAGGTTGACCGAAGCGTGGAAACGGATGCCGCCTTTGTACGGGCCAATGGCATTGTTGAACTGAACGCGATAGCCGATGTTGTTCTGTACCTCGCCCTTGTCGTCAATCCAGGTTACGCGGAAGGTGACGATGCGGTCGGGCTCAACCATGCGTTCGACGATTTTGTTGCGCTCGAACTCGGGGTGCTGGTTGTAAACTTCTTCAACGCTCATCAGCACTTCTTTGACGGCCTGCAGGTATTCCTTTTCGCCGGGGTGCTTGGCCTCAAGGTCGGCCATGATTTTGTTGATATCCATACTTTTAAAGGCTTTGTAAAGTGGTTGGTTATGTAGTTTCCGATTAAGCGGGAGGCGTCCTCCCGTATGATTGCTATGCAAAAATACACAAACCAAACGGAAAAAGGTGCAAAATCCCGTCAAATTTTAGAATATTGCCGTTAAAAATACTTAAAATTCGGCACTGACAAGTATCCGCGCTTGCAATATGTTATATAACATGTTTTTAAGCGCGGTTTCTGACTCTGATTATAGATCCATCTTTTGCTAATCCCGGTTAAAATATGCGAGCTTAATTTGCTGACGGCGACTGCATGGAAAGCAATAAGGGAGAAGCCGGTGGGCCTCTCCCTTACTAAATAGAGAATATGGAATTCAAAAGCTGCTTACTGTTTGAGCTTGAAGGTCACGGGAAGGTTGTAGATTACGCGAACGGGCTGACCGTTGTTACGGCCGGGGTTCCATTTCGGCATCTTCTTCACTACTCGGAGAGCCTCGGCGTCAAGAGCGGGGTGTTTGCCGCGGACGACGTTGACGTGGCTGATCGAGCCGTTTTCCTCAACAATGAACTGTACGACTACGCGTCCCTGTATACCCTCTTCGGATGCTGCTGCGGGATACTGAATCTGGTCGCCCAGCCATTTGTACATTGCTGCTTCACCGCCGGGGAACATAGGTTTCTGCTCTACGATAGCCATGTTTACAGGAGCGTTGTCCTTGGGCTTGGGAGCTTCAACGGGTTTCTCGACGACCTCGTTCTTGACGATTTCCTTACGGGCATCTTCGACACCTGCGTGGTCTTTCGAGCCAAAGTCGCTGGTGTTGTCAAGAACTTCGCTTACGTCTTTCACTTTCTTGTCCTCGTCGATTTCGTTCTTGATGACGACCTCGGTAACCTGCTGGGTAGCGGTTACTTCTTCTTCAGCCTGAACTTCCTCGGGTTCGTCGGGTACTGCCAGGGGAATATCCTCTTCGAGGTCTTCCTCGTCAGCTGCCGCAGCGATTGTTACAGCCTCTTTACCGGCGTCAACGTTCATGTCGTCTTCGGCAGTCTTGAAGACGCCCTTGGCGATGAGGATGAGCAGGATAAGGATGACTGCGAGAACAGAGAGAACGCAGATTACTGCTATGTTGTGACGTTTGACCGAGCCGCTGCGGAGGGTATATGCTCCGTACTCTTTGTTTTTGCCTTCAAAAACAAGGTCGGTCCATTCTTTTGATGAAAGATCTACGTCTTTTGCCATTTTTCGATGTTTTACGGGTTAAACAATAGGTCTTTCACTTACTTGCGTACACGAGGGTTGATAACCTTGACCGAGGGGTTCGCCTTCTGGAAATTCTCGAGCAGTACGGTATCCTGATGCGTGGGCATCTGGATGGAGTAGCGGCGGATCTGGTTGAGGTTGAGCTCGTCCAGAGCGCTGATGAGAGATTCGTAGGTAGCGTTGGGTCCGGGTTTGATAACCACTACGGGATGCTTGAACTTCTCGTTGGTAGCCAAATCTTTGGCTTTCTCCTCGAATACTTCCTTCGTGATTTCCTTGTTACGCCACTGCTCTTTGAGCTTGTCGTACTGGTCCATCACGTCTTTGTGACGCTCGCGGAGGATCTGACGGATGCCCTGCTGACCCTGTTCGGTAGTGGTGAACTGGGAGAGTGCGACGGCACCCTTGGATGTACGCTTCTGACCGATGACGTTCGAGTTGGCTTCGTCAGCCATGCCCTCGTAGTAGTATACGCGGTGCTTGGTGTTGCCGTTCTCGTCGTGAGCGGGCTGGAGCGAGCCGTTCTGATATTCGGTATCGAGGATGAGTGTGATAGCCTCGTCAGCTTTTGCCTCGTTCTTGTCCTCCTCCTTGATGTTCTTGTCGTTCGAGGGAAGGAAGATCTGCATGGTGCGCGACTGAATCATAGTTGTGCAGAGCATGAAGAACGTAATCAGAAGCATGTTCATGTCGACCATGGGAGTAAAGTCAACATGGATAGCCATCTTTTTCTGGGCGCCTTTCTTTT
>JBJFEE010000065.1:0-17349 GCA_051890455.1 Muribaculaceae bacterium
GGCGATGTCGCGGGGGCAGAGGTTACCGAAGGCGGGATAGCGGCGCTCCAGATAGAAGTCGCGGTCCTCGTCGGGAATGTCGGTGGGTTTCTTCTTGCCGGCGCGGATGGCCTCGGCGTCCTCTTTCTTCTTGGGCACCCAGATGCGGCCGTCGTTGCGGAGGCTCTCGGACATCAGGGTCAGCTTGGACTGGTCCTCGCCGTGGACGGGAATGCAGGTGGGGTGGATCTGGGTAAAGGCCATGTTGGCCAGGTAGGCGCCCTTCTTGAAGGCCTGGATGGCGGCGGAGCCGTTGCAGCCCATGGCGTTGGTGGACAGGAAGAAGGCGCGGCCGTAACCGCCGGTGGCGAGAACGACGGCGTGTGCCGAGTAGCGTTCGATTTCACCGGTGATGAGGTTGCGGACGATGATGCCGCGGGCACGGCCGTCGACAATCACCACGTCCATCATTTCGCGGCGGGTGTAGCTCTTGACGGTGCCTTTCTGAATCTGGCGGTTGAGGCTGGCGTAAGCGCCGAGCAGCAGCTGCTGGCCGGTCTGGCCCTTGGCGTAGAAGGTACGGCTTACCTGGGCGCCGCCGAACGAGCGGTTGGCCAGCAGGCCTCCGTATTCGCGTGCGAAGGGAACGCCCTGTGCCACACACTGGTCGATGATGTTGTTCGACACCTCGGCCAGGCGGTATACGTTGGCCTCGCGCGAGCGGAAGTCGCCGCCCTTGACGGTGTCGTAGAACAGGCGGTAGATCGAGTCACCGTCGTTCTGATAGTTCTTGGCTGCGTTGATGCCGCCCTGGGCTGCGATGGAGTGGGCGCGGCGGGGCGAGTCCTGGATGCAGAAATTCTTGACATTGAAGCCCATCTCGCCGAGCGTCGAGGCGGCGCTGGCGCCTGCCAGACCTGTGCCGACGACGATAATGTCGAGGTGGCGCTTGTTGGCGGGGTTGACAAGTTTCTGGTGGGCCTTGTAGTTGGTCCACTTTTCGGCTACGGGGCCCTCGGGAATCTTCGAGTCAACCTGGTACTCAGGAAGTTTCGACGATTCTATGTCAGCAAATTCATGCATGATGGGGGTAGAGTCGATCATACCCTTGAGGTTATCTATGTCTGCCATTGTATTGGTGTTCTTCGTGAGTTGGTTAATTATTATTGGGGCATTGCCGCACCCATGGGCGAAGTAAACTGGGCAAGAGAGTTCTTGACTTTCATGCCGTAGCCTTCAAGACTGTTCATCTCGTCCGAGGGAGCTACGTCCGGGCACTGTTTTTCAAAGCCTTTGGTGATTGTCTCGTACTTCTTGATGAAGTCGGTTCCGTTGGCCTTGATGTACTCGTTCTGAGCCTCCTGATACTTGTTCTGCAGGTCCATCAGCTTGGCCTGGTTTTCCATCGAGGGAGTAAGTGCCTGGGCTTCCTTGACGATGGGAGCGACTACCTTGGCGAGGCCGTCGTTGAAGTCATTGACGGCAGCCTCGGCCTGGGCGTTCCAGAACTCGGCGTACTGCTCCTGCAGCTCCTGATTGGTGGTGTAGTAGTTCTTCTGGGCCATTACGGTGAAGACGACAGCCTGTGCCACGAAGAGGGCGACGACGATGCTGGTCCACCAGTTGGCGATGCATTTGAGGCGGTTGAGCCAGTGGCTGTTGTCCCAGCCCACGCTGTGGAACATCGACCAGAAGCCGTGGGTCATGTGGAACCACAGGGCGACGAAGCCGATGATGTAGACAACGGGAACCCAGAGCTCGGAGAAGGCCATCTGGATAAACAGGGTGCCCATGGCAGGATTGGCGGGGACACCGTCAATCTTGGTCAGGCAGTCGAGGTCGCAGTGCAGCATCTCGGGGAGCTGCATCTTTGCCCAGAAGTTTACCAGGTGCACGGCCAGGAAAGCCAGGATGACGATACCCAGCACGAGCATGTTCTTCGAGGCCCATTCTACCTGGGCGGGACGTGAGGTCACGGCGTAACGGTCGGCGCCGCGGGCGGCACGGTTCTGCACCGTCAGCCATACTGCATAGATGATGTGGATGATGAACAGCAGGGCCAGGCCTGCCGAAGCGATCAGCGCATACCAGTTGGCGCCTAAGAACTCACACACCTGGTTGTAGGCGGTGGGCCAGAGAAGCGCAACCGAATTCATCAGCACATGGAAGGTGACGAATAGGACAAGGCAAATGCCTGTGACTGCCATCACAAACTTGCGTCCTATAGATGATTTAAATAACCACATAAGATGTAGATGAGATTGAGTGTTATGTTTATTTGTAAATTGATTGTTCTACAACGTCATTCGGGCGGCCTGCGTCATACCGGTGAAGGTGACGGCACGGCTGTAGGGTCGCGCCATGGCGCGGCCTCCGCGGCCCGTTGAGGGTTAGTTTGGTGCAAAGTTAAAGAATTTTATGCTGTCGGCAAACGATTTTGACCACATAACTTATCAGATTACCGAAATTTTTCTATAATCGGTCCGTTTTTTGGCCTGAACCGCCCGAATTTTGGCCCGTCCGGCGCCCTTTTAACCTGTTTTTCACTTTGCGCGTTGGTTTTTCCACGATTTTAGACGTACCTTTGCAATGTACTGACGACCTTTTTCTTGCTCTCGTTTGTTTACTCTGTACATAACTGCCGCCGGACGCAGGCGGCATAGTCAATTTCTCTGATTTTTCAACTTTTACATAACTTCTCCCTATGTCTGAAATCAAGACCATCGGCATCCTCACCTCGGGAGGCGACGCGCCGGGCATGAATGCCGCCATACGCTCGGTCACCCGTTCCGCAATCTTCAACGGCCTCAAGGTCAAGGGTATCTACCGCGGCTTCCGCGGCCTCATAACCAACGAGATAGTTGATTTCCACACCGAAAACGTCTCCAACATCATCCAGCGCGGCGGCACAATCCTCAAGACGGCCCGCTGCAAGGAGTTCCAGACCCCCGAAGGCCGTCAGCTGGCCTACGACGTGGCCCGCAGCCACGACATCGACGCCATCGTCGTCATCGGCGGCGACGGCTCGCTCACCGGCGCCCGCATCTTTGCCAACGAGTTCAACTTCCCCATGATCGGCCTCCCCGGCACCATCGACAACGACCTGTTCGGCACCGACTCCACCATCGGCTACGACACGGCGCTGAACACCATCATGGAGTGCGTCGACAAAATCCGCGACACCGCCACCAGCCACGAGCGCCTGTTCTTCATCGAGGTCATGGGCCGCGACGCCGGCTTCCTGGCCCTCAACGGCGCCATCGCCTCAGGTGCCGAGGCCGCCATCATCCCCGAGATATCCACCCAGGTTGACCAGCTTGCCGAACTGATTCAGAACGGCTTCCGCAAGAGCAAGAGCTCGTCCATCGTCCTCGTGGCCGAAAGCCCCGTCACCGGCGGCGCCATGGGCCTTGCTGAGCGCGTCAAGAACGAGTACCCGGGCTACGACGTACGCGTCTCCATCCTCGGCCACCTGCAGCGCGGCGGCTCGCCCACGGCATACGACCGCATCCTGGCATCCCGCATGGGCTCGGCAGCCATCGACGCCATCCTCGACGACCAGCGCAACGTAATGATCGGCATCAAGAACGACGAAATCACCTACGTCCCCTTCACCAAAGCCATCAAGAACGACAAGCCCATCAACCCCGAGCTCCTCGCCACCCTCCGCAAACTCTCAATCTGAGCAAGCCATCACATGGCGGTGTGTCAAAATGTGTGATTTTAATGATGTAGGGACATCGCTTTGCGATGTTAAGCCTGAAAGACAGCATATTGGTCCAACATGCCAAGGCATGTCCCTGCATTCAGACTATTTTGACACACCCTCGCGATTACCGCACACATTTTCCCCTACAGCCGGCCTCCCCGCCGGCTTTTTCATTTTGCCGGCTTTTTTCTATTTTTGCAAAAAATTTTAGCTTTGGAAAAATTATGAGCAAGATTAGCTGTTGGATTGAGGCCATGCGGCTGCGCACGCTGCCCGTGTCGGTTGCCGGTGTCATCGGCGCATGCGGATATGCCGTACTTGACAATAAATTCAGCTGGCCCGTGGCCGTACTGTGTCTGCTTTTTGCCGTGCTGGCGCAGATTGCCTCCAACTTCGCCAACGAATACTACGACTTCAAGGGCGGCCTCGACCGCAAGGGACGTGAGGGCCCGCGCCGCGGCGTCACCGAAGGCGACATCACTCCCGGCGCCATGAAGGCGGCCGTCTTCGTCACCCTCGGCCTGGCCTGCGCCATCGGCCTGAGCCTGCTCCTGTGGGGTCCCTGGTGGCTGATACCGATCGGAGTAGCCATCGCCCTCGGCGTCCTGGCCTACAGCACTGGCCCCTACCCCCTCAGTCATCACGGGCTGGGCGAGGTTGCCGTAATCTTCTTCTTCGGCATCATCCCCGTCAACCTCACATATTACCTCATGGCCGGCGGCTTCACCCTGACGGTGTTCCTTGGCTCGCTGGCCCTGGGTCTCATGGGCGCCAACGTGCTGATAGTAAACAACTACCGCGACTGTGACGATGACAAGGCCGTGGGCAAGAAAACTCTGATAGTGATGATAGGGCGCAAATGGGGAGGCCGCCTGTACGAATTCAACGCCATAGCCGCCTACATTCTCCTGCTGACGGTGTGGATCCCGCTCAAGCCCAACTGGCTGATGGTATTTCCGATATTATATCTCGTCCTGAGTTTCATCCTCACCCACCTCCTCACGCACCGTCAGGGCGCGCGCCTCACGCCGGTCTTAGGCATGACGGCCTGCCTGATGCTGCTCTACTCCATCCTCTTCACCGCTACCGCCGCTATGGTGTGAGAACACCGTATTTGCGGCCGGCCCGGCGGGCGACGACGCGGAGGACAAGCATGCTGGTGAAGAAATAGAGGATTGTCAGACCCCACATCCACAGGTACTGCGGCATGTTGGTGGCGATGGTGCCTCCGCAGCTGTTGATACTGATGAAGCCCTGCACGCCCCAGGCGCCGGGGACAAAGTCTCCTATGACGCGCCAGAAGCCGGGGGTGGCGTAACGCGGCCAGGTCAGGCCGGTGAGGAACAGGAACAGCACCGACGACACCACCACGACGATGAACGAGCTCTCGCGGTCGCGTACGAAGTAGTTGATGGTCTGTCCGAAAAATCCCGTCGCAAGCAGCATGGGCACTATGAAAAGCAGATACTCGGTGGGCGCTCCCACATGCGGGAGGTTGAAAAGCTCGGGCACCCAGTGGAGAATCCAGATTACAAACGGCAGGATAAAGGTGAAATAGCAGAGCGTACGGCCCCATACCGTGGCGCTGAGGGGCGCTCCGACCAGCATCTTGGGGTCAATGCCGCCGTTGGCGCGGCGCCGCTCGTGCGAGCCTCCGCCCAGCATGCAGATAGCCAGCAACATGGCCTGCTGCAGGATGAGCACGATAATTCCGGGCATCAGGAAGGAGGCGAAGCCCTGCTCGGTGTCGCCCACCATGTGGGCCTGGTTGTCGACGGGCAGCCCGGTGAGGGAACTGCCGGCTGACCCGAGCATATCCTTGCGCTCCTGCGTAATGTCACCGATTTCCTTGAGCTGGACGTCGGCGAGGGCCGACACGAAGTCGCGGTAGCGCAGCAGCAGGCTCATCTCGGCGTAGAAGGTAGCGTGGGCGGTGCTCATGCGTCCCACCTGCTTGCCGAAGTCCTTGGGAATATAGAGGATGCCGTATGCCTTACCCTCGGCCATCATGCGCCTGGCCTCGGGCATGTCGGCGGCGTAGTCGTAGACGCGAATCGTCGGCGAGGCCGCGGCGTCGCGGACAAGCTGGCGCGAGCGGGCCGTATGGTCCTGGTCGACGACGACGATGTCGATGTCGCGCAGCACCTCGGGGTTATATATCAGCGTGTAGATTATCGGGTAAATGATTGGCAGGACAAGGAAAAATATCATCACGCCCTGGTCGTGGAGCGCAATGTTCCACTCGCGGGCAAAGGCTCGTCCGCACCACAGCAGCCAGTTTCGTATACCTCTGAATAATTTCATGACATTCAACTGCTTTTAGGGAACATAAATGCATCGCTGCATGGCTTTTTTAAGCCGCGGCAGCACCAGGAAGCCCAGGAACGGCATCAGTGCCATCACCGCTATGGCGACACGCGAATAGTACAGGGGCAGTCCGTTCAGCGCCTGGCTGACGTGAGCCAGGAAGAACCACCTCATGGGATAGATGTACGAGAATATACCTATGGCGCCGTACATTTTCTCGACCGGGAAGGAGATACCGGTGACGGAGAAACCCAGCATCATCACCAGGGCGCCTACGGACAGGGCGAAGCGCGGATTGGGCACAAGACCGGCGATGAACACGCCTATGCCCTGGCAGGCCACCACAAACAGCGCCATGATGAACATGGCCTGCCACAGCGGGCAGTGCAGGACAAATCCGCCCCAGCTGTACATCAGCGCCTGGCAGCACCAGGCCACGATGAGCCATATCAGTGTCTGCGGCAGCAGCTTGCCCGTCAGGGCCGTCACCATGCTGCCTCCGGCGGTCTGCAGCCAGCGGTGCGCGGTGTTTAGCTTCACCTCGTAGGTGATGGTCATGATGGTGATGAGCACAATCATCAGCTCAAGCGTGCCGGCGACAAACGACGGCGTCATGTACAGCGAATAGTTGGGCCACGGGTTGTTGATGGCGTTTACGTCGATAGCCACGGGCTGAACGAGCGCGTTGACGGTGCGCTCCGACACTCCCTTCGACCCGGCGGCGTCCTTCACCAGGGCGGCGGCGGTGACCACGGCCACGCTCTTGTATCCCTTGTAGCTGAAGGTGCCGGGGATGAAGTAGGCCATGTTCGAATAGTAGTTGAGTGTGGGTGTCTGTCCGGCCAGGGCGTCGCGCTGGAAGTTGGCGGGGATGACGTAGAAGCCGTAGACATCGGTGCGGCGCATGGCCTCCATGGCCTTGTCGTAGCTCTCGACCTCGGTGGTGACGTCGACAAGCTGCTGCGCCTTGAGGTTGCGTATCAGCGAGCGCGACATCTGCGAGTGGTCAAGGTCGACCACCGCCGTAGGCACGCGCACGGGCAGGCCCTCCTGAAGCAGCGTGATGAAGAACACGCACATCATGACGGGCACGACAATCATCGCGAAGATGAAAATCTTGCGCGTGCACAGCTGCCTGCAACCTAATATGAACGATTTCTTAAACAACTTGCTATTGCGTTAAACGGTTGAGGGTTTGTCAAAATACGGTTTGAAAATGTAGGGACATCGCTTTGCGATGTCTGGCTGACAATCAGCCTGTTAATCCAACGCGCCAAAGGCACGTCCCTACATCAGACGGTTCCGCAATACCCGTTTATTTTTTGTGTATGGCGCTCATGCCGGGACGGAGACCCTTGGCATCTTTCTCCGATACGGGGCGGGCCTTGATCTGGAAGGTGCGGCTGTCGTACTGGCCGGTGCTCTTGGTGGCGCGCCACGTTGCGTACGAGCCCATGTCACGGACGTAGTAGACCTGCACCTCGATGTCCTTCTCCTTGAGGGCGGGAATCATCACCTTCACCTTCTTGCCCTGCTCGAAGTCGGGCAGAAGCTCCTCGCGGACGTTGAAGGTCACCCAGCGGTTGTCGCGGAGGATGCTGAAAATGGGGGCGCCCATGGCCACCAGCTCACCCTCCTCGGGGTAGCGCTCGTCAATGGTTCCGTCGCAGGGGGCGATGAGGTACGAGTCCTCGGTGACGGCCTTGGCCTGCTCAACGGGGCCCGAAGCGGCCCTGACAAGTGCCTCGGCGGCCTGCTTGTCCTCATTCTGGGCGCCCGAAACAGCCAGCGAGTGCTGCTGCTGAGCCACGGACAGCTGGGCCTTGGCGGCATCGTAGGCGGCCTTGGCCTCGTCGCGGCGCTGCTCGCTGATGACGCCCTGCTTGTAGAGGTTGTTCATGCGCTCGTAGGTCTTGCGCGTGATGTCGGCGGCGGCCTCGGCCTGCTTGACCAGGTCGGCGGCGCTGGCGATTATCTGCTTGCGCGTACCGGCGTCGACCTTGCGGTTCTGCGCCTCGGCGACCTCGCGCATGGCCTCGGCCGAAGCCAGCTGGGCGTCGGCGATGGCGCTGTGGATGTGTACCAGCGTGTCACCGGCATGGACGGTGTCGCCCTCCTGCACATAGAATTCGGCGATGCGTCCGGCCATCTTGCCCGATACGCGTACTGTCGTGCCCTCGACCTGACCCTCTACATATTCCTCGGGACGGTTGAGGCACAGGAAACCGATGACGGCCACCACGGCCACGGCCACTGTCACCACACCCATGGTGATCATGATGTTGCGCGAGGCCTTCTTTTCATCGGCGGCGGTGTATGCCGGAGCCGGCTGCGGCTCTTTGGTGATTGGGGCTTTATTGTCGTCTGCTTGCATGGCAAATATATTTTAATGCGTTAATTAAGTAAATATCTATAAGCTAATTTCTTCAATTTACTTATCCGGTTGATTTCATTTTGTTTTCCTCTGCCAGATACCGTTGCTGTTCACGCGGTATTCGGCGGCGCTGTCCTCGCTGCTGATGGCGGGGACGACCTGCGGCAGGCATCCGGTGACCTTGTTGAGGTAGACGTCGCAGAGGCGGCACTCAATCATGGCGTCGATGTTCGAGCTGTTGGCCAGCAGCCATGCCGTCTGAGCCGTGGTGACGTCGGTGGAGGTCATCACGCCCTCACGGAAGCCCACTGTGGCGCAGCGCAGGTTCTCGTTGGCGCTCTCCAGGTTTGACTGCGTGGCCTTGTAGGTCTTGAGGCTCTCGCGGGCCTTGAATGCGGCCTGGTTTATCTGCAGGTCGACGAGGTCGTGCGAGTCGGCCATGCGCAGGCGCATCACCGTCTCGTTGCTCTCGGCGGCCTTGTATTTGTTGTAGTTGCCGCCCCAGTGCCAGATGGGGATGGACACCATGGCGCCGACAGAGAAGGCGCCCCCGAAGCGCTTGCGGAAACCGTCGAAAGCATTGGGATTGGAGAAACTGTAGGCGCCGACGAGGGCCACCTTGGGCAGCATCGACGACATGGCCACGCGCTTCTCCGCGGCTGCGGCACGTATGCCGGCGTCAAGGGCCTGCAGGTCGGGGCGGGTATTGTATGCATGGTTGAGGACGTCGGCGGTGACGGCGAAGGCAGAGTCGACGTACTGCGCCCGGTCAAGCATGAAGCCCGAGGGCTCGTCGGCGGGGTGCATGTCCGAGTTGACGGGCAGGCCGCACACCTGGGCCAGCGCCATGCGCGACAGCACAAGGCCGTTCTCAACTTTCGTCAGGTCCACGCGGGCCTGGTTGAGCTTGACGTCCACCTCGAGCTTCTGGGCGCGGGTGGCGAGACCCTGCTCTACCATCGCGGCGACGTCGCGGTCAAGCGTGTCGAGCATGTTGACAAAACTCTCGGCAAGCTCCTGCTTGGCCTTGAGCGACACCACGAGCCAGTAGGCGGCATCGACGGCGACGACGACGTTCTCGGCCTCGGCGGCGGCAAGACTGCGGTTGGCATCCAGCCCGGCCTGCGCCAGCTTGTTCATCGCGGCTATTTTACCGCCCATGTAGATGGGCTGTGTCAGCGTCACGGCGCCGAAGAAGACGTTGTTGATGTCGAAACTCGTCGACTTGCGCAGCGTGTTGTTGGTGAGGTCTACAAAGCCGTTGGCAAGGTCCATCGCCTCGCCCACCATCGGTGCCGTCTGCGGGTTCATCATCGCGCCCTGCAGGGCTGCACCTAAATGCGGATATTTCTGAGCTATGGCGCCCAACGAGGCCTGGCTGAGGGGCTGCATGTAGTCGCCTTGGCCCAGCAGGTGGATGTCCTTCTGGTTGTAGGTGTATCCGCCGGTAAAGTCGATGCCGGGCAGATAGGCGGCAAAGGCCTCCTTCTTCTGGTATTCCGAGCCGGCGGCCTTCTGGCGGGCCATCATCAGCTGCTTGTTGTTGCGCAGGGCAAGCGCACGGCAGCTGTCCAGGGAGTAGACGCCTCCCGGAGTGGCGGCCATGCCGTCGGCCAGGGTGTACTCCTGCGCCGATGCCGCAAAGGCCAGGGCCACGGCGGCCGCAAAAGCTGTTATGCCTTTTGACATCATTGGAAAATGTGTTTTTATCTGACAGTTAGTGTTTGAGCAAGTTGTGCATGGTGACGAATGACGTGCCCGGATATGCCGCCGGGGTCGAACCATATCGGACAGAGGGCACCTCTGACTCCTCTGCCGTATTTAAATAACCGATGACGGTGCTTTATGTTTGTTACGTCAACGCAAAATTATAATTTTTGAACAAATTTTGGTTGCGATTTTGGTGTATTTGACCAATTCTTTGTCCTTTTGACCAACAACGCCACAAAGCCTCCTTGGCTGTCCTGTCGCTTTTTTATACCTTTGTTGCCGTAAACCCAGTCCAATGTCCCATATCACCTTATTTCAAGCGCTACGCCGTAACTCAGCCCGCATCATTGCCGCCCTGTGTCTGACAGGGGCGGCGCTGCTTGCCCCCGTACGCACGCCGGCACAGATTGTGACGCTGCCGGAGCGCGAATACATCAACGCCGACTCGATGCGCCGCGACTTCGACAAACGCCCCTACTTCGGGCTGTACAAGGACAACTACTTCATCTTCGGCACCACCATCGGACAGCGGCCCACGCGCGAGAACTCCAACGTCAAGTTTCAGATTTCGGTCTCGCAGCGTCTGACGCGCTCCACACTCCCCTGGAACACATACCTCTACCTTTTCTACACGCAGAAGGTGTTCTGGAACGTCCTCGAAGAGTCGTTCCCGATGACCGACCTCAACTTCAACCCCGGTATCGGCCTGGCAAAGCCGCTCTTTGTCAAAAACCGCTTCATAGGCCAGGTAATCTTCGCCCTCGAGCACGAGAGCAACGGCCGCGACGGCGACGCCTCGCGCTCGTGGAACAAAATCTCGCTCGGCGCAAACATCATGATTGACCCCAACCTTGTCGTGCACGGCAAGGCCTGGATTCCCATCGTCGACGGCGGCAACAACCGCGACATCCTTGACTACTCGGGCATTTACCAGGTGGGCATGCAGATGTACAGCAACAACCGTCGCTTCGGCGGCTCGGTGGTGCTTGTCAAGCGCCGCGGATGGCGCCTCAACTACAACACTACCGTCGAGTTTTTCTGGCGCGTACGCCGGCGCGACAACCAGTATCTGTTTGTTCAGTATTACAACGGATACGGCGAAGGCCTGCTCGAATACAACAAATTCCACTCTACAATCCGCGCCGGCATCGTCATCAAGCCCCGCCTGTTCTCCGAGTACTAAACACCGCGCAGACGCCTCGTGAGGGGCGCGAAAGCCTTGTCGGTGAGCGCCGACAGCGGCAGGACGATGACGAGGGTAAGCGGGAATATCAACGCCGGAGCAACATTCATCGGCACAAGCACATACTGAATCATCAGCAGATGCCACAGGTAAATCGTGAGGCTGTGGCGCGAAATCCACGACACCGGCTTACACAGCCATGCGGGCGCGGTGCCAATCATTGTGAACAGTCCGAAGATAAGCATGTTTGCCGACATAGTGGCGAAGGTGAGGTCGTGATACATCACCCGAGTATATCCCCATTTCGAGGCGTTGGCATAGACTGCCACCCCGAGGCCGAAAGCTATCACACCCCATATCAGGAAATAGAGCGACCGCTGACGCGCATTGCGCTCTTTCAGCGGACGGCGGCTCAGATAATATCCGGCGACCATGTAACCGGCAAATCCGGCGAAGGGAGCCACAAGCGACTCTGCCGGTACAATCTCGGCCACGGCGCCTATGACGGGCAGAAATCCGGCCACCATCCACAGCGCGATAAAGCTCAGTATCCCGCGGCGGGAGGCCCGGGTCAGCCAGGGCGACAGCACGGGCGCGAAAAGGTACAGACCGGTCAGCGAGTACAGAAACCATCCACCCTCCCAGGGAGACAGCAGGGGCGCGAATTTCAGCAGATTGTTAAAGCGGTAATCGTCGAGGGCCGGGATGCCGGTAAGACGCATCAGCACGACGTAAGCGACAGTAAAAAGCAGCCACTGGGGCAGGTACGAGCCCAGCCTGCGGCGCAAAAACACTCCTGCCGACGGGCGCACGGGAAAAACCAGCGCGCCACTTGCCATGAAGAACAGCGAGGCGCTGCCGATATACATTCCCCAGGCCGTCGCCGTGTCGGCAGGATAAGCGGCGCTCATCGAGTGCGACCACACTATCGCCAGCATGGCAAAAGCGCGCGCCGCGTCTATCCAGAAGACGCGGCCGGCGGCTGTATTTGTTTTGACGTCAGACATTTCGGTTTTGTACAAGGTTATTTTGTGCGCGGCACGTCGGTGTATCCCTCAAGGGCCTGGCGCATTGCCGTGGCCATGGCGGTGCGCAGTTCGGGCGGGCCGAGGACGGTGATGCGCGGGCCGTACGACAGCAGCTCGGTGACGAGGTCGTCGCTGATGCGCATGGTGTAGTAGAAAAGCGAGAATCCGTCGTGCACCACCTCTTCCTGCGAGTGATGCAGGGGCAGGTCGCGCAGGTAGTTGGCGTTGCGGTGGTCGGTGCGGATGGTGATGCGCTTGGGTGCGCTGTGGTTGACGACGATGCCGAACGAGTCGCGGAAATATTCCTCGGGGTCGATGTCGGCGGGCATCTCGAAAGTCTCCTCGCGGTGGGTCACCGACGACATGCGGTCGAGTGCGTAGGTCTTGATTTTGTTATCGCGGACGTTGCGGCCCACGACATACCAGCGCTGGCGGAAAATCTTGAGGAAATACGGCTCGTAGCTGATGCCGGTGGTGGGACGGCTGCGGCTGTAGTTGCGGTAGTCGAAACTGATGCGTCGTCCCTCGCGGATGGCGTCGATGACGGTGCCGAGGAATTCGCGGGCGCTGGGGACGTCCTCAAGGAAGATACGGTCCGAGATGTCGCGCGCCGAGGCCAGCGCGTCGCTGACGGCGCCGCTGTTCAGCAGCCAGTCGGTGACCGAGGTGTTGTGATGGTCTTCCTCGGCGATGTAGTATTCGTAGGTGGCGGGGGCGCACTGGATGTCGATGCCGAAGATTTCCTGGATGGCCGCGCGGTAATTGTACAGCGTGCGGCGGCACAGGGCGTTGCCCGCCCCGTGGGGGCTGAGCCGCCACAGGCGGTCCAGTTCGCCGCGGGTTATGCGCCCGCGGCGCTTTATAGTATCAATCAGCCACACATATCTGGCATACAAACTGCTCGGCATAGGCTTTTCAGGTTTTGGCTAAAATGAGGGTGTGTCAAATTGCGGAAATTTAATGATGTAGGGACATCGCTTTGCGATGTTAAGCCTGAAAACCAACGGTTTGGATAAACATGCCAAAGGCATGTCCCTACATTCAGGTTATTTTGGCACAGCCTCTAGCTCTTTCTTCTTGGCGCCGACGGTAAGGGCAAACAGGCCGGCGATGGTCAGGATGGCGTTGATTATCAGCAGTTCGAAACTGGTGGTGTAGCCCAGGTAGTGCTTGAGCGCCCACTGGATGACCCAGCTCAGGGCCGGCGCCAGGATGCATACTACAGGCACGAGGCGGTCGTGGACGGGCTTCTTGCCGAACATGCCGAAGACAAACAGACCCAGGATAGGTCCGTAGGTGTACGACGCCAGCGTGTAGACGGCGCTGATGGCGTCCTCCTCGCTGAGGTAGTAGAAGACGATAATCACGATGCCCATGATGGCCGACATGCCGATATGCACCATCTTGCGCGTGCGCGTCAGGCGCTTCTCGTCCTGTTTCTTGTGCGCGCCGAGGATGTCGACGGTGAACGAGGTGGTGAGCGACGTCAGGGCCGAGCCGGCGGCGCTGTAGGCGGCCGAGATAAGGCCGAGGACGAACAGGATGCCTACCACGACGGGGATGGCGGGATGTGTGGCCACGAGGCCGAATAACTCGTCACTCTTGGCGGGCATGCCTATGTTGTTGTTCTCGATGAACATCACAAGCAGGGTACCAAGGATGAGGAACAGGGCAACGACGAAGAACTGCATGACGCCGGAAACTATCATGTTTTTCTGGCTCTCGCGCGAGTCCTTGCAGGCGAGGTTGCGCTGCATCATGTCCTGGTCGAGACCGGTGGTGGCTATCGACATGAAGACACCGGCGAGGAACTGTTTCCAGAAGTAGGTTCCGGCCATCGGGTCGTCGAAAAAGAACATCCGCGCCGTGGAGTGCGAGGCGACGGCCTTGATGGTGTCACCGATGCCGTAGCCGAGGTTCTGTGCGATGAAGTAGATGCACAGTATCACCGACATTATCAGGCAGAAACTCTTGAGGGTATCGGTCCATATCAGCGTCTTGACGCCGCCCTGGACGGTGTAGAGCCAGATGAGCGCGATGGTGACGATGACGTTGAACTCGAAGGGAATGTGCAGGGGTCCGAAGACCAGAAGCTGCAGCACGGCGCAGACCACGAAGAAGCGCACCGAGGCTCCCAGCATCTTGCTGAGGAAGAAGAACCACGCGCCCGTGCGGTAGGTCTTGCGGCCGAAGCGGTCCTCAAGGTAGCCGTAGATGCTGATGAGGTTGCGCTTGTAGAACATCGGCACAAGCACGTAGGCGATGGTGAAGTAGCCGACGATGAAGCCTAATACCATCTGCAGATACGAGTAGCCCTTGTCGGCCACCATGCCTGGCACGGAGATGAAGGTGACGCCCGAGATGGCGGCGCCGATCATGGCAAAGGCCACAATGCCCCAGTGGGCCTGGCGGTTGCCGGTGAAGAAAGTGGAGTTGTCGCTGCCGCGCGAGGCGAACCAGCTTATTCCGAACAGCAGCGCGAAATACGCCACAATGGTGATGATGACGATTACAGGTGTCACGTTCTAACGGTTATGGGTGGGTTGGAATGTTGTGAATTTCTTGATTGTGGCTGAGTTGTCTTACTCGGCATACAGCAGATACGGCTTGCGCTGCTGTTTGAAGAGGGCGACGTCATCGGCCCAGGTGGCCTTGATTTCGTCGGCGCTGCGACCTTCCTCAATCATCTTGCGGATGTCGCCGCGGCCGATGAGTTTCTCGAAGAAACCGCAAAAGAAGCCTTCCTTACTGATGCCGGGGTCGTTGTAGGCGTCGATGATATATTTCATGGTGACGCCCTGCGCGATGGCTTCTTCGTCGCTGATGCCGCGGAGGTCCACGCCGTGGCACAGCTTGTCCAGCTGCGGAGGGTTCTTGGCGCCGGGGACACTGCGCGGCGTGAACTCAAAGCTGCGGCCGGTCATGTCGGGATGGCCGTAGCACAGGAACGGCATGTCGGTGCCGCGGCCCAGGCTGACAGGAGTGGCCTCGAAGTAGCAGGTCGCGGGATAGAGGTATATCGCCTTCATGTCGCGCAGATTGGGAGACGGCGCGATGGGCAGTCTGTAGCGCGTCTGATGGGTGTAGCCGGCGACGGGAACGACCGCAAGGGGCACCTTGGCGCCGTCTTTCAGCCAGCCTTCGCCGTTGGCCATCTGCGCCAGCTCGCCCAGCGTCATGCCGTGCACGACGGGGATGGGCAGGCGCCCTACCCCGCTCTGGTAAGTCATGTCGAGGATGGGTCCGTCGACATACATGCCGTTGGGATTGGGACGGTCCAGCACCATGAACTCCTTGCCGCCGGCGGCAGCGGCGTTCATCAGGTCAATCATCGTGCAATAGTAAGTATAGTAGCGCAGGCCCACGTCCTGGATGTCGGTGACTATGATGTCGATGCCGTCCATCGTTTCCTGCGAGGGGCCGCGCTTCTTGCCGTCATAAAGACTGGCGATGCGAATGCCCGTAACAGGATCAGTGCCCGACGACACATGCTCGCCGGCATCCGCCGTTCCGCGGAACCCATGCTCCGGCGAGAAAATGCACGCCACATTGATGCCGTTCTCCAGCATCAGGTCCAGCGTGTGCTTGTCGCCCACCATACCCGTATGGTTCGAGAACAGCGCTACCCGCTTGCCCTTCAGCAGCGGGATATACTTGTCAAGCTGCCCGGCGCCCACGACAACCTGCTCGCAGCAGTCATCCGCCGACTTGCAGCCCACGGCCCGGTCTTTTCCATTAAAGGCATCGGCTATTCCGCATCCCGGGCAGCCCTGCCCAAACGCGCTCAGCGCCGGCAAAAGCGCCACCGCCGCCATCAGCGCCACAAAAACATGCTTTCTCATTGCACTAATTCTTATCGAGTTTAATTTGATTGGTCAGAAAATCCTGATTGGTCAGAAAATAAGGTAATGACAGGTCACTATTAAGGATAACGCTCCGGTAACCCTAAAAATTACGCCATAAAGTTACAACAAATTCCCCTCACC
Organism: Muribaculaceae bacterium; assembly: GCA_051890455.1. Lineage (GTDB taxonomy): Bacteria > Bacteroidota > Bacteroidia > Bacteroidales > Muribaculaceae > CAG-873. The sequence goes on from JBJFEE010000065.1 coordinate 16,277, forward strand.
GCCAACACACCGCCCAAACCCATTAACATTGCTCAACAATGAATCGTGTTTATGTTAAAAAAACTTTATATTTCTCCATAAACTTTGCCATGTCCCCCAAACCGCTTACCTTTGCAAAGCAAATCGGGGTATTAGCTCATCTGGTAGAGCGCAACACTGGCAGTGTTGAGGTAAGCGGTTCGAGTCCGCTATACTCCACCAACGGCAGATTTGGAAGCGATTCCGAGTCTGCTTTTCTTTTATACTCCCCGCAACTCTCTGTAAACCTGCGAAATATTTCAAGTGCAGGGTTGACAGAATCGGTTCGATAATCCTCAGAATCTTTGTCGTAGAAAATTCCGTCAGGGTACACGAGATTTTGTATTTTCTGCCGCTGTCTGAAATTTCCATTACGCCATAAATCGCCTAATTTTGAGGTGGTTGCGATTACCTTGTTGATGAATTTTTGTTGGTTCGATAGATTTTCAGAGGCTTCATCAAGCAATGCTTTGTTTTCGGCCTCTTGACCTCTTAGTTTATTGATTGTGGCATTGTAAACATCTTCAGATATATCGCCCACTCCAAATCTAATCTGAGCTTTCTCTATTAGATTACCTATTTCAACTTTCCGTTTCAGTAAACGCGATTTCGACTCTGCCTTAAAAGTATTGTACTCGGCAAACACTTTTTCCAATACCTTACAAAGGATTGGGGAAAATTCTCTGGGAATCCTGAATTTATCAAGCATTTCGGCATAATCGGTATGTAGCTGAATTGCACTTGCATTTACGCCACATCCCTTAGTGTTGCACTTATAGTAATAATATTCATGTTCCTCTCCTTTTTTATTGCGCTTAATGCGTGAATAGCCCGTGAGATAATTCCCACACTTTGAGCAACGCACATGACGTTTAAGAGGTGTCGATTCGGTTATTTCCGCAACTTCATAACCACATCGAGTGATACCATTGGCCTTATTCCATGGGACGACAGCAAGCAGAAGCTGAAGCTAAAGATCGTGAAGACGTCAAGGATATATAATCGTGAGATAAAAGTGAATGTCGTCAAATATATTCTGGCAAACCATAGTTGGG
>JBJFEE010000066.1:0-2388 GCA_051890455.1 Muribaculaceae bacterium
AACATCGCAAAGCGATGTCCCTACATCATTAAATTCCCGCAATTTGACACACCCCCGCCGCTCGGGCATCCCCTCGCCAGAAGGAGAGAGGAGAATGAGTATTTATTCCCTCTAAGTTTTGCACTTCGATTTGGAATCTTCATAAAGGGCGCCCGGAGACAGATTTCCCGGACTCAAATGACAGCCCTGCCCCACCGTTTTTAAGATATTTTTATCAGAAATTTTTTGCGGCATATTGACAATTGTCAAAAACGTTATTAAATTTGCAAGGTAAAACGCGGGCCGGCCCGACAACACCGGCCTCTACTCAATTTTCTAACAAAACTGACACCTATATATGGTTTTCAATTTCCGTTTAGTTTCTGACGAAGCAAGGAGTTTTAAACGCGAGATACAGATTGACGCCGGCGCGACTTTCCTCGACCTCCGCAACGCCATCTGCGACGCCGTAGGCTTCCGCAAGGACGAGCCCTCGACGTTCTACCTCTGCGAAGACAACTGGGAAAAAGAGAAGGCAATCACGCTTGAAGACATGGGCACCGACTCGTCGGAGGACGCCTACCTCATGGACGAGTGCGTGCTAGAGGACTACATCGAGGACGAGGGACAGAAGCTGATGTACACCTTCGACTTCGACAACGACCGCTCGTTCTTCCTCGAGATGAACAAGTTCATCACCGGCCGCAGCCTCCACGAGCCCCTGTGCACCCTCGCCCTGGGCAAGGCCCCGCTACAGGAGCTGCCGCAGGAACTTCCCGACCCAGCCCCCAAGGCCAAGGCCGCGGCACAGGCCGGCGCCATCGATGACGATTTCGATGACTCCATCCTCGAAGAGGAGGGCTTCAACCCCGACGAATTCGATCAGGAGGGCTTCTCCGAAATGAACATGGACGAGTAAAAAAGTCCGAAGAAACGACACAAAGGCACAGCAAGCGCGACTTCCCATCGGGGAGGTCGCGCTTGCCGTTCAAAACTATACGAGGCTGTGTCAAAATAGCCTGAATGTAGGGACATGCCTTTGGCATGTTTATCCAAACCGTTGGTTTTCAGGCTTAACATCGCAAAGCGATGTCCCTACATCATTAAATTTCCGCAATTTGACACACCCTCACTTTTTGTTTCAGTGACCTCGATTTATCTAGGTCTGCTCAGTATTTTATCACGCCGCTACGTTTTTATTTTTTGAAGTAGCGGTTGTAGAGGCCCTGGAAGCCCTGGCCGTGACGGGCCTCGTCCTTGGCCATCTCGTGGACTGTGTCGTGGATGGCGTCGAGGTTCTGAGCCTTGGCGTTGCGGGCGATGCGCATCTTGTCCTCGTTGGCGCCGGCCTCGGCGGCCATGCGCTTCTCAAGGTTGGTCTTGGTGTCCCAGACGGTCTCACCGAGGAGCTCGGCGAACTTGGCGGCGTGCTCGGCCTCCTCGAAAGCGTAGCGCTTGAAAGCCTCGGCGATTTCGGGATAACCCTCGCGGTCGGCCTGGCGCGACATGGCAAGGTACATGCCGACTTCGCCGCACTCGCCGTTGAAGTGGGCGCGGAGGTCGTTCTTCATCTCCTCGTCGACGTCCTTGGCTACGCCAAGCTCGTGCTCGGTGACAAATTTCAGAGCGCCTTCGGCGTCATCGGGAATTTCCTTGAACTTGCTGGCGGGAGCGCCGCAGATGGGGCATTTTTCGGGAGCGTGCTCACCTTCGTAGACATAACCGCAGACGGTGCAGATAAATTTCTTTTTCATAATTGAGAATAATGTTAGTGATGTTAATAAAACGTTCTAAGTGCAGAGAAGTCAGGGACTCGCCCCGTGTACTTCAAAAGTCGGAACTGCTTGCCCGTAATTGGCGTGCTGTAGCCTTTCCTTCACCGCAAAGATAAAAAATAATCACGAAATTACATAAATTCCGTGATTATTTTAACGTTGATTATATCTCTTTTGTTCGGGGGCGTCCGTTACTTGATGATTTCGTATTTGCGGAAGACTTTTTCGATGGTCTCGAGGGCGCGGGTCACCTGCTCCTTGGTGTGGGTGGCCATGAGGCTGAAGCGGATGAGGGTGTCCTCGGGGGCGACGGCGGGCGAGACGACGGGGTTGACGAAGATGCCCTCCTCGAGCAAATCGTGGGTGACACTGAAGGTCTTGAAATTGTCGCGGATGAACAGAGGGATGATAGGCGTGGAGGTGTTGCCGATTTCGGCACCCATGTTGCGGAAGCCTTCGAGAGCGTAGTTGGTGATGTCCCAGAGGTGCTCCTGGCGCCAGGGCTCCTCAATCATGATGTCGATGGCCTTGAGGGCGGCGGCGGTGCTGGCGGGGGTGATGGAGGCGGTGAAGATGTACGAGCGCGAGTGGTGGCGCAGGAAGTTGGTAATCTCCTTGTCGGTGGCGATGAAGC
>JBJFEE010000067.1:0-2358 GCA_051890455.1 Muribaculaceae bacterium
CAGGTGCGCTGCAAATCGCGACCATCAAGAAGCAGCAACAGGCTTCCGAGGCACAGGGCTACGCCGAGGGCGGTTTTACCAAGCCCGGTCGCAAAGATGAACCCGCAGGAGTGGTCCATGCCGGAGAGTGGGTCGCCTCGCAGAAGCTCGTCAATAATCCCCGGACGCGGCCTTTGCTTGAAGCCCTCGACTACGCGCAGCGCACCAACACTCTCGGAAGCATAACTCACTCCGACGTATCGCGGTCTATCACAGCCCCCATGATGATTGCGGCGCAGCCTCAATCAACCCCGGCTCCGGCTGTTACCAACATTTATACGTCAGAGGGAGAGAGGAACGGCGACTACGCCGTTATTATGAAACGTCTCGCGGACCGCCTCGATGAACCGTTTGTGACCGTGAACACCGTGACCGGCGATCACGGCATACAACACGCTCAGGAGGAATACGACAAACTTATGCGAAACAAAGCACCTAAATCACGCAAGTAATTATGGAAATACGCATCAACGGCAAACCCGCCATGCTCAAAAAGGGCACTTCGTTTGAATATGTGGCCGAAAACCGCCTCTTTTCGGGCAGTGACGGCTACACTTTATCCATCACTTTTCCGCTGCGCCAGTGCTCGCAGAACCTCGACATCTTCGGCCATATCAACCGTGCCGACGTAATCGCGGGCAAGGTTATCTTCGACTGCGAAATCCGCGACCGAAACTTCTACAAGTTCGGCTCCATCGTCATCACAGAGATAACCGATGCCGAGGTCAAGACGCAGTTCCTCGAAGGGCGCTCCGAGCAGAACTTCGACGTCACTTTCGATGATATCTACATTGACGAACTCGACCTCGGCAACGCTTCGGGCTGCAACGACTCTACGCCTGAAAAAGCCTGGGACCCGCATCTCAACAATATGAAATGCGTGGCCCTGCCGTGGGTCAACGACTATTCGGGCAATATTCAGAATCTCGCCGACTTCCACCCGGAGGAGCGCAATGCCGACGGAACTTTGAAATCCAATGCTCACTACGAATGGAACGCCGACTGCCGGGGCCGGTCATGGCAGCCGTATCTTCTTTACATCACAAAGAAGATTTGTGAGGCCATTCCCGGCGGCGCTTACACTCCCGACTTCTCGAAGTGGGAGGCGAAGGAGGAATACAAGTACCTCCTTATCTGCAACACGCTGCCGAATGCCTGGGACACTTCGGGCTTCGCCCGTGCGCTCCCGCACTGGACCGTGGCCGAGTTCTTCGAGAAGTTGGAGCTGTTTCTTAATGGTGAGTTCACCATCAACCACCGCGCCCACACCATCGGCTTCGCTTTCACCGAGGACACTCTGGGCGCCACGGCGCCGGTGTTGCTCGACAGCATCGTGGACGAGCACACGGTGGAGGTCACGGTGGAGGAAGACCGCTGCGAATACGCCGAGGCGAAGAACCTGGTCTACAAGGAGTGCGACCACGAAATGTGGAAATTCTACTCCTGCGACTGGTTTATCAAGGCATGGAGTAAAACTTGCGTCAGATACCCGACAATGCGTGAGCTGCTTGCCGCCAACAAGTCGTTTGCCACTTGGAACGGCAGCACTTCGCGTGACTCCCGGCGCGACAAGCTGCTCTATGCCGAGGACATCGACACTTACTTTGTGGTGCGCTCGCTGTCTAAAACGCTTGTCGAGGTAAGGCCGGGCTGGATGCCGAACCGCTATACCTACAAGATGGAGTTGCGGCCCGTCAATATGTTCGGAGGGCGCATCGTCAATGAAGACGAGGACGCCGACGAAACCGAAATCGAGTTCGTACCGGCGTGGGTCGACGAGACGGAGGACAAATACGGTCGTGTACTGTTCCTGTCGTTCTCCGGCTACGACGAAAACGAAAGCGTCAACACTTCCTGGTCCCGCGACCCCGACCAACACAAGCAGGAGATTGACAACACTCTCTTTCAGCCGTTCACGATGCAGTCGCTCTCGGCAGGTGAGCGCACCAAGAAAGCGGAGTATTACAGCGTGATCTATGTGGCATGGTGGGACGGAGCACAGTCAACCGAAGGGAAGTTGCCTCACCCTTATGTCGAGGACATCGAGATTTTGCCCGACTGGAGCAACTTCATCAATATTCATTTCTCCCTACGTCTGAACAACCGCTATCTGAACAGTAAGCGCACCGTCCACAACATCAACACCAGGCAGAAGACTACCTTTAAGTTCCTCTCAGACTCAATCCCGAACCCTCGCGCCGTGTTTCTTATCCGTGGAAAGCGCTACCTCTGCGAGAAAATGACTGCGACATTCACGGAGAACGGAATGTCGCAGCTCATCAAGGGTATCTTCTGGCCAATCGTGGAGGACTAAACGGC
>JBJFEE010000068.1:0-60607 GCA_051890455.1 Muribaculaceae bacterium
CTTTGTAAAGTTACAAAATATCTATGACTCTGGCAAACAATTAGTTGGATATTTTATGAATATCCCTACGTAAAATGTCCATTGTCCTGTTGCCGTTGGTTTGACAGCTGCAAATGTACAAAATATAACGATAACGACTGTCATTGCTGACAGCACGCACGGTTGCACAGGGTAAAATAAGTTTAAAAGACATTAAAAATGAAAATATTATGGCGCCGCGAGAACTATCTCGTACCGGTTTGCGTTTATTAGGTACAACAGCAACGGAGACGGAGGTTCCGCAAGACCAAAGTCTCAGAATTGATTAGTTTTTTCATAGGATTAGATTTTTAAGGTTTTACCGAAGATTGGAGGCCGTGAGGCTACCAATCTTTTTTTGTTTAGTCGGGTCAAATCACCTTTCAATCGGGTCAAATCGGGATAAATCGAGATTCTCGAGAATCCCGATAAACACGGATAATCCGGACTAATCTTACAAACTTTGCCTCGGATTTCATCCCTTTGGATAAAATCGCTACTTTTGCATATCAAATTCCTCAGGCGATGATTTCGATTGTTATTCCGTTGTATAATAAGGTGGGGCCGGTGGGGCGGACTTTGCGGTCTGTCGCTGCCGGTGATTTGCAGGACTGCGAGGTTGTGGTCGTGGATGACGGGTCTACCGACGGCAGCGCCGAGGCGGCACTACGGGCTGTCGAAGAGCTTGGAATTGAGAAATTTCGCCTTATCCCGCAGCAAAACGGTGGTGTCGGCGCCGCCCGCAACCGCGGCATTGCCGAAGCCAAGGGCGAGTTTGTGGCTTTTATCGACGCCGACGACGAGTGGCGCCCCGACCATATTCAGACGCTTAAACAGCTTGCCCGTGATTATCCGCAGTGTGCAGTCTTCGCTACCGCCTACGACGACGTCATAGCCGATGGAAAAGTTGTGCCCGCCGTGGTTAAAGGTCTGCCCTTTGCCGGCGACAGCGGTGTCATCGACAATTATTTTGAAATCGCCTCCGAGTCCAAGCCTCCGCTGTGGACCTCGGCGGTAATGGTGCGCCGCGACGCCCTGAAAGCCATCGGCGGCTTCCCCGAAGGCATCAAGTCCGGCGAGGACCTGCTCACTTGGGCGCGCCTCGCCTGCCGCCACGGCATAGCCTACAGCATGCGCCCCACCGCCCTCTACAACCGCGGTTATAGTAACCCGCGTCCGCCCGAAAAGACCGACGAGGTCGGCCGCCAGCTCAACCTTCTCCATCAGCAATGTCCACACACCAAAGGCCTGAAACGCTACATCGCCCGCTGGCACAACATGCGCATGAGCCGCTGCCTCGCCCACCGCATGTACGCCCCGGCCCTCCGCGCCCTCGCCCTCTCCCTGCGCTACCGTCCCACCCCCCGCATCCTCAAACCCCTTCTCCAGTTCACCCTCGTCGGCCTCCGCCGCCGGTGATTTCGTGCACCACGGAGGTGTGGTAAAGTGTAGTGTCCCAAAATGTAGGGACATCGCTTTGCGATGTTCGTCCGGCAAAAGTCAGGAGATGTATTGAATGTGCTTACGCTCGTTTGAGGAGGGCTCGCGAGAGGAGGCGGCGGAGGGGGTCGACGAGCATGGCCAGGAGGTAGAGGGTGAGGACGAGGGCGGTGCCGGCGAGGAGGAGGTGCCAGCCGGGGAGGGTGGCGGCGAAGCGACCCATCAGGGGCTTCATGGCGTGGACCCACACCTGGGGCGATTTGTGAATGAGGTAGGCGGCGAAGGCCGAGCGGGCGGCGTAGTTGATGAAGCGCGACCGGAAATGCAGGGTGGTGAAAATCAGGAACAGGCTGACGGTTGAGAGGAGGACGAGCGGCGAGTTGTAGGCGAAGGCGCGGGACGACGCCATGTACAGCGAGCAGACGAAGATTCCGACGGTGGAGAGGATGTATACTGCGACTATGGCCCAACGATGGCGCGTGATGGCTTCCTGCGGGACGTGCAGGCGTATGAAGCGGGCAATCATGTAGACGAGGATGAGTTGCACGACGGTGTAGCCCGTGGGGTTGAATTTGCCCTGCCACCACCATCCGCACCACAGGTTGAAGACAGTGAACGCCCCTAACAGCCACGCATACTGCCTGCGCCCGAGCGCCTCAAGTCCCGCGTTCAGTATCGGGCTCAGCAGCATCAGGGCAAAGTAGGCCGGGACGTACCACAGGTCGGTATGCGACAGCACAAGCCAGCTCTCGCCCCATCCCTTCCACGCGAAATGCCCCTGAAAGCACAGCATCCACACCGTGCAGATTATCACTGAATAGAATACGCACTGGAACAGGAACGACGCCGCTCCGCGCCACGTCAGCCGTATGCCGAAATACCCCGAAATCATCGTGAAGCAGTTTACGCCGACAATGGCCACCGACTCGATGCCGAGCCGCCACAAATCATACGCCGTCACCCCCGCCAGCCCTCCATGCAGCGCCGGCAACCCTAGCGCCGCCCCGTCGGCATGCACCGCCAGCACCATCAGCATACTGACGATGCGCAGCAATTCCATATTCGACTGTCGTTCCTTTACCATACAAGTCGGTCAGAGCCCGTCCGCCCCATCCCCGCAAATTCCTGACACGGCGTTATGCTGTCCGGCCATTAATCCACCCTATGAGTAAGGTTGAATATTATAGCGCGTTAGTATTTTTGTTAATGGAGGGGGCTACGGTGCTCTCTATTCTTTATTATTTTTTCGAGATTTCTGTTTACACTTAAATGTGAAAATAAACCTCTTGATATTTAACGTGTTACTGCAAAATTTCTTCCAAAAGGTTGAAATTTTACCATTCAAACGTTTAAATCCTTGTTCAATCTCGTTTTGCTCTCTTTCATACTTTCTTTTTATCCATTTGAAGCAGTACATAATGAACACCCCAAATTCCCTTAACGTATATGCAAAGCAGAGAGATATCAACGTTGTCAGAATAAACATCCTAACATTCTGAACATTTGTTGTTTCTAAACTTTGACAAAACATTTTTACGGAATTTGCTTCATTTATCTTTGCTATTTTGTCGTTGGAAAGATAGACTATTCGTGTCGGTTCAACAATGTCCGGTGTCGGCCATATTCCCTTTATCTCTGCCGGTCCTCCGAAATCCACTTCAAGGCGGTTTATACGGGAAGCATCATCTTTTACAACAAGATTGTAGTTAAATTGGGATATGTCTTCCAAACGAAGTAAACGCAGAAGTGTATAGTATAATTTGACGTTATAACCAACCTCAATCTTGTCTTCAGGGGTATATTTGTTTATACCGCCAAATGCTGTTATTGAATCCAAGCATACATTATCACTATATTTAGCAATTCGTTTTACAAGGCTAAAACCTTTGTCATCCCATGCTCTTCTTATCTCGTTATTGGCATTTCGCGAGTCCATATTGCCAAATAATTCTTTTCGGACACGGAATTCATATATTGACCCGATTGTGTCCAAATTGTGATTAGGGAGCAATTTGCGAATTGTCGTAAACGATTTAGTTACATTGCAGGAAACGTTAGGACATGTATCAGAATGCTTAATGGAATCTCGATAAATGGAAAACCTGACACCGCCGACGGAGTTCCCGTAGTCGCTCCAAAAGCCAAGAAAATCATTGCTGAAATTGTTGAATGTAAAATATGGGTGCTTCACAGTAACCGCGATACAGGTGCTATCGGCCTGACGCAGTGGGATTATCTCTATTTTATCTTCTACTGTTGGAACTTTGTTCCAAGTCAAAAATACCCAAAATAGATAAATGCCTAAAATAATTGTGGGAATCCACAGCCATTTTCTTCGGAATTTTCCTAGGAAGACGAAAACGGCAACTAAATAGCTGACAAAAGAGAACATGAACTCTTTTCAAAACATATAATTATCAATTATTGTAAATTTAAATCTAATTCAGTTGTGTCACAGGCACATGTATCCGCAAAATCAAAAACCTCAACAGCCGTTTCTTCAATTATATCACAATCAATATTGTTTGAGTTGGAATCAGTTACGGATTTTGAGCCATTGTAATCTCTGCAGCTTAAGAAAATAATAAAACTCGTCATTATAAAGAGAAGAAATAGTGCATGATATGTTTTTTTCATTTTGTTGGAGTTAGACTGTTTTATTAGATGTAATGGAGTTACATCAAGTTTCAATAAATATAATTACAATGTCCTTAGCTCCGGTGTTTGTGGGTGAGGTAGGCGAGGGACTCGCGGAGGATGGGGGAACGGGTGAGGTAGAGGGTGCCGGTGTAGAGGGCGGCGGCTATCAGGATTTTCAGGAGGAGGGACAGTATCAAACTGAATGTATGTGTCAGGGACGAGAGGGCTGTGAGTGTCAGGGTGGTGAGCAGGTGGGTGACGGCCATGGTGGCGGCGGCTAAAAGTATGTAGGGGAGGATGTCGCCGAGGACGTCGCGGAGGCGCAGGCCGGTGTGCTTGCGGGCGTAATGCTGCCAGACGAAGAGCCACAGGATGTTGACTGTCGTGTAGACGACGAGCATGGTGTAGAGGCCGAAGGGGTAGCTGCCGATAAGGCAGGCGAGCTGGACGAGGCCGAGGGCGATGGTGCACCACATGTAGATGCGGGGACGTCCGAGGCTGTTGAAGAGGTTGCCGTAGAGGGTGGCTATGGGCATGAAGGCGCCCCACAGGCACAGTATCTGCATGATGGGTACGCATGGGAGCCATTTGTCGGAGATGGTGAGGACGATGACCTCTTTTGCCACGAGGGCGAGGCCGAGCATGGCGGGGAAGGAGAGGAAGGCGATGAAACTGACGAGTTTGCGGAAGACGCGGCGCAGGCGCTCGGGGTCGGCGGAGGCTTCGCGGAGGACGGGCTGGCCCACGCTGTTGGTCATGCCGGAGAGGGTGGAGTAGCCCATGGTGGTCCACTTGTTGCCCTGAGTGAAATAGCCGGTTAGCTTCATGCCGTAGAAGCGGCCAAGAAGCAGGGCGAAGACGTTGTTGTTGATGTGGGTGAACAGCGAGGTCATGAGCTGGCGCACGCCAAATCCGAACATCTCGCATATGGGCGCGAAATTTATGCGCAAAGTCGGGCGCCACGGACAGCGCAGCCATATCAGCAGCGAGTTGATGCCCGAATAGAGGACGGTCTGCACGGCCAGGCCCCAGTAGCCCATGCCGTTGTAGGCGCAGATGACGCCGACGGTGCCGGAGATGATGATGGCGATAATCATTATCGTGCTCTTCTCCTTGACCATGAGGTTGCGGAAGAGGTAGGCGGTGGGAGCGCCGGAGATGCATCCGAGGAAGAAGCTGAGGAAGAGGAAGCGTGACAGCGCCGTCATCTCGGGCTGGTGGTAGAACTGCGCAATCAGCGGGGCCAGGGCAAAGAGCAGACAGTAGAAGAAGGTACCTGTGATGAGGTTGAACCAGAAGACCGCGTTGTAGTCGTCATCATTGATTTGCTTTTTGTTGACGATGGCGAGGACAAAGCCGCTGTCGGCAAACATTCCGGCCGCCGCGGAGAAGAGGGTGAGGGCGCCGATGGTGCCGTAGTCGGACGGCGAGAGCAGCCGCGACAGAAAGATGCCGAAGAATAGGTTGAGCAGCTGGAGGGTGCCGTTGCCGACACCGCCCCAGAGCAGCCCCTTGGCCGTTTTCTGTTTCAGCTGTGAGTCCAAAGCAAAAAAAGTTAGATTGGTTTAATTGGAGTTGTATTATGTAGGGACGTGCCTTTGGCACGTTTGGGATGCGTAGGACCATGGACTTTTATGCTGTTGGCCATCCGGTATGGCTGCGGCATGCCGCGACCATACATCGCAAAGCGATGTCCCTACATTGGGATATTCCCGTTTTATCATGGCCGTCACTTGTCGCCGAGGAGGCGGCGGTATTCGGCGGGGGTGGCAATGATGCGGCGGGCTTCGTTGAAGACGGGGTCAAGGTGGTTGACGGCGCGCATGTAGGTGCCGTTGGGGTAGACGTCACGCTCGATGAGGCCCTTCATCATGGCTTTTAGGATGGCCGACGAGGTGGCAATCTGCTCGTCGTTGCGCTTTATCGAGTCGGCGGTGGCGGCCTCGACGAGGCCCTCCATCATGGAAGCGGAATCAAAGCCCTTGGCGAAGTCATCCTCGGTGGGATATTTGGCGAGGATGTCCTTGCGGTTTTTCTCGACATAGTCCTGGACGTAGCGGTTAAGCACGCCCTTGGCGACAACGTCGCGGTAGTAGGGCGAATAGTTTGTGGTGTCGACGGGCACGAATTTGTCCGGCATGATGCCTCCGCCGCCATAGACGGTGCGGTGGTTGCGCAGGGTGTAGGTCTTCTTCGACTCGTCGAAATGGATGGAGTCGGCGCTGAACAGCTCGCCGTGCTTCATGCGGTTGAGCATGTCCAGTTCGTACTCCTCGCCCTTGCCTTTCTCGTAGGGCTTCTGGATGAGGCGTCCGCTGGGGGTGTAGTAGCGTGCCGAGGTGAGGCGTATCATCGAGCCGTCGGGGAAGGGGAAAGGACGCTGCACGAGGCCCTTGCCGAAGGTGCGGCGGCCGACGATGACGGCGCGGTCATAGTCCTGAAGTGCGCCTGACAGGATTTCGCTGGCCGAGGCCGAATACTGGTTTACCATCACCACCACGCGGTCGATGCCGTTGTTGACATCGTCCTCGACGGTGAGGTCCACGCGGGGCTGGTTGAGGCCCTGGGTGTACACCACCAGGTCGCCCTTGTTGAGGAACTGCGAGGCCAGGGCGTGGGCGGCGCCGAGGTAGCCGCCGGTGTTGTCCTCAAGGTCGATGATGAGGTGCTTCATGCCCTGTTTCTTGAGCTTGGCGATGGCCTTGCTGACCTCGTTGGGCGTGTCCTCGGCAAAGCGGCTGATGCGGATGTAGCCCACCTCGGGGTCAACCATATACGAGGCGTCGACACTGTAGATGGGTATGTCGTCGCGGACAAGGCGGAAGTCGATGAGCTCGGGCGTGCCGGCGCGCTTGACCTTGAGGGCCACCTTGCTGCCCTTGGGGCCGCGCAGCGTCTTGAGCACGTCGTTGTTGACCATCTTGGGACGGGTGAAGATGGTGTCGTTGACGTAGATGATGCGGTCGCCGGGGAGGATGCCGGCCTTCTGCGACGGGCCGTTGGCGGTGGTCTGCACGACGGCGACAGTGTCGCGGATTATCGAGAACTGGATGCCGATGCCGCTGAAATGGCCTTCGAGGGGCTGCGTCAGCTCCTGCGTCTCTTTGGGGTTGGTGTATGACGAGTGCGGGTCGAGGGTCTTGAGCATGGCCACGATGGCCTCCTGCGTCAGCGAGTCGGAGTTGACCGAGTCGACGTAGAAATTCTCGATGATGCCCATGGCGTACATCAGTTTCTGACCGGGAGTGAAGGACCTGTCGGCGTTGGTGAGCCGTGCCGACAGCGGGATAGCGGCGACAGCCGCCAGCATGAGGGCGGCGACAGTGCGCATGGTGGTTTTTTTGTTCATATTCGTTGTTGGAGAGAGTTTTAAATCAATATTATGTGCTCGGAATGTAGGGACGTGCCTTTGGCACGTTTATCCTGCCCGTCGGCCGGACTGACATCGCAAAGCGATGTCCCTACATTGGCCGTTGTAAGTCAGTTCTGTGTCTTGTTTAGCAGGGTTTCTGCCGGCCGGGGAGGTACTGCGAGGCGTCGAAGCCGAAGGCCTCGAGCTCGCGCACCATCGAGGACGAGATGCAGGCCAGCTCCGGGTCGGCGAAGAGCGTGAGGGTGTCCATGCCGTTGATGCGGCGGTTGATGTCGGCCATCTCGCGCTCGTATTCAAAGTCCTTGACCGAGCGCACGCCGCGCAGGATGGCGTCGCATCCGGCCTCGCGGGCGGCAACGGCCGTCAGACCCGTGTATGTTATAACGTTTACGCGGGGGCAATCGGCATACAGCCCGGCGATTTTTTTGCATCGCACGGCGGCCTCGCCTTCGTCGCCGTCCTTGCGCACGTTCACGCCCACGCCGATGACCACGTCAGCACCGAGCGCCACCGCCCGCCTGACCAGGTCGGCATGTCCGACAGTAAACGGCCTGAACGACCCCGAGAAAAACAGTTTCATATATGAGATTGAAAAATATTATGTGTGGTTGCCAATGTAGGGACATCGCTTTGCGATGTTAGTCCGGCCGACGGGCAGGATAAACGTGCCAAAGGCACGTCCCTACATTCTGCGGGATTGTTTGTCGTTAGATTATTTCGCTGTCCTCTTCGATAACCAGGTTGTCGATGATAAAGTTCTGGCGCTCGACGGTGTTTTTGCCCATGTAGAACTGGAGGATGTCGGCCACGGCGTCGGCTTTGCGCAGGTTCACGCGGTCGACGCGCATGTCCGGGCCGATGAAAGCGCGGAACTCGTCAGGGGTAATCTCGCCGAGACCTTTGAATCGCGTAATCTCGGCGTTCGGCTTGCCTACGCGCTCGATAGCCTGAATGCGCTCCTCGTCGCTGTAGCAGTAGTACGTCTCGTCGTCGCTCTGACCCTTTTTGTTGCGTTTGGCCGTCTTGCGGTTGCGCACGCGGAAGAGCGGCGTCTGCAGCACGTACACGTGTCCCGTCTTTATCAGCTCGGGGAAGAACTGGAGGAAGAAGGTAATCATCAGCAGGCGTATGTGCATGCCGTCGACATCGGCATCGGTGGCGATGATGACGTTGTTGTAGCGCAGGTCGTCCAGCGAGTCCTCGATGTTGAGGGCGGCCTGGAGGGCGTTCAGCTCCTCGTTTTCGTAGACCACCTTCTTTGTCTCGCCGTAGGTGTTCATGGGCTTGCCTCGCAGCGAGAATACGGCCTGGGTGCGTACGTCGCGGATTTTGGTGATGGAGCCCGTTGCCGACAGTCCCTCGGTGATGAAGATTGACGAGGCCTCCTTCAGCTCCGGGTCGCCCTTGGCGTCGCTGTAGTGGATTGTGCAGTCGAGTAGCTTGTCGTTATGTACGGCTACCTTCTTGGCCTTCTCCTTGACTTTTTTCGACAGGCCGGACATGGCCTTGCGGTCGCGCTCGTTCTCCTGGATTTTCTTGAGCATGGCCTCGCTGATTTCAGGCTCGCGGTGCAGGAAGTTGTCGAGCTCGCGCTTCAGGAAGTCGCTGACGAACTTGGCTACGGTGGGCCCGTCGGGACCGACGTCGCGGCTGCCGAGCTTGGTCTTGGTCTGGCTCTCGAACTCCGGTTCGATTATGCGCACCGACACGGCGGCCACGAGGCCTGAGCGTATGTCGGTGTACTCCATGTTCTTGCCGTAGAACTCCTTGACGGTGCGCGAGAAAGCCTCCTTGAAGGCCGTCAGGTGCGTGCCGCCCTGGGTGGTGTGCTGGCCGTTGACAAACGAGTAATATTCTTCGCCGTACTGGCGGGCATGGGTGATGGCCACCTCGATGTCGTCGCCCTTGAGATGGATGATGGGGTAGAGCGGGTCGGAGGTCATGGTCTCGTTGAGCAGGTCGAGCAGACCGTGGCGCGAGACGTAGTTCTTGCCGTTGAAATTGATGGTGAGTCCGACGTTGAGGAAGGTATAGTTGCGCAGCAGGGGCAGGATGAACTCCTCGCGGAAGCTGTAGCCTTTGAAGAGCGTCGGGTCGGGGATGAAGCGCACCTCCGTGCCGTTGGCCTCGTCGCAGGGCACGTCGCCGGTCTCCTCGACGAGGCGGCCCTTGCTGAAGACCGCCTTGCGCGTCAGGCCATCGCGTACCGAGCGTATCTCGAAATGCGTCGACAGCGCGTTGACGGCTTTCAGGCCCACACCGTTCAGACCCACCGACTTCTTGAAGGCCGCCGAGTCGTACTTTGCGCCGGTGTTCATTTTGCCGGCGACATCGGCGAGTTTGCCCAGGGGGATGCCACGGCCGTAGTCGCGCACATACACCTCGGTGTCGGTGACGCGCACCTCGATGCGTTTGCCGGCGCCCATGGCGTATTCGTCGATGGAGTTGTCCACCACCTCCTTGAGCAGCACATATATGCCGTCGTCAGGGTTGGTGCCGTCGCCGAGTTTGCCGATATACATGCCGGGGCGCAGGCGTATGTGGTCGCGCCAGTCGAGGGTGGTGATGTTGTCCTCGGTGTAGCTTGGTGCGTCAGCGGCAGATGTGACGTCGTCCTCGAGGGCTGGGTCGCCGGGAGCGCCCGAGCCGGTGAGGCCGGGGATGCCGGAAGCGGGGCTATGCTGTTCCTGTGAAAGTTTGTCGGGGTCTTCGAAACTCATGTAGGCGGGTGGTAAAGGGTGTTGTGTGAGTTAGATGGTTTATTTGCAAAATTCGTTGAAGGTGTCGACCTTGGACTGCCAGTAGTCGCGGACGTCGGCCCATTTGTAGTAGGGCCAGGTCTTGGTGGGGATGGGCAGGGTAGTCTCCTTCTCGTTGTGGAGAACTTTCACCAGCACGTCCTCGGGCTTGGCTGCTCCTTTACCTTCGGGGCGGTAGAAGACGAACTGGATGTTGGCGGCCATGGGCGTCACCTCGTAGTCGCGCCATACGTCCTGAAGCTTTTCGAGATTGTCGGTGTCGGCGCCGAAAGTACCTAACTGGAGCATGCAGACAAATGGAACGACGACGCTGTCGTGGCCGAAGCGCAGGTTGACAGTGGGGTTCTTGCTGACGACGGCGGTGTCGGCACCGGCCATCATGTCGCGCAGAAGGTTGATGACGCGGTAGGGAGGACGGTGGTCGGTGAGCGATGTGTTGCCGCCGTGGATGTACCATTTGGCGTTGTCGACCTTCCATTTGCCCTGCAGCTCGGGCAGGGTGAACCATTCGTAGATGTCGTAGAGGCCGTCGTGGCTCTGCGCGTTGAGGGCTACCTGGGCGGCCTGGTTGAAGAGTTTGTCGGCCTTAAGCTCTTTCTTCGCATACTCGGGGTCTTTGAATACCTTGGCGATGAAGGCCGAGTGGTCGTTATTGACCCGTACGGCCAGCGAGTCGCGGCGCCATTTGTTGTCGTTGGCGGGGTCGTTGGTGCAGGGAAATCCGGGAGGGCCCATGATGGGCTGGGTGGATGCCGAGGCGTCCTGGCGTGTGCGGATGCCGGGGTTGAGACGCTCCAGCTCGGCCACCTCGTTGGCCATGGAGAGGATGCAGCGTATCACCTGTGTCGATTTGGCGTCGAGATAGGTGGAGTCGGTGAACATCTGCGGGAAGTTCTTTGACATGCGGTTGGCAATGCCGCGGTGCTGGCGTGCGCCCACCTCGGTGAGCTCGCCGTCGTGGCCCTTGTATGCCTCGGCCACCTTGCGCATGCGGCGCAGCAGCTCCTGACCGGAGGGGGTGAGCTGACCCAGTGAGTCGGCGTGCTCGAGCAGGCGTACGGGCCTGGAGTAGACGTTTTCGCCGATGAGCCAGCGGCTGCCGTGGCGTCCGTAGTGTTCCATGTGGAAAGGCGCGTAGCCTTTCGGCGCCGGAGTGAGCGCGGGGACGCCCTTGTCGGGCACGGGGTAGGCGTATTGCTGGGCGCCGGACTGGTATTTGTCGGGCATTGTCGTATAAGACGGTACGCGCGAGGGCGTTTTGGCGCTGAGGGTCAGCACTGAGGCCGCTAGGACCAGGACTGAGAGGATTGAGCGGTATTTCATGGGTTTGGGTATGTGTATGGTTATGATGGCTTATTGTTCGGGGTAGATAGGATAGTCGCCGGGCTGTGTGGACGGAGCGGAGAATATCGATGTAGGCGGCTGTTCCGTCTCTTTTTCGGTCGGCGGCGGTGTCTTCCTGCCTTTGTTGAGCGGCAGGGTGTAGGAAATCGAGAATGAGCCTGAGATGCTGGTGTTCTCGGTGCCGTAGCCGGGGATGTACCAGGCGTCGCCGACGGCGGGGCGGGTGCGGTGCAGCAGGGCGTGGTAGTGTATCATCCATCCGGCCGATATGGGGCCCCATAGCTTGACGCGCAGGCCGAGGCGTATCTCAGCCCAGCCCGCGAAGACCGACGTGGAGGGAATGGTGAACGATGGGTCCTCGCCCCAGTAGTTGTCCTTGAGGCTGACGTTGTCCACCGAGAAGCGGAAGGGCGAGCAGCCGTAGCGTATGCCGGCGAAGAACCGGTAGTCGGGGTTGGAGTTGTACAGGAAGTTATAGTCCATGCCAATCTTGAAGAAGGGCGAGACCTTGCCGTGGTAGGTGTAGTTGCTGTTGTCGGGGGTATTCTTGGCTCCCGACATGCCGAACTCGAACACGGGGTTGTAGCGGTTGTGCAGCGACAGTGACACCCATGCGGAGGCGCCGCCGTAGTGCTGGCCGAAGAGGCGCATGACGGGGTCCCAGAGGTTGATGCCGGCTGTGACGTCGTGCAGCAAGGGGTATTTCATCGGCGGAGCCTTGGGGAGCAGCGTCGAGTCGGTCCATTCCACGCCGGTGAGGGTGTCTACCATCACTATCACGCCGTTGTCGTCGGTGTACTGTGTCGAGCGCTTGCGGCGTGCCTCCAGGGCACGAATCGAGTCGGCCTCGGCATCCTTGAGCGGTTGGGTGCGCGTGGCCGGTGTGTTGACGGGGGTGGCGCGGCGCTGTGCCGGCGCTGTCTCCGCAGCGGCGAAGAGCGCGGTAAGGACGATTACGGCCGCGGCGAGGATGTAAAGCAGTCGTTTCATTGTCCGTCGCCCCCTCCTTCGGTGCGGAAATAAATGGTTAGGTTGGGGTCGCCGAGGTTGGTGACGTGCGGCTGGACTATCTTGATGGAGTCGATGAGGTGACCGGTGTGCCTGACATTCTTGATGGTGTAGCGGTACATGGCGCCGCACTCGTCACCGGCAAGGTACGGCTGCGTCGTGTAGTCAATCGTCACCGTGTCGTTGAGGGCGGGGTTGTCGAGCGCCTTCCACTTGTAGCTGAAGCACCATACCGTCTGCTCCTGTGTGCTGCGCATGGGCAGGTAAGCCTGGCGGAGGTTCTCGCCGGCCTTGTAGAGTATGGAGTCGCCGGGGGCGCCAACGCCGTGTATCTGCAGCGAGTCGAGCGTAATGGCCTGTCCGTCGGCCGAACCGGCGAAGGTGGCGAGAGGCACCGACGAGCGGTTCTCGGTGCAGCCCTGGGTGTTGCAGGAGGTGGCGCCGAGGATGACGGAGGCGGAAGCGGCTGTCAGCGCTATTATTTTGCGGAATATTTCTCGCATGAAATTGTTTCGGCGGCGGGTTTGCGTACTTTCTGGGGAAGTTCGGGATAATGCTCCTTGTCGGCATATCCCACGGGGATGAGTGCCACGCATTCCACGCCTTCGGGGAGAGCGAGGACGTCGCGGGCGGCCTCGGTGTCGAAGCTGCATATCCAGCATGTTGCCAGTCCGGCTGCTGCAGCGGCCAGGCAGATGTGCTCGGTGGCTATCGAGAGGTCTACGTCGGTGTGGTCCTTGCCGTCAGAGGGGCGGTGCCAGGCCTCGTCATGGATGCCGCAGCAGGCTATCAGCACGGGAGCGGTGACGAAGGTGGGACGGCTCTTGCCGAGGAGTTTCTTGCGTGACTCTTCGTCGCGTACTACGATAAACTGCCAGGGCTGCCTGTTGCAGGCGCTGGGGGCGAGGCGGGCGGCCTCGAGGATGTTCTGCAGGTCTTCGTCGGCGACGGGACGCTCGGTGTCGTAGAAGCGGCACGAGTAGCGGTCGCGGCAGAGGGTGAGGAAATCGTTGATGCTCATAGCTCGGTTTCTATTTCGTAGTGGTTGCGGTTCTGGGCGTTGCGGGCGATGAGCTCGCCGATGAAGCCGGCGAGGAAGAGCTGGCAGCCCAGAATCATGGTGGTGAGGGCGATGTAGAAGTAGGGTGAGTCGGTGACAAGGATGTAGTGGTTGCCGTGGTACATGTTCCACAGCTTGACGGCGCCGACGGCGATGGTGGCGAAGAAGCCGATGATGAACATCAGCGAGCCAAGCAGGCCGAAGAAGTGCATGGGCTTGCCGCCGAACTTGCCGGTGAACCACAGTGTGCCCAGGTCGAGGTAGCCGTTGACAAAGCGGTCGAGACCGAACTTGGTCTTGCCGTATTTGCGTGCCTGGTGGTGCACGACTTTCTCGCCGATGCGGTTATAGCCGGCCAGCTTGGCCAGGTATGGGATGTAGCGGTGCATGTCGCCGTACACCTCGATGTTCTTGACCACGGCGCCGCGGTAGGCCTTGAGGCCGCAGTTGAAGTCGTGCAGGTTGTGGATGCCGCTGACACGGCGGGCGGTGGCGTTGAAGAGCTTGGTGGGGATGGTCTTCGACAGCGGGTCATAGCGTTTCTGCTTGTAGCCGCTGACAAGGTCGAAGCCGTCCTCGGTAATCATGCGGTAGAGCTCCGGAATCTCGTCGGGGCTGTCCTGGAGGTCGGCGTCCATGGTGATGACGACGTTTCCGCGGGCGCGTTCGAAGCCGGTGTTGAGGGCCGGTGACTTGCCGTAGTTGCGGCGGAAGCATACGCCGTGCACGTTGGAGTTGGCGGAGGCCAGCTCTTCGATTACCTGCCACGAGCGGTCGGTGGAGCCGTCGTTGACGAAGATGACCTCGTAGCTGATGCCCATCTTCTCCACCACGCGGCGAATCCAGGCCTCCAGCTCGGGGAGCGACTCGTCCTCGTTATATAGAGGTACCACTATCGACAGGTCGAGGCGGTCTTTTTTATCGTTGTCACTGATTTTGTCGTTGCTCATTTGTTGCGTGTCGTTAATTTTACAATGCCTGTAAGAATCATTGAAAGTATCGAGCCGGTGAATGTCACCGTCCATATCATCGTTATGCCCAGGTTGACCGGAGTGGGAAGCATGTGCCGGTTTATCATCTCCTGCAGCGTGTGGGCCATGTTGGCGGCTTCAGGGTCGTCCAGACTCCGGTATATCTCTATGGCGCGCCTGACGCTTTCGAGGATGAAGTCGGGGCGGATGAATTTCAGGAATATCACTATCACGGCCGCCATGATGAGCGAGCCGAAGAAGAAGATGCAGATACCGTGCATCCATGCCGCGCTGAAAAAGCGCATCTGCGGCCACTTCAGCCAGTCGCGCTTCAGCCATCCGTAGACTATCACCGGGACGGCCGCCATCATCAGCAATGTCAGCCATGCCAGCAGCGATATGTTCTGCGAGTATGCTCCGCAGATGAATATCGCTGACATCCACAACCCGAGGAACATGCCGTCGTTGGCACCGCGGCGCCATACTGCCGGAGCCTGTCCGTTTTCGCTGTTGAACTGAGTTGACATAAGCGTTGTCTGGTGAATGTGACGAGGTTGAAGATGCTGTAACTGTTAAAACACGGGCGGATTTCCGCTTAACACGCAAAGTTAAGAAAAAATGCCGAAAAAAGCCTCGTTTGCGAGGCGGATGTTGATGCCGATAATATAGGAAATGCCAAAATTTATGTTTTTTTTGCCGAATTATTGCTTGAGATGCGGGTCAGGCAAATGTTGGCCGACATCTGCGTGTGGCATTTTGTTTGGTATCCCGTTAGGATGACTGTCGAATGACGATTGCGGGCTGGACAATCTTACAAATTGAAATAAAAAAGAGTTGTCTCACGACAACTCTTTCCGTTTAAACCTTTATCTTAATCTAATACTATGAAAAACACACTTGCAAAAGTAATAAATTTTTTAAACGCGTCAAGGCAATTGACCTGTAAATTCACATTCATTAACTCTTTTTGATGTATTTTTAAAAAGTATTAGCTAAAAATCTATCAAAATTGCCCGTTAGAGCGTCTATTTACGCGGGGTGGCGGTGTCGTACAAATCCTGGCAGGCCTCCTCCAGCAGGTCAAGCACCAGTTCGAAACCTTCCGAGCCCTCGTAGTACGGGTCGGGTATATAATAGTAGCTGCAGGTGGCCGGCAAAAACGCGCCCATGGGCACGATGCGGTTCTCGGCCTCGGGTGACGGAGCAAGCTCGCGCAGGTCCTCGATGTTCTGGCCGTCCATGCCGATTATGAGGTCGAAGTCGTCGAAATCCGACGGCCGTACCTGACGGCACCTGTGCGTCAGCTCCAGTCCGCGGTCCCGCGCATGTATGCGCATACGCTTGTCAGGTAGGTCGCCCACATGCCACCGCCCTATTCCCGCCGAGTCAATCACCCAGCGGCCGCTATCCCCGGCTTCGTCGACAATCCGCTTCAATACACCTTCCGCCGCCGGGCTCCTGCAGATATTCCCGAGGCACACAAAAAGAACCTTGACTTCGTCCTTTTCTTTAAGTGATTTGATTATCTCAATTGTCTGAGACTTCAGATTATCGCTTACCATAGTTAAATCTTGTATTGAAATTTAAAATCGGAATTAAATACCCATTATGTCGCGGTAGACGTCGAGGGCGGCGGTGATTTCGGCGGGGGTGCAGGTGACGTTGAGGACGGGGTCGCCTGGGGCGCGGAGGAGGGTGAAGTTGATGCGGTCGGGGGCATCGTTCTTCTTGTCCTGCGTCATGTAGCGGAGCAGGACGGGGTAGTCGTCGCAGGTGAAGGGGTAGGGCGGGTAATGAGTTTTTATGTATTGTGAGAGGGTGTGGAGGAGATTTGAGTCGAAGCCTTCCTTCATGGACGAGAGGATGGTCTCGGCGACAATTCCGGCGGCGACAGCGTAGCCGTGGGGGATGGGACTCTTGCGGGCGAGGGCGAGGCTTTCGAAGGCGTGGCCGATAGTGTGGCCGAGGTTTAGGGATTTGCGCAGGCCTTTCTCGTGCGGGTCCTGTGTGACGATGCCGGTCTTGACGCCGACACTTTTGCGAAGCAGGTTGAGCAGTCGGTCGGGGTCGTAGTCGTCGGCCGTGATGTCGTAATTGAGGACGAGGGTAAGGTCATGCGGCCCTGACAGCAGGGCGTGTTTTATCATCTCGGCGTATCCCGACAGCATTTCCTGTGGCTCAAGCGTGTTGAAGAAGGTTGTGGAGATGATGGTCGCGACGGGCTCGCTGAATACGCCCACGAGGTTTTTATACCCGTCCAGGTTTATGCCTGTCTTGCCGCCGACTGACGCGTCAACGGCGCCGAGGAGCGTCGTGGGCACGTTTACGCAGGGCATACCGCGCTTGAAGGTTGCGGCGACAAAGCCGCCGAGATCGGTGACGACGCCTCCGCCGACGTTGACCAGCAGCGACTTGCGTGTCGCACCTCCGTCAATCAGCGCCTCCCAGGCGTGTGTCGCGGCCTCGATGTTTTTTGCCTCGTCGCCGGCATCAACGGTAATGACCTTTGCCTCTTGCAGCGAGTCGCACAGCTGGAGCAGCCGCGGCAGGGCGACACGGGCGGTGTTGGTGTCCGCCATGACGAAGACGCCGGCGGGATTTATATCGGCGACAACCTTGTCGAGAGCATCTTCGACGAGGTTGGTAAACAGCAATTTCTCTTTCATAACAATTTGTGTTTCGAATAGTATTATAACGTAATTATGCGCATGGCCTCGAAGAGAGCAGGGAAAGCGTCGCGGCACTGAGGCATGGAGATAAAGGTGACGTCGGCCCCCGCGCCGTCCAGCTCGTCAAGGGGGATAGGGCCCGTGTTGACAGCTACGGTGAATATGCCGGCGGCATGTCCCGACTGCACTCCAAGCGGAGCGTTTTCGAGCACGAAAGCCTCGTTGCGGCTCACCTTGGCCAGTTCCAGCGCCTTCAGGTAGGGCTGCGGGTCGGGCTTGCCGCGGGTGACGTCGCGGGCGGTGATGCGGCGTTCAAGGGGGAAGGCACCGGGATAGTCGTGGTCGAGGCGTCCCAGGAGTGACCCCTGGCCCGACCCGGTCACCAGCACCGGTGTCACGTCGTGCTCCATCAGCCGGGCTATCAGTTGAGGTGCGCCCTCTATGGGGTCGATGCCTTCGGCCTCCTGAAAACGGCGGAAGTTGGCCGACTTTATCTTGTACAGCTCGGCGCACTGTTCGGGCGAGAGGGTGATGCCCTTGTGCTCCTTCATGAGGATGTTGATGGTGTCGGCGCCGGTGCGGCCTTCGTAGGCGAAGAACCGCTCGATTGGGGCGTCGATGCCCTGCGTGAGCATCATCGCGCGCCAGGCCTCGGCGTGACGCGGCATGGAGTTGTAGAGCGTGCCGTCCATGTCGCAGAGAGCGGCGCGGACATCCATGCCGTGGAGTCCGTTGGCTTGCAGATAGTTGCTTACGGCAGGCGCGAAGTCGGCCGGTGTGAGGTTGATATCTTTGAAAATCATAATTCGTCTTCCTTTCTGCGGCGTAATACGGCGAACAGCGTCAGCGGTGCCGGCAGGGTCAGCATGACGGCGGCCTTCTTGTCTTTGCCTTTCCTGCCCTTTTTGCCGTGTTGTTTCTCCACGGGAGCGGCTGTGGTATCCGGCGGAGCGATGAGGCCCTCGCGGATGAACTGCAGCGAGTCGGCATGCGTGAGCGAGTCCTCGGCAAGGTCTATTGCCGCCGCTTCTGTCACGCCGTCGACCTTGAGCTTGCTGAAACGGGCATCGCGCAAGCCGCGGCGGAAGATGCCGCGCAGTCCGTTGACGAGGTTGACGCGTGTGTCGTCAACGATGTCGACGCTGATGGGCGTCTTGTCGTCGAACTTGGCACCGCCGAGCCTTATCTTGAAGTCGTCGGGCGTGCCCTTGATGTTTATGCCGAATTTGAACGGTATGGGCGATTTCAGTACGGCAATGTGATAGTTGAAGTTGAGATTAAAGTCGTTGGAGCCCTGTACGCCAAGACGATAGCGGTCGATGTTGAATATGAACGGGAAGAGCTGCATCTTGCCGCCTTCGATGAGCATCTGCACGGACATATGGTCGATGAAATTCTTCTTTTTATCTTTAAACAGCAGCCATTTCGACAGGCTCTTGAACGTGTCCGGGTCGAGGAGCACCAGCGTGTCGCCGCTGAGGCGTATGGCCGCGCGCAGGGTGGACATGTCGAAGTCCATGTTG
Organism: Muribaculaceae bacterium; assembly: GCA_051890455.1. Lineage (GTDB taxonomy): Bacteria > Bacteroidota > Bacteroidia > Bacteroidales > Muribaculaceae > CAG-873. Next base: position 18,806 of record JBJFEE010000068.1, read on the forward strand.
GGCGTGATGTCCGTCGTGGCGGCGATGTCGCCGGTGATAATGCCCTCGAAATCGCGCAGCAGCGGCATTATCGTGTCGACGGCCGGCACGAGGTCAAGGAATTTATGGATATTGAAGTTCTTGGCCTGCAGACCGAACCCGAACTGCAGCGAGTCGACCTGCCGTCCCATGTACAGCGCCTGCAGGGTGACGTCTCCGATGCCCGACTTTGCCGACAGGTCGCTGATGCTAAGGGCTCCGTTGTAGGTTATGGCCCGTCCGTGCATTTTGTGCAGCAGGAGATCGGAGTATAGGACGTTCTCGGCCTTGACGTCCACCGATGCTTCTATGTTGATGGGAATCAGGAAGGGAGCCATTGAGTCCGGGGCGTCCTGGACGTGCTTGCCGATGCGCTGGTCAAGGGTCCCCTCGTCCAGATTCTCGCTGCCGAGGCTGAACTGGTCGTCAATCTCGGCCCGTTTCTGGTGGTATGCCGAACCGGCGAAGAGCGACTGTGCCAGTTGGTTGATGTCGACGGTGTCCGACTCCAGGTCGAGGTTGATTTTCAACGGCTGGCGTCCGCGGCGTGAGGTCAGCCCTCGCCGCAGGTTTGAGATGATGCCGGTGACGGTGAAGTCTGACCTTCCGCATTTGTAGCGTATGTCGCGCATCACTATCGAGTCGTTGTCAAAGGCTAGGTTGATATTGCGGAAGCGGTTGCGCACGGGGAAGTACGGCGTGAAGATGCCAGCGCGGTCGGCGGTGAGGCTGCCGTTGAAGCGCCACTCGGTGAGCATGCGCTGCAGACCGGTGGCTATGCCGAAGTCGACGAATTCCGTCGAGTCGACGGTCTCGCGCGGGTGCACACGCGGATATCGGTGGTGCTTGGCGTGCTCCTGATGAACCTGCAGCGCCAGCACATATATCGAGTCGAGCGGGATGTCGGGATGGCGCCTTGCCAGGCTGTCGCTGATGTGTTTGATGGCAGAGGCGCGCCGTGTCTGCGGCTCCGGCCATGCCGAGAATTTGGCCTGGGCGTTGCGGAACATGATGCGGTCGGTGCGTCCGCCGGCGCTGAAGCGGTCGATGCCGAGGTTGAAGATGAATTCCGGCGTGTGCGGGTCGTCGTTATGGGCACTTACGCTGGCCATGCCGTGTATGCCGCGCAGATTGGTCATTATCGAGTCTGTGAGGACGAGCAGGCGGAACGAGCCGATGGAGAGGCCGCCGCCCATGGGGATGATGTGCCGGCGGTTGTCGGTTTTCTTTGCGTTGGTAGAGCGGTTTACGGCGCCCAGTCCGAATTTTATGTCCGAGAATTTCAGAGATATGTCGTCGTGGAGCACCGCCAGCGAATCCACCTGAATTTTGGCCTGCAGCAGCGAGTCGGCGTGATGCTCGCCCACCGTTACAGAGCGGTTGGTGCCGAAGTCGAAAGAGGCGTGGTTGGCGCGTACCATCAGCGCCGTGTCGGCGCCGACATAGTAGAGCTGGTCAATCTTGATGAGGCCGTCAACTTTGAGGTTGTGGTATCTTTCGAAGCTCAGCATGGACGGACGCCCTTTGATGGTGGCATCGGCGGTGAGGCGTCCCCGGATTGTTCCCGGGATGGCGTTGGTGATGATCGGCGGCAGTTTCTCCATACGGCAAACGCCTTTGAGCGTGCCCTCGAACTGCGGATCCGCCATCAGCGAAGAGACCTTGCCGGTGACGGTGAGGTCGGTGGCCGGGCCGCGCATGTTCAGGCGGTTGAGGGTGACGGTGATGCGGTTGATGTCGTCGCCGGGAACGTCGAGCGACAGGTCGGCGGCGAGATTGTCGAAGTTGACCTTCTGCCAGCGGAACTCCGAGTCGGGGATGACAAGGTGCACCGTGCAGTGGGGCAGGGCGCTCCTGCCGCCGACGAGGAAGGGCTGCGTCAGCGCGAACCGGATGGCGACGGTGGCGTTGGTGCGTATGCCTTCGGGGATGCCGTATTCTTTCTTGAAATCAACGGGTAAAAGCTTGAGCACGCGGCCGATGTCGACGGGCAGCAGGTTGAAGTCGAGTTTGTCGATGCGGACACCTTTAGTGAAGTCGACGGCTGCCGATGCCTTGGCCTCGATGATGTCGAGGTTCATGCTCAGGTTGTCGAGGGAGACGCGCGCAGGCGCCTTCTGGTCCCATTCGATGTCGCCGGAGAGGCCGAAGGCAATCTGAGGCAGAATCCAGTATCGCAGCAGCATGTCCGAGGACATGTCGCCGGAGAGGGCGAGCTTGTACACCGGCTCTTTGTGGCCGTCAATCCACGCCTCGTTGAAGCGCCCCGTCAGGTCGGTGCCAGTGCTGATGTCGTGGTAGCGGACAGGGCAAGGGGCGTTGACGGTGAAGCGCTTGATGCGGATATTGGGCAGCGAGAACGGCTCTTCCTCTTTTTCCTCCGAGGGCGGCATGATGCTGAAGTTGGTGACCTTCTCGTTGGCGACGACGAAATTGACAGCGGGACGAGTGATGGTGACGTCGCTGAACTCCAGCGTTCCCGTCATCAGTTTGGGTAGGTTGAGGCCGCCGGTGAAGGCGTCGACAGTAAGAGCCGTGTCTGCCCACTGGGGCTTGCGTCTGGCGGCATCGGGGGCGAGGCTGTCGATGGCGTGCGAGATTACCTTAAGGTCGCTTATTTCGGCCTGAAGAAAGGGGAAGGTCTTGCTTGCCGTGAGACTGATATTGCCCACCTCGACGCGTGCGTTCTGAAGCTGCGTCGTCGCAATCGTTTCCACTAGCGGCGTGAGGCGTTCCGGCGTCAGCACTGTCAGCGCGCAAATCAAAGTGCCGATGACAAAAAGTGCGGCTCCCCACAGCGTCAGCAGCAGGGCTTTGACGATGCGCACCCATAGCCGGGCCTTCGGTCGTGCGCTCTTGAATTTCTTTTTGTCAGGCATAATGGAGGAGGATTTATCCGATTTTGTTAATGAGTAATTTATTGCAAACCGACCGATGTAGGGACGTGCCTTTGGCACGTTGAGCCTGCTGTAGGGTCGCGGCATGCCGCGGCCTTTTGTCGGGCCAACATCGCAAAGCGATGTCCCTGCATTTGCTGAATGGCACCGGCTCTGCCGGTTACGAGTTCTGTTCCTCGCCCAGTTCGTCGTAGTGCTGGTAGAGGAAATCGTTGTAGGGGAAGCGCTCGGTGTGCACTTTCACGGCCTTGTCGTAGATTTTTTGCTTGAGCCGGTCGATGTTGATGTTCTTGCGGGCCGAGATGAAGACGCAGTCGTCGCCGAGGCGCGCCATCCACGATGCCTCCAGCTCGGACAGCGGGATGTTCTCGCGGGTGCGCGGCGTCAGGTCGTTTTCGTCCTTGGGCGTGTACTGGAAGGCATCGATTTTGTTGAATACCATCAGAGTGGGCTTCTCCTCGTCACCGCAAATCTCGCGCAATGTCTTGTTCACCACCTCAATCTGCTCCTCGAAGTTGGGATGCGAGATGTCCACCACATGCACGAGCACGTCGGCCTCGCGCACCTCGTCGAGGGTCGACTTGAACGAGTTGACAAGGTGTGTGGGCAGCTTGCGGATGAAGCCTACGGTGTCGGTGAGCAGGATAGGCAGGTTGTCGATGGCAATCTTGCGTACCGTCGTGTCGAGGGTGGCGAAAAGCTTGTTCTCGGCAAAGACATCGCTCTTGCTCAGCAGGTTCATTATCGTGCTCTTGCCCACATTAGTATAGCCCACCAGGGCCACGCGCGTAAGCTTGCCGCGGTTTTTGCGCTGCACGGTCTTCTGCTTGTCTATGGCGATGAGCTCCTGCTTGAGCAGCGAAATGCGGTTGAGGATGATGCGTCGGTCAGTCTCAATCTGTGTCTCACCCGGGCCGCGCATGCCGATGCCGCCGCGCTGGCGCTCGAGGTGCGTCCACATGCGGGTCAGACGGGGCAGAAGATACTGGTACTGGGCCAGCTCCACCTGCGTTTTGGCGCTCGCGGTCTGTGCGCGGCGGGCGAAGATGTCGAGGATGAGGCTCGTGCGGTCGAGGATTTTCACCTTCAGCTCGCGCTCGATGTTCGACACCTGCTTGGATGTGAGGTCGTCGTCGAAAATCACCAGGCCGATGTCATTGTCCTCGACATACTGGCGCAGCTCGTCCAGCTTGCCCTTGCCCACGTATGTGCGCGGGTTGGGATAGTCGAGTTTCTGCATGAACATCTTTTCGGTGACGGCTCCGGCGGTGTCGGCCAGAAACGCCAGCTCGGCCAGATATTCCATTGTCTTCTGCTCGGGCTGCTGCGGTGTCACCAGTCCGACAAGAATTGCCCTTTCGTTGGCTTCCTGACTAAGTATATGGTCTTTCATAAATTCAATCTTTATTTTCGGGATTAAGCTCCTGTGGGCGGTAGAGGAGTATTGCGGGCGCGGTGCCGTTGAAGACGGCGTCGGCGGTGGCAGTCAGCAGGTCGGCGTCCATGTCAAGGTAACGGCGGAGCATGGTGTACGGTTCCTCGCCGTGCATGGCTGCCATTGCCAGGCGCTGGCCGTACGACAGGTAGTCCATGCGGGCGTCGGCGTCCATCGACAGCTGGCGGTTCTTCAGCCTTTGCATCTCGTGCTCGGTCACACCCTCGGAGGCTATGCGGCGGCCTTCATTGACGAGGATTTCGACAGCCTTCATCGGGTCGGTGCTCTCGTCGGCGAGGCGTCCGGTCATCATCAGCATGCCCTGGTGCTCGTAGCCGGTAATCGACGCGTCTGCGTCGGCGAGAGGCGAGTCCGGTGCCAGCAGCACGTTGTGGTACAGTCTGGCGGCGCGGCCTGCGGCGAGGAGGTCGGTGATGGCGTCGGCGGCAAGGTAGCCGTCGGTGCCGTACGGGTCGCTGAGCCATGCCACCACAATCATCGTCGCCGGCACGTTGCCGTAGACGGTCTTTATCGCCGGAGCGGACGGAGGCGTGACAAACGGAATGTCGCGCACAGGCACGGGGCGCCGCTGTATCGGTCCGAACCACTTTTCAGCATATTCGCGTACTTTGTCGAATTCGATGTTGCCGGTGACGGCGAGGACGGCGTTGGCGGGCGAGTAGTTGTCGCGGAACCAACCGGTTATGTCATCGCGCGTGGCATCGGCGACGTGCTGCGGCGTCTTGCCGATGACGGGCCACGAGTAGGGGTGGCTCTCGGGATAGAGCATCGGCAGTAAGTGGTGCATGAGGTCGCCGTAGGGCCGGTTGAGGCACTGCTGGTTGAACTCCTCCATCACCACGCGCCGCTGGACGTCGATGGTCTCCTGCGCGAGCAGCGGGCTGAGCATGCGGTCCGACTCGACGCAGAACAGCGTCTCGGCATTGTGGGCCGGCGCCGACGCGTAGTAGTTGGTGAAATCGGTGCTGGTGAAGGCGTTGTTTACGCCGCCGGCCTCCGACAGCGTGGCGTCGAAGTCGGGGACGTGCTCGCTGCCGCCGAACATCACGTGCTCGAACAAATGCGCCAGCCCCGTGCGGTCTGGCCGCTCGTCGCGTGCGCCGGTGTTATAGAGCACGTTGACAGCCACCATGGCCGTGCGGTCGTGGCGGCTGTGTACTACGCGCAGTCCGTTGCCGAGGACGATGCTGTTCATTTGCCTGCTTTCGCCGAGGCGTCAGGGGCCGGAACAACTTCGGCTTTTATGATGCGTATGTCATTGATGGGACGGTCGAAATCGTCTGTCTGAGCTTTCTCGATCTTGTCGATGACGTCCCAGCCGCTGACAACCTCGCCGAAGACGGTGTATGTGCCGTCCAGATGGGGCGTGCCACCCTTGCTGACGTATGTGTCGACGACCTCCTGGGGCATCTTGGGCTCGTTGGCGCCCGAGTATTTGGTCTCGACTTTTTCGATGAGCTCGCGCTGCAGCCGGTTCAGGCCGGCGGTGTCGCCCTGCATCTGCATGTTGCGGATGTTGTCCATCTGCTCGGAGGCAAGACGCTGGAATTCCTCACCCTTGACTTTGTTGCCGTATTGCTGCTGCATCATCTGGGCCTCGCCGGGAGCGAGCTTGCGGCCGGTGACGATATAGAACTGCGAGCCTGACGAGCGGCGCTCGGGGTTGACGTTGTCGCCCTGACGCGCTGCGGCGAGGGCGCCGCGCTTGTGGAAGTGGTGCGGGTAGACGATTTCGGCGTCGATGTCATAGCCGGGGCCGCCGGCTCCGAGGTGCTGGCCGGGCCTGGCGTCGCGGCTGTCGGGGTCGCCGGTCTGGAGCATGAACTCGTTGATGACGCGGTGGAAGAGCACGTTGTTGTAGAAACCTTCCTTGACGAGTTTGAGGAAGTTGGCCTGGTGGCGGGGCGTGTCGCCGTAGAGGCGTACAACGATGTCGCCTTCGGTGGTCTCGAGACGTACGTATTTGTCGTCGGTGTTTGCCATTGGTGCGGAGGTTTTTGTGGCGGGCCGAGCCTGAGCCTCGCCTGCGGGCTCGGCCTTGGCGTTGTTGCCGCAGGCCGTAAGCATCACGACGGCTGCCGCCAGAGTTAGAAGATGTTTTATGTTGGACATTTGAGCTGAAATGAAGTTGCGCATGTTTTAATTCTTAGCTATAAAACAATTGACGGCCTATGGAGGTTTGCGTGCGGCGAAAACTTACATGGCGGTGTCGGCGAACAGGCGCTTGTACATGCGGCGGAAGTTGTTGTCGGCAGCCGACATGGCTTCTACGTCAAGGCCGTCGACAGGACCGTAGAGACTCTGGAACAGGTCGCCGATGTACTTGCGCTCGCGGTCAAGGTCGATGGTGGCCGCCACGAGCGGACGCACCAGGTCGGCGTAAGCATCGGCGTCCACGGCGTGCAGAAAACGAGCCGCCGAGGCGGTGAACTGGCCGCTGTGGTCAACCTGGGCCAGCGCCTCGCACAGCTCGGGCAGGCAGGCGTCGTCCTGACCGGCGTTGTTGGCGATGCTTTCGTATATGAGCAGGCCGTCCTTGTCGCGGTCTTTCAGCTCTTTTATTTCTTTTTCAGTCATAACTGTCACTGAGTTAGTGTATGTTTCGTATTGCGGGCAGTAAAAAATACTGCGTGTGGGTTGCTTATCAGCGCAAAATTACGATTTTTTTTGTAATTTTGGAGCGTGAACGTCACATTAGTTAAATACATAAGATGTATCGTGCTGTCCGTCATGCTTGTGGCGGGGGCAGGCTATGTATACGCCTCCGGCCCTCAGTGGGAGACGGTGCGCACCATACCCGAGCGTCCCGATGACGGCACTGAGCAGTCGGACCGCCTTGAAGTGACGGTGCGCGACGGCTATGTGTACGTCACGGTGACACGGCCCTGCACGGTGCGCCTGTTCACCATCCTCGGCAATCTGGTGTCGCAGCGCAATCTGCCCGCTGGCACCTCACGCCTGCGCCTCAAGGGCCGCGGCATGTATCTGCTCAAGACCGACCGCGGCACGCGCCGTGTGACGGTGTAATCGTGCGCTTTACATGGAATTATGGACAAAGTTACAGTAAAAATCGTCAACAAGGGCAAGCAGCCGCTGCCCGAATATGCCACTCTCGGCGCCGCCGGCATGGACGTCCGCGCCAATCTTGACGAGCCCTTTACCCTCGAGCCCGGGGCCCGCACTCTCGTGCCCACAGGACTGTCGGTGGAACTGCCGCAGGGCTATGAGCTACAGCTGCGTCCCCGCAGCGGGCTGGCTCTGCGCAACGGCATAACGCTGGTGAACTCCCCCGGCACCATCGACGCCGACTTCCGCGGCGAGATATGCGTAATCGTGGCCAACACCGGCAGCGAGCCGTTCGTCATCAATCCCGGCGAGCGCATCTGCCAGATGGTGGTGACACGTTACAGCCACGTCACCTGGGAACTCGGCGATACCCTCGACGATACTGTCCGCGGCGACGGCGGCTTTGGCCACACCGGTCTAAAGTGAGTCTGTACCGGACGGTGGATGCCATAAATTTGTCCGGCTCCTGCGACAAAATCTCGCCTGCGGTGTTTAAAGGAAAAACTTCCATTTGTCATCTGCATGAAAATCAGCTCATATAAATTACGGCTTCTGCCGGCGCTTCTCCTCGCCGCTGTGCTGACTGCGCTGCTGTTTACGGCTGCGGCAAAGTCGCGCAAGGGTGCCCGCGCCGACTGGGACCGCATCGCTCGCCAGCGCAAGGGCGACTATGTCTTTGCCAGCGCCTACCAGGCCATCGTTCAGGACAGCTTCGGCGGCGGCCTGACTATGCTCGACTATGCCCAGACTCTCAAACCTGAGGACAAGGCCATCGCCGGCCATGCCGAGGAGGTCCGTGCCGTCATCCTCGACCTGGACTCGGCGGGAATGGACAATGCCTACCGCACCATCCGCGACTCGTGGCTGAGCGAACCGGACGATTACAACATGGGTGTCTTTGTCGCCAATATGGGCGACAAGCTCGGTCGGTTCAGCGATGTGGTGGAGGTCTGGCAGACTCTCGACTCGATTTATCCCACACGCACCGAGCCATCGGTTAAGCTCGCCGAGGCCTATACACGCCGCTATGTCTATGGCCAGGACACCGCCGACTATAACCGTGCCCTTGCCATTTACGACCGACTCGAAAAGGAGTCGGGAAAGGATGTCGGGCTGACATCGCAGAAGATTAGGACCCTGATTCTGCGCAAAGACACCACGGCGGTTGACGCCGAAGTGGCCTCGATGCTGGAGGCGCTCCCCGGCGAGTCGACGCCGCTGCTTTTTGCCGGCCTCCTCAGCGAGCAGATTGGCCGCGACTCGATGGCGCTGGTATATTACAACCGCGCGGCCGAGGCCGACAGCACGGACGGACGCGTCTTCAACCAGCTTGCCGAATTTTACCGCGGGCGCGGCGACTCGGCGGCTTACCGCACCGAGGTTTTCCGCTCGCTCGAAAGCTCAAATCTCGATTTCGAGGTCAAGGACCGCATCATGCGCGGTTACCTTACTGAACTTTATGCCGACTCCACCGAATGGCCCCGCATCGAGCAGCTCTTCAGTATCCTGCGGCGCATGCACCCCGATGAGCCCGATATGTACACACTCAACGGCGTATTTGAAATCTCCCGCGACAACGTCAACGCCGCGCGCGAGCAGTTCGGCTATGCCGTCGCTCTCGATCCGTCCAACTCCGACCGCCGTTCGCTCCTTATTCAGGCCGACCTTGAGGCAGACTCGCTGGACGCTCTCATCAACGACGCGCGTCCTGGTCTTGATCTCAATCCCGGCCAGTTGTATTTCCCCATCATGATGGCGTCGGCGATGGCGCGGCAGAGGCGCTACGAGCCGGCAATCGACCTGCTGAAGTCCGTCTACCTCGGCGAAGTCGAAAACGCCGTGGCGGCGAGCAATCTCGTCACCACTCTTGCCGACATATACCAGCAGAGCGGTCAGAGCGACAGCGCTTTCGCCACCTACGACCGCGCAATAGCCCTCAACCCCGAGAACTACATGGCCTACAACAACGTGGCCTACCACATGGCGGAGAAGGGCGTTGACCTGCCCAAGGCCGACCGCTATGCCGGTTACGCCATCGCTGCCGAACCCGAAAATCCGACTTACCTCGACACATACGCCTGGGTTAAATTCAAACAGCAGGAGTACAAGGATGCCAAAACATACATCGACAAGGCTATTAACTTTACGATAGACGCTGCCGAAGCCCGGGACGCCGAGGCCCGTTACGACGACGGCCCGCTAATGGCGCCGGTGGACAGCCTTTCGGATGCTGAACTTGACTCGCTGACCTCCATAGACGCACTTGGCGACACGATTCTTTACGCTGAGACCGATTCAGTGGAGATTTCCGAGCGCGACCTGGCGTCATACGACAAATATGATGACGATATCAGCGCCGAAATTCTGGAGCACGCCGGTGACATATATTATATGTGTGGCGAGCCCGACGACGCCCTCAGGTTCTGGAAGCGTGCCCTGGCCCGCAAACCTGAGGACTCCGACCTGCTCGAACGCAAGGTCAAGGCTAAAGCCTATCTCTACAAATGATTGAATATTAGTGACAACAATGAAAAAGATACTCAGAACAACGGTAATAGCCCTCGTTGCCATGCTGGTGATGATGACGGCTTCGTGCTCGTCGTCGCGTGGCTCATCGAAGGAGAAACCCCAAAAGGAGACCGGTCTCTCGCGTCAGAACGGCAACAGCGAGGCTCCGCAGTGGCTGAACGTGCAGATTCCGGTGAAGCTGTCGCTGACCCAGCCCCGCAGTTTCAGCATGTCGGGCCGTGCCACGATGATTCGCGGGCAGCAGATTTACCTGTCGATGCGTGTCTTCGGCATGGAAGTCGCCACCGTCAACATCACTCCCGACTCGGTCACTGTCGCCGACCGCTTCCACAAACTACTGTTTACCGAGAGCACGGCCAAGGTTATGGGTAGTACCGGTCTGGACCTCAATATCATACAGGACCTTATTCTCGGCATGGACCCGTCGATGGACAATCCGCTTGAAATACTTAACGGCTCGGGTGACAAGGTCGTCACCGTAAAATTCTCCAATTTCTTCGAGACCCCCGCCGGCGAGATGGCATCGCTCATAGAGGCCCTCGGCAAGATAAAGAAAACCACGGTGGAAGTGTCGCTTGAGTGGAGTCCCAAGCGCGCCAAATGGAACGACCCGGCTCTCATCGCCCCCGGCGGCAACACCTACAACGGCTACCGCCGCTTCGGACTTGTCGAAGTGACGGAGATGCTGAACTCCCTCGGCCAGATGTAAAGGGTAAGACAGTCTTCGAAATAAACATCACATTATGCGTAAAATCTTGCTTCTCCTTATGATATGCCTGGTTGGCAGCGTCACCGCCGACGCCGCCCGGCCGCGCAGGGCTTCGAAAGCGCCCCAGACACGCACTGCCGGAACGGTAAAGAGCGAGCGCCAGCGCACCGAAAAGGAGATTGCGGAGACTCGCAGCAAGCTGAAACAGACGCAGAAGCAGACGCGTGAAAAGCTTGAGCACCTCGAGGGTATCAACGCCGGCATCCGCATGCAGGAGACACGCATCGTCAGCCTAAACAGCCGTCTCGACTCGCTCGGCGGCGCCATTGCTGCCGTCAGCGATACTATTGCCGTCATCGAAGGTCAGGTCTCGGCTTTGCGCGCCGACCTGAAGACCACACTGCGCAAGATGCGCGGGCGCCGCAAGTCGGTCAACGACGTGGCCTTCGTGTTCTCGGCTCCCACTTTCGACGCCGCCCGGCGCCGCATAGGCTACCTCGACCAGCTCAACCGGTGGCGCACGCGCAAGGTAAAGGCCCTGCGCGACAAGCAGCACCGGCTCACGGACAAGCAAAACGAGCTGAAAGGTCTGGAGACCTCGCAGGCATCGGCTCTCTCGCAGCTCAACGCATCCAAGCAGACGCTCGTGCAGCAGCAGCAGGAGCATAAAAAGGCCGTTGACCAGCTCCGCGGCCAGACGGCCAGCCTCAACAAGATCCTGTCGGAGAAGCAGAAGCGTATGCGCCAGCTCGACAGAGAACTCGACCGCATAATCGCCGCCGAGGAAAAACGTCGCCGCGAAATGGCGGAAGCGCAGCGCAAAAAGGAGCAGGAAAAGAACAAAGGAAAAGATAAAGGCAAGGCTGCGGAGCCTGCGCCCTCCAAGTCAAAGGCGGACGCTGCAAGCGGCTATGCCGAGGCCGACCGCACGCTCAGCGGCTCGTTCGAGGCCAACCGCGGACGTCTGCTCTTTCCCGTTGCCGGGCGCTACACTGTCATCGGCTCGTTCGGCCGTACCGGTCATGCAGGTCTGAGCGGCATAGAGGTCAACAATGCCGGCATAGATATCGCCGTCAGCCCCGGCACGTCGGCGCGAGCCGTTTTCGGAGGCACCGTGTCGTCGGTATTCTTCGTCAGCGGCTACGACAACGTCGTCATGGTGCGCCACGGCCGCTACCTCACCGTCTACGCCGGCCTTTCGTCGCTGGCGGTGCACAAGGGCTCGGTAGTCAAACCCGGAACGACCCTCGGCACCGTCCTCACCGACGCCGACAACCCTCAGCGCGCCGTCCTCCACTTCGAGGTCCGCAACGAGCGCCAGAAGCTCAACCCCCTCGAATGGGTGCACTGACAAATTCATTCTCACATTTAATCATAGGTGCACGCAACGACAAAGACAGTTTTCAAGGCCATGGGGCAGCTGGGCAGCGTCCAGGTGCTGGGTCAGCTGTGCTCGGTCGTGCGCAATAAGCTCATAGCCATCTGGATTGGCCCGGTCGGCGTAGGCCTGGTGATACTGTTTAACTCGGTATCGGACCTTGTCGGCGTCTTTACCAGGCTCAACATCGACCAGAGCTCGCAGCGCGACATCGCCTCCGCCGGTGACGCTGACACTACGGCAAAACTGTCCTATGTCACCCGCCGCTGGTCGGTATGGCTCGGCCTGCTGGCCTGGTTGCTGATGTGCGCGTTCTCGCCCCTGCTGTCAAAGTGGTCGTTCGGCGACACATCCCGCTGGCCCGATTTCTGCCTGCTGGGTGCCGTGCCCTTCCTGACGGCCGTTGCCTTAGGCTATCAGGCCGTGATGAAAGGATGCCGTCAGTTCGGACTTCTGGCGCGTGTCAGCGCACTGATAGCCATAGGCGGAATTATGGTTTCGGTGCCGCTGATTTGGTTTCTGCGCGAGCGGGCGATAATATGGATAATTCTGTCCTACGCCCTGTGTCTCTTCGTCGGCTCGTGGCTGTGGCGCGTGCGCCTGCCGCGCGTACGGATGAAATTCCGCGAAGTCTGGAGCACCGGCATGTCCTTCGTGCGCCTGGGTTTCTTCATCACCCTGGGCCTCGGCGCCGGATACCTCGCCAACTACCTGTTCGTGCTGTACATGAACAACTATGCCGACACTACCCGGCTTGGCCTCTACCAGGCCGGTTACATCATCCTCAACAGCTATGTCGGTGCCATCTTCAACGGCGTGTGGACCGAGTATTTCCCCCGTCTCAGCTGCGCCATCCGCAGCCGCCGAGCCACCGAGGTCACGGTCTCGCACCGCATCTCCATGACGGCATGGACGCTGCTGCCCGTAATGACGCTCTTCATGGCCCTTGACGAGCCGATAGTGCGGCTTATTTACTCCTCATCTTTCCTCGACATCATCCCCTACATCACCCTCGGCATGTCGGCGATGGGTCTGCGCGCGGCCTCGTGGTGCATCCAGCACACCGTCCTCGCCCGCGGCGACGGCAGACTGTATGTCGTCACCGAAATAGCCAGCTGCACCCTCTGCCTCGTCCTCAACATCGTCGGCTACAGCCAATGGGGCTTTGTCGGCCTGGGCGTCTCCTATATCATCTGGTACCTATCCTTCCTGGCCCTGGTATGGTATATCTACCGCCGTCACTACGGTTACCGCCTGCGCGGACGCGTCATGGTGCCGGTCCTCGCCGGAGCCGTCGTAGCCATAGGCGCCGCCGTCGGACGCCTGCTGCTGGGCTGGTGGCTCCCCCTCGCCGTCACCCTCATCGTTCTGCCCATAGCTTATAAGAAACTGTCAAAATAAAACTGATATGAAACGCATTCTGTCTTTATTATTTGTCCTTGCCGCACTGACAGCGGTCGCACAGGAAAAAACGTCGGCCTTCAACTGGAGTAACCCCGTCAGCCTCACCCCGTCATATACCGCTCCTACCGAGGACAACCGTTCGGGCGACTTCATCGGCGGCGTAAAGTTCACCGCCGGCGACATCACCTTCGAGGTCGACGACAGCGAAGTCAGCGAGCAGAGCCGACGCGCCCGCTTCTATTTCAACTACGCCACCAAGCAGGTCGAACTGCGCGCATATTCCGGCAGCTATATCACCGTCACCGCCGCCGAAGGCCGCTCCATCACAACCCTCGTCCTCGAAGGCCCCCAGAGCGACAAATACTACCTCGACATGGTATCTCCTACTGACGGCGTCACCTGCACCCAGACCCCGCCCCTCTACGACCGCATCACCTGGACCGTCCCCGCCGGCACAACCTCCGTCCGCTTCTACGCCGAAGACCGCACCCAGCTAACCCGCACCATCGTCACCACCACCGACGCCGCCGCAGTCACCGACATCACCGCTGACGCACAGTCATATACCCCCGAATACTACACCCTCCAGGGTCACCGCCTCATCCACCGCCCCTCCGCCCCCGGCCTCTACCTCGAACGCCGCGGCCCCCTTACCCGCAAAATCCTCATAAACAAATAAAGAGGGCGGGGTAGGGCACCCGTAAAGCCGTAAGGGGACATTTTGCGTCCCAAACACACATATAAAAGCCGCACCTCGCTGAAATCCAGCAAGATGCGGCTTTTCTGTGTATCCCCGTAGGGAGTCGAACCCTAATCGTCGGAACCGGAATCCGAAATTCTATCCATTGAACTACGGAGACGTTTGGATGGCGCAAAGTTACGTTTTTTTTGCTAACTTTGCAAAAAGGTGCGCTGTCACCATATTACAAATTTAAAAACTGACTGAAAATGGCTGTGCGGGTTGAAGAGGGCTGGCGCAAGGCGCTGGCCGACCAGTGGGAGGCACCCTACTTCGGGGAGCTGGCTCGGTTTGTTCATGACGAATATCGCAACGGGACGGTCTATCCGCCTGCCTCGCAGGTCTTTGCTGCCTTCGATGCCTGTCCCTTCGAGGACGTGCGCGTGGTAATCCTAGGCCAGGACCCGTACCACGGCCCCGGCCAGGCCAACGGCCTGTGCTTCTCCGTCAACCCCGGCGTGCGCATGCCGCCGTCGCTGGTCAACATCTTCCGCGAGGTCAGCGACGACACCGGCGCGCCCTTCCCCGCCGACGGCAACCTCGACCGCTGGGCGCGTCAGGGTGTGCTGCTCCTCAACGCCACCCTCACCGTGCGCGAGCATCTGGCCGGCTCGCACCAGCGCCGCGGCTGGGAGACCTTCACCGACGCCGCCATCAAGGCCCTCAGCGACCGGCGCGAGCACATAGTCTTCCTTCTCTGGGGCAGCTACGCCATCAGCAAGCGCGGACTCGTCGACGAGACCAGGCACCTCGTTCTCACCTCGCCCCATCCCTCGCCGCTGAGCGCCCACCGCGGCTTCTTCGGCAACCACCATTTCAGCCGCGCCAACCGGTATCTCTCCCTCCACGGCCTTCAACCCGTAAAATGGTGACGACCCCTGCAATTATGAAAATCAGACTTTTAGCCATACTCATCCTCCTCGCCCTCGCCCCGCGGGCCCTTGCTGCCGACGACACCCGCAATGCCGTCTATGACGAGCATGTGCGCTCGCTGCAGGTCTTCGAGGGTGACGCGCTCTTCACCGAGCCCGGCACGGCTGCCATGGTCCTCGGCGACGACCGCGGCATACGCGTCGAGTTCGACATCCTCGCCGACGACCGCCAGTATCTGCGTTACTCCGTCACCCATTGCAACGCCGACTGGCGCCCCTCCGGCCTTGCCTATATGGAGTACGTCGACGGCTTCAACGAGGGCCAGGTCGAGGACTACGCCTACTCCGAGGTCACCGGCGTCCACTACGTCCATTACACCATCCGCATTCCCGACGGCCAGATGCGCCCCCTCATCTCAGGCAACTACCTGCTCAGGGTATGGGACGAGGCCGACGGCCCCGGCAGGCCGCTCCTGCAGTGCCGTTTCGTCGTCACCGAGCAGACTGCCGACGTCACTGGCGCAGTCTCCGGCCGCACCGACATCGACTATAACCGCGGCCACCAGCAGCTCTCCCTCGCCGTCGACACGCGCCGCGCCGGCATTCGCTCGCCTTTCAGCGACCTCATCGTCAGCATCGAGCAGAACGGCCGCGCCGACAACGTCGTCACGCTCACCAGGCCCCTGCGCGTCCAGGGCACGACCGCCATCTACGAGCACGACCCCAAGCTTATCTTTACCGCCGGCAACGAATACCGCCGCTTCGAGACCGCCACCCTCAGCTACCCCGGCATGGGCATCGGGAGCATGGATTTCATCTCGCCCTACTATCACGCCACGGTCATGACCGACAAGTCGCGCGCCGCCGAGTCGTACCACTACGACCAGACGCAGAACGGCGGTTTCACCGTCCGCGAGTACAACCACGACATACCCGAGTCGGCCCTTGCCGCCGACTACGTCGTCACCCACTTCACCCTCGACTACCCCGAGACCCCCGGCCTGAGCTTCTTCATCGACTCCGACGCCTTCCAGCGCCGCCTCGGCCCCGAGTCGATGATGCACTTCAACCGCGCCACAGGACGCTACGAGCTCACCGCGCTGCTCAAACAGGGCCAGTACAGCTACCAGTACCTCGCCGTCCCCCTCGGCGCCGGGGCAGGCACACACGCCCGCACCGACGTCCTCGAGGGCGACCACTTCGAAACCCGCAACCTCTACCGCGTCTACGTCTACCGCCGCGTCCCCGGCGACCGCTACGACCGCCTCATCGGTGTAGCCACCCTCCGATATCAGTAGGCACCACAAATACCAGACAATGTACATGCTTGAAATCCAGAACACCCTCGTCTCCCTCGACCTCATCGAGCAGTATTTTTGCTGCGACCTCGACGCCTGCCTCGGCCAGTGCTGCATCGACGGCGATGCCGGCGCCCCTGTCACCGAGGAAGAGTGCGAGGCCATCCGCGCCGCCCTCCCCGCCGTCGAGCCGCTCATGCTCCCCGCCGGCCTCGACGAGGTGCGCCGCAACGGCGTCAGCTATATCGACGAAGAAGGCGACCTCGTCACCTCCATCGTCGACGGCCGCAACTGCGCCTTCACCTGCTACGCCCCCGGCGGCAAGTGCCTCTGCGCCCTCGAGCAGGCCTGGAGCCAGGGCAAGACCGCCTTCCGCAAGCCCTCCTCCTGCCACCTCTACCCTGTGCGCATCACCGAGTACCCCACCTTCACCGCCGTCAACTTCCACCACTGGAAAATCTGCAAGCCCGCCCACACCCTGGGCCGCAGGCTCGGCCTCCGCGCATATCAGTTCCTCAAAGAGCCCCTCATAGCCCGCTTCGGCCAGCCCTGGTACGACGAGCTCTGCCTCGCCGCCGAAGAATACCTGAAACAGAAAAATGCCCGCTCCTCCTCATTCTAAGTCAAGCGGCGTGCCTTCCCCGTTAAGCGGCGTGCTCGCCGCTTTCGCCTGTCTCCCCTGTCAACGTAAAAACATTAAGATACCCGTTTCCCATGAAAAAACCAATCATCGCCCTCGCCGGCCTCTCACTGTTAGTCACAGCGGTTGCCGCCGGCCACAAGACCAAGGTAGAGTGGCGCTCGCTCGGCAATAAAACCGGTGACGACGGCAAAGTCACCTACATCCAGCGCTTCACCGTCACCGGCGACACCGACATGCGCGGCATCGCCTTCAACATGTTCGACCGCAAGATGCGCGCCCTCAACCCCGCCGACACCCTCGCCGAGGTCTTCCCCGGCTACTACTACGTCGCCACCCCGCGTCTCGACGGCAGCGACACCGTCAACATCGACATCCTCGTCAACGCCCAGCTCTCGTCGATACGCTATGCCGCCGACGGCGTCCACCGCATCAACCGCGACAACAGCGCCTCCCCCGTCGACTTCGTCCGCCATCCCCTCGACCGGCCCGGGCTATGGGCCAGCAGCAAGCGCGACCGCATGCCCTACGGCCCCCGTGTCTACGACCTCAACGAGGCCCGCGCCACCGACTGGAAGCCCGGCTTCTACGACATTGCCCCCTCCTATAAGAAGGTGACCCTGATGCCCGGCACAAGCAACATCACCAACACTAAGCCGGTCTTTGTCGACATCACTCCCGAGAACCCCGAATACTACACCATCGACCTCCGCAACGACAGCCTTATCATCGCCTGCCGTCCCGAGTACCGCGGACAGGCCTTCCTCCGCTTCATGGTTCCCGTGGCCATCTCCGGCAACGAAACGGCGGATGTTCCCAACGTCCGCATCGAGGACTGGCCCGACCACGAGTGGCGCGGCCTCCACGTCGACATCGCCCGCAACTACCAGACCCCCGCCAACATGCGCGTCATCCTCCAGCTCATGTCCATCGCCGGCCTCAACCGCCTGCACTTCCACCCCTTTGACGACGAGGCCTGGCGCATCGAAATCCCCGGCCTGCCCGAGCTCACCGACGTCGCCTCGCGCCGCGGCTGGAGCAAAGACGGCACCGAGAACGACCACCTCTACCAGATATTCGGCGGCAACGGCGACCCCGACGCCATGGGCGGCAGCGCAAACGGCCACTGGACGCGCGCCGAGTTCATCAAGTTCCTGCAGGACGCCAATGGGTTCGGCATTCAGGTTCTCCCCGAGATTGAGTCGCCCGGCCACGCCCGCGCCGCCATCAAGGCCATGGAGGTACGCGCCGCCAAGGGCGACCCCTCGTACCGCCTCATCCACGATGGCGACACCTCGCGCTACACCTCCGCCCAGTCGTACCACGACTGCGCCATGAACCCCGCCCTCCCCGGCCCGTACAAGTTCATGGGCAAGGTCTTTGACGAGCTCATCGCCATGTACCGCGAGGCCGGCGTGCCCCTCCCCGGCATCCACATCGGCGGCGACGAGGTCGCTCCCGGCGCCTGGGACGGCTCCGACTCGGTCCGCGTGTTCATGCAGCATCAAGGCCTCACCAACCAGAAGGAGGTGCACGCCTACTTCGTCCGTCAGATGGCAAAGTTGCTCTCCGAGCGCAAGGTCCCCATGCACGGATGGGAGGAGATAGCCATCGGCCACGGCCCTGAGTTCAACGCCGAAGTCGCCCCCGCCGTCGGTGGTGTCAACGTCTGGCACAACAACATCACCGCCGCCGGCAAGGCCCTCCGCGGCGGCTTCCCCGTCATCCTCAGCAACGTCAACCGGTTCTACATGGACATGGTCTACGACTACCACCCCGAGGAGCTGGGCCTGACGTGGGGAGGCACCGTCGACGAGTTCGACGCCCTGGGCGGCTACTCCGCAAAGATGTACGACGTAGACCTCGACAGCGTCCCCGGCCGCATCCTTGGCGTGCAGGGCCAGACCTGGGCCGAGACCATCCGTAGCTTCGACGACCTCTACTACATGCTCGTGCCCAAGATGTTCGGCCTCGCCGAGCGCGCCTGGAACGCCGACACCACCTGGACCGAGCCCCAGTTCAACGCCATCCTCGGCGCCCGCGTACCTTACCTCAACAAGGGCCTCGGACAGACCAAGTCGCGCCTCCGCGGCCCCGGAATCAAGGTCATCGACGGCAAGGTGCACATGAACGCTCCCTACACCGGAGGCGTCATCCGCTACACCCTTGACGGCACCGCGCCCACGCCCGACTCCCCCGTCTATTCTGCTCCCATACCCTACGTCAAAGGCACCCCCGTTCAGGCCCGCTACTACCGCGACAACCTGACCTCCAACACCACCTACCTCCCCGAGACGAACCAATAGCTCAAACTTGTAAACCATTGTAGGGACGCTTTTTAAAGCGTCCGCCGAAGGTTGCTAACCTGCCATCCGGGTGCGGACGCTTTAAAAAGCGTCCCTACAAGTAAATCCGCAATCCTCCCCGAGTGACACGGCACCGCGGCATGGCCCCGAAATAGCCCTTCCTGAGCCTACGGCATTAAAAAAGAGACGCAAACCCTTTGCCGTTTCGGGATTTTTGGGTAAATTTGCAGGCCATTACGAATATGCCGCCTTACCAACGGTGAGTTAGTAATATTAAATTGTTGTAAATCAAGTAAAAACGACATACAATGAAACAAGGCATTCATCCCGACAACTACCGCGAGGTTGCTTTCAAGGACATGTCCAACGACGTGACTTTCATCACCCGCAGCACCATCGCAACCCGCGAGACCATCGAAATCGACGGCAAGACCTACCCCCTGGTCAAGCTGGAAATCACCAACGCTTCGCACCCCTTCTTCACCGGTAAGCAGAAGCTGGTCGACACCGCCGGCCGCGTCGACAAGTTCATGAGCCGCTACGGCAACCGCAACAAAAAGTAAGCCGTCGACCCTCCCCCGGCTCTGCAATAGCCCCGACATCCCCCCGATGCCGGGGCTATTGCTGTCTTCTCACCCCTTCGTTCCGCCTCCTTTCCCTAAAACCCTATAGCGGCCTACGCCGCTTTTCTTTTATCACGGAAACGAGGGGAAACCACGCGGAGCAATTACGGAAATTTATGTTTCTGAATTGAAACATAACGGAACGGGATTGGTGCGCTTCGCTCCAAACCCATCCGGGCTCCTTTTATTACGGAAATGGAGTCAAACAGCCCGGAGTAGTCACGGAAATTTATTTACCGACTCTCAGACCATACCCCTTCCGCGCCAGGGGGCCCTGCGCGGCTGCCCCCGCTTCCGTTACATTCAAGAGGGTGTGTCAAAATAGCCTGAATGTAGGGACATGCCTTTGGCATGTTGGACCAATATGCTGTCTTTCAGGCTTAACATCGCAAAGCGATGTCCCTACATCATTAAAATCACACATTTTGACACACCGCCCTACATCCCCCCCCAAAAAAAAATTCCGCGACACATCCGTGCCTGTTCCTCTTCATTTCCGTGATAAAGAAAACGCGGCGCCAGCCGCTAAATGCTGTCAAACACCCCTCCGCGGTCAAACACCTCCTCCGCGGTCAAACGCGACAAAACAAGCCCGGCCTCGGGGGTACCGGGGCCGGGCGGGGGAGGGGATGTCTAATTTATAACTAAAATTTCAGTGTTGTTAAGAGGCTGTGTCAAAATAGCCTAAATGTAGGGACATGCCTTTGGCATGTTTATCCAAACCGTTGGTTTTCAGGCTTAACATCGCAAAGCGATGTCCCTACATCATTAAATTCCCGCAATTTGACACACCCTCGTGGAGCGTTTAGCGCTTGATGAGGCGCCGGGCGGCGTTGGCGTTGACCTTGACGAGGTATACGCCCGAAGCCAGGTTGTCGACGTTCACTGTCATCGCGGTGTCGTTGTTGCCCTCGAAGGTAGCTACGCAGGCGCCGCTGATGTTGAAGATGCTGACGGTCTCGATAGCCTCGCCGGCCGAGATGTGCAGCTCGCTCTCTGCGGGAACGGGCCAGATGTGGACGCCGCCGTTCTCTGCGTCGGCGGTGACGTCGTCAACACCGGTGGTAGTGGGCCGCCCGAGAGTTGTCTGTACCGAAGCCTGACCCTTGATGGACTCGTAAGGCTGGTTGTCGGCGTACAGTGCTGTTGCGCGGTATGTCCAGTTGTAGAGGTTGCTGATGTCCTCCTTGTTGCCGTCGACCATGTGGTAGGCTACAACGGGGAAGGCGCCTCTCTGTTTCTCTATGTTTACGAGGTCCTGAGTCTCCTGGCTCTCTGACGGGTTGCCGCCATAGAAGAGGTGGTTGGCCTCCTGAGCGTACATCTTGTCGCCTCTGTTGCCCTCGCCTGCGCGAGCCTTGACATTTCTGCGGCCGTTGGACGAGAAGTAGCCTCCGAAATTATAGTCGTGCTTGACGTATCCGTCATGCTTGCCGTGATGTATCGTCTGACCGGGGTTGTAGGAAACAAAGTTGTCTTCGATCTTCTTGGCCTCGGCATTCTCTGCAGCGTCGTTGGGGTTGTAGAGGATGTTGCCGTCGTAGACGATGCGCAGGTTGGAAATCGGCTGGAAACCGTGGCCGTCGCCCTTGTCAACCTCAATCTTGAAGCGCGAAGCGGGTTCGGGCTGCAGGTAATCCGAGGCGTTGGACTCAGTGCCGTGACGATAAGTGTAATCGGTTTCGTTACCTTCTTTGACTGTGTTGCCGGCAGCCTCGGCTGCGGTACGGGGAGCGCGGTTGAAGTCAATGTCGACGCGGTAGAGTTTGTCGTTGCCCGAGGCCTGCCACAGCTTGGCGCGGATGTTATAGATTTCCGGAGTATATTTGGCATCGTCCTGGGCTACGCCGGTCTCGCCGATGTATCTGTTGCCTCCTCCGGCAGTGGGAACATATACAGGTGTGACGTTAACAGTGTACATACCGTCGTGGACGTCAAAGAGACCCTTGCCGGGAGCAGTGTCCTTGTTGAAGCCGTTCTCGGGACGGAAGTCGTTCTTGTTGCCGGAGTCGGGTTTGGCCTGCTGGTTGTAGACGAAGGGACCGTATTCGGTGTAGTCATCTTCACCATCCTTGGCTTTCTCAAAGCGCTGGGTGCCGGGGATAACGTTGCCGTTGGGGTCAAGGAGCTGAACGTTGTAGCCGTCAATCTTGAAGTTCTTGGCAGCACCCTGCAGAGTGCCGAAGTTGGCGGGCCGTTTCCACGAGTAGGTGACATCGAAGTGTGTGATGTCGTCGGCCTGGTGGGGAGTGGCGTCCATATTGGGGTCATCGTGACGTATGACTACGTCAATCTTGGGCTGTGCGGGCGGGAAGGCCTGTACGGGATAGAATTTGTACTTGGCGAAGCGCACTCCGGGCACATACTGGTAGATGTACTTGACATTGATGCCGTCCTCGAAAGCGTCCTCAGTGCCGAACCACATACCGTTCGAGTTACCTGCTTCGAAACCGGGGATTTCGTCCTGAACCTTTGAGGCCATGGGCACCATGTCGGTGAAGTCGGCAGAGTGGAGGTCGCCTACATAGTTGCCTTGAGCGTTGCGTGAACGCTGAGGCATGTCGATGCGGAAGTGACCGGTGTTGTTCGAGTAAACCGAAGTACCGTGGATGTAGAACATTTCGGTGGAGTTGTCCATCGAGTTCTCGAGGGTGAAGGTCAGACCGGAAGCCGAGGTTACCTCGGATTTATCGGCAGTGATGAGGGTGTATATGGGGTTGTTGATGTCGGTGACGTCAACAAGGAAGATACCGGCCGAGCGCATCACGTGGATGTACTTGTTGGGCTCGCCTTCGACGGGGAAGATGTAGTTCTCAGTACCGGCGTTGATGTCAATGAAACGGTTTTCGCCGTTGACTTTCACTACGGCCTGACGCGGAGCTGAAATCTTGTGATAGGTTTTGGGACTGCCGTCGGTGTTGAGATCGACGATGTAGGCGTCGTAGCTGAGGTTCTGTGCAAAGCAGAGTTTGCCGGTTCCTTTGCTTACCTCACCGCGGGCGGCCATATAGTGGGTGCGGTAGGTTTGGGGGCCTTTAACATATGCACCGCTGATTTCGGAAGGCGTTGCCCAGTTATGAAGCGGGTCGCTCGTGCTGTTGCCGAACTTGGCGCCAATATAATTAAGTTGCTCGAAGTAGCGGTCGCCTTCTTTTATTTTCAGTTTAGAGGCATCATTGGGGTTAGTAGCGGTGATGTCACCGTTGTAACCACGGAAATAGAAGCAGTTCTTGTCTTTGTCTTCGGTTAGTGCAAGCGACTGGTTGGACAAGGCACGCAGGTCGGAGACCTTATTAAGCGGTTTGTTGTTTATACCGTTGGCTTCGATACGCAGGATATGACCACGTTCGTCGGCCTTATAGGGGCCTTGCCAAATACCGAAGGGAAGCTCCTTAGGATATGCCTCCGATGCATGTTTGTTGGATACCATTGCGATGTACCATTCGCCGTTGCGGAATACGCCCTGACGCACGCCGTCGCCGGGAGCGCCTTGGCCTCTGGATTTATCATCGCCGTTGTTGTATTTGTAGAGGAAGCCCTCACGGTTTGAACCCCAGCAATCGCCATTGATGCTGCCGAAGGCCTTGAAACAATTGTCCTTGTTAACAAGTCTGTTATAACCCTCCTGGTCAACAATGGGGTAGTTGTAAACCTCTTCCAGAATGTACTGCGAGATGGCCATGTCACGCACGATGTTTGCAGTCTTTTCTTCCGAGGTTTTCGAGGTGCCGTTATTGTAGTGGGCACATACCTTATAGGTATGGGTGCCTACTGAAACGTTCATGTCGACATAAGATGTGATGTCAAGGTTGGAGACAATCATTTTGCCGTCGCGATACAGGTCGTATGTGAATGCTGTATGGTCGTCAAAGAATTTGTTCCAATCTTTCATCCTTTGCTTGGTGTTACCGTCTGCCTCGTTGTCAATATCAGACTGGCTGTAGGATTTGATACTGATGTTTTCGGGGTTGTAGAGCTCCCAGCGGAGAGATACGGTGTTGCGGCCCTTATAGGTCTTGCACTCGTAGATGACGGGGTCGAACCAGCCGCCCTGAACGGCGGGAACTTCGGGTACGCCCTGAGTGACGGAGGTCTTGTCCCATGTCGTGTGCAGCTGAACGGTCTTGTTGTTGGCATTGCCGCCCTTGATAGTGAGCACCGGCCATTTGTTCTCGTTGGGAGAATATTGGCCGTTGGCATTATAGTATGAGTCGCCCGGCTGAGGTTTGTATATGATAGTGACCTTGCCGCCCTGGGCAGGAAGGGAAGTCGGTGTTACAGTCAGTCCATAGTGGCCCTGAGGCGAAACGGAAAGTGTGATGTTACCGACTACGTTGTTGCCGGTAACAGTCAGCTCACGTACTATACGGCCTTTGCCGGTCCACTCCGAATTTGATGATATTGCAGACATGCTGTAATAGCCGTCGGCACCTGCTATGGGAGCCGGACCTGCGAGGCTGATTGAGCCTGTGATTTCAGCGGGTTTCTGGCGGAAGAGGCGGAGTTTGACGGTTTTGGTGTCGTTGCAACCGGGCATCTTCACGTAAGCGTCGATGACCTCTGCAGGGTCAACATAGCCCGCGGGTGTCCAGGTAACATAGATGGCGTATTTGGTGCTTCCCTGTGATGCAGGCACAGCGCGGTAAGTCATTTCGCCGGCGTGGCTGCTGAACGAAACGGTGGGAGCACCGGTAGTGTTGGTGCCTTCAACGTTGAACGAAATCTCTTTGGCAGCGCCGTTTGTCGAAGTAACGTAGAGGTTGTTGCCCGTGTAGTCGCTTCCATCCGAGTTCTTGACTACGAACGAACCTTTGGCGAGGGGGTCAACGCCTTCGAATACGGGCTTTGCCGGGCTTTTGTATGTGGCAGGGTCGGAAGATGGGCCAAGACGGAACCAGGTAATTTCTCCGTTGCTTGTAAAGATAACCTTGATGCGAGCTGATATATCCGTCTTGTTCACAGGAACGTAGTAGACAATGAAGGTGCTGGCATCATCGGCTTTGCGACGGATGGTGAATTCGTTGAGGATGTTTGCGTTGCCACCATTGGCCATAACCTCAAGACTGGGGACGATGTCGCCTGTTGCTCCGGAAATTTTGACGGTAATCTTGCGGTAGCCGTTTTTGACGTACTCGTCGTCTGCTGCAGTTGCGCGGAAACCCTGGTAGGCATCTTGTTTAATTTCAGCGCCGCTGGCTGCGTTATTTATCGTCAGCGCGGCGGCCGGTGGGGCACTGGCGAACCCGATGCCTATAGTGCATAGCACTAATAGCAAAAAGTTGTGTAGAGTTTTTAAGTGCATAAATTTTAAGGTTTTAGTTATTTATTAGATTTGTTGTTGCTGATTGGATGGTTTATTCGTGGATATAGGTTGGCCTATATGTTGTATACGGTATGTTTGCGACAGGTTGGTTTTTCCGGTTTTACAGGTCTTGGCTTAAGGCCGTTGTGTGTTAAAAGTTAATGATAAATAACAATTCCCCGCGACGCAGGCGCGTCACGCGTTTTATTTGTGCAAAAATAGCGCTTAGCAACCATATACGCAACAAAAAAAGTAAAAATTTTTTACAACACTCGCCTCAAATGCTCATATTTTAACAAAAATCCCGTTTATCGGGGTGCCGCGGAGAGCGTCTTGAGGGTGTGTCAAAATAGCCTGAATGTAGGGACATGCCTTTGGCATGTTGGACCAATATGCTGTCTTTCAGGCTTAACATCGCAAAGCGATGTCCCTACATCATTAAAATCACACATTTTGACACACCGCCCCTTTCTTTTTATCACGGGAAGGATGGGAACAGGCGCGGATGGGTCACGGAATTTTTTTTTGGGGGGGGGTCGCGGTATGCCGCGGCCTTGAATGTAACGGAAGCGGGGGCAGCCGCGCCGGGTCCTCCTGGCACGGAAGGGGTATGGTCTGAGAGTCGGTAAATAAATTTCCGTGACTACTCCGGGCTGTTTGACTCCATTTCCGTAATAAAAGGAGCCCGGATGAGGCTGTGTCAAAATAGCCTAAATGTAGGGACATGCCTTTGGCATGTTGGATCAATATGCTGTCTTTCAGGCTTAACATCGCAAAGCGATGTCCCTACATCATTAAAATCACACATTTTGACACACCGCCGTTCCGTTATGTTTCAATTCAAAAACATAAATTTCCGTGACAGCTCCGCGCCGTTTCAATAAATTTCCGTAATAAAAAAGAAAAGCGGCGGAGGCCGCTAAAAAAAGCGAGGTGGCGGGGCGAACGGAGAAGGGGTTGCCCGCCGGGGCGGGCGGAATAGCAAGCTATTCCAGCGGTGCAAAAACAGCGGGGACGGCTATTCCAACATTGCAAAAAGGGGAGGGGGGAAGCCGGGAGGCGGGTGAAATTTATTAAAATTTAACTTGACGGGGAAAGGTGTTTGCCGTGGCGGGGTGTTAGGAAAGGTGAAAAGTTCAAAATATGTTGTATAACATGTTTTGGGACGAATGACTGTTAGACAGGGAGTTGCGGCGGAGGTCTTTTACTTGGGATGTTAAATGTATTTAGGTGGAGAGGCGGGAGGTTTGGCGGGGTGGGGATTTTTTGTTATATTTGGGCGTTGGTTATGCGAAAAGTGAAAAAATCATAACACGAACCAATCGCGAACAACATGCACCGCATGGCCAACGTTGTAAAACACAGACACATTTATGCAACAGACTCTTATCATACTCAAGCCCTCGACCGTTCAGCGCGGTCTTGTGGGCGAGGTCATTGACCGTTTCCAGAAGAAAGGCCTTATCATCGCCGGCATCAAGATGATGCAGCTCGGCGACGACATCCTGCGCGAGCACTACGCCCACCTTGTCGACAAGCCCTTCTTCCCCTCGCTGCTGCGCAGCATGCAGGCCACTCCCGTCATCGTGATGTGTCTTCGCGGTGTGGACGTGGTGGAGGTGGTTCGCGGCATGATTGGCGCCACCAACAGCCGCAAGGCCGCTCCCGGCACCATCCGCGGCGATTTCGGCATGAGCGGGCAGGAGAACATCGTGCATGCCAGCGACAGCCCCGAGAACGCCGAGATAGAGGTGCGCCGCTTCTTCGCCCCCGGCGAGGTCTTCGACTACAGCCCCATCACGCTGGCGGCCACCTACGCCGCCGACGAGCTTAAAGCGTAACGGCAGATGTAGGGACATCGCTTTGCGATGTCGGTTCCGCCACGGCCGCCCGTCCCGCAGGACTGACGTGCCAAAGGCACGTCCCTACATGGGTCAATGGCCCCCCGGCCCGAGAAGCACGGGAGTCTCGCAACTTAAAGCTTTGAAATTAAAAACTCTAAATAAATCCTGATGACCTTATCACATACTATAAAACTGACGGCTGCGGCACTGCTGACGGTGTTCGCCACGGTTCCCGCCGCCGCTCAGACATACCGTCTTCCCGGCCAGCATACGGCACAGTCACAGAACCTCCTTGCAAACCAGGTCAATGTGGGCCATACGCTGTCGGTAGACCACACCATCGACTACCTCAACTACGCCGAGGAGGAGGAGCCGGAGGGCGATATCTACGACGCCGGCTGGAACTCGGACCGCGTGAACTGCTACGCCGGCATGGCCGTGCCCGACCGCGTGGTCATCACCGGCCTGGACAAGTTCTGCATGCCCCATCCCGGATACATCACCAGCCCCTACGGCTACCGCAAGCGTTTCCGCCGCATGCACAAGGGCGTCGACCTCAAGCTCAATGTCGGCGACACTGTCCGCGCCGCCTTTGACGGCCGCGTGCGTCTGACCAAATACGAGGCCCGCGGATACGGCAAGTACGTCGTCGTTCGCCACACCAACGACCTGGAGACCGTCTACGGGCACCTGTCGCGCTTCCTTGTCGAGCCGGGCACCTACGTCAAGGCCGGCACCCCCATCGCCTTGGGCGGCAACACCGGCCGCAGCACCGGCCCGCACCTCCACTTCGAGACCCGCTACATGGGCTACGCCATCAACCCCATGGCCATCTTCGACTTCAACAACCAGACTACACATACCGACACCTATACCTTCGACAAGCGCACCTATACCCACGCCCGTAACTACGACCCCGCCGCCAACGCCGAATATGCCAAGGCATACAACAGCAGCAGCCGCAGCAAGGCCACGCGCAGCAGCAAGAGCTTGGGTACACGCGCCAAGTCGGTGGAGGTCCGCAAGGGCGACACGCTCAGCCGGATTGCAGCACGCAACGGTACCACGGTGAAGAAGCTGTGCCGTCTCAACGGCATAAAGACGACGAGCAAGCTCAAGCCCGGACAGAGATTGAAAGTCAAGTAAAGCCTTACGCCTGCAACGCCCGCCCCGCGGGCGTTGCGCGTATATTGAGGCGGGCGAATGCGGCGGATATTATGTGATGTATGTGATGTATGTGCCCGCATAAATCACATACGAAACATAAACAACACAACCCACACCGCCCTACACATAATTATTAATATATAAAACGATTACCCTATGAACGTCGGTGATATAGTACGATTTTTGAATGATGTCGGCGGAGGCCGGGTGGCCCGCATTGCGGGCACGGTGGCCTACGTCGAGGATGAGGACGGTTTCGAGACGCCGATGCCGGTGCGCGAATGCGTGGTGGTGCGTACGGCTGCGCAGGCCGCTGCCGACAAGTCGGCGGCGTCGGCGGGAGCCTACAAGGCGCGCACGGCCTCGGACATGGCCCGCGAGGCACTGGAGGCCAAGGCGCGCGCCGAGCACCGTGAGGCACCCAAGACGGAGACTCCCGCCGCGCCCGTGCCGGTGACGCTGACGAGCAGCGACATCGCCGAGACGCCGGAGGGCGACACGCTCAACGTCGTCCTGGGTTTCGAGGCCACGGACAGCCGTCACATGAGTGCGACGCACTACGAGGCGTCGCTGGTGAACGACTCGAACTACTACCTCTACTTCGCCCTGCTGTCGCAGGCCGATGGCGAGGAGGAGTGGACCGACCGCTACGACGGCATCGTCGAGCCCAATATCCAGGTCACCATCGACACGTACAGCAACGCCGACGTGGCGGAGATGGACCGCCTGGCCGTTCAGCTGGTGGCGTTCAAGCGCGACAAGTCGTTCGGGCTGCAGCGCCCCGTGAGCGCCGAGTTCAAGGTGAACACGACAAAGTTCTTCAAGCTGCACTGTTTCAAGCAGTCGCCGTATTTCGACCGCCCCGCGCTGACATTCGAGGTCGTGCGCGACGGCAAGGCGCAGGGCGAGGCTGAAACGGTACCTCCCGTCACGGCGGAAGCGCCAAAGCCGGAGCCCGTTCTTGTCAAAGACCTGCGGGCGAAGGTGGCCCGCGACAGGCGCCCCTCACCGGAGCGCCGCGGCGCCGTCAGCAAGAGCAGCAAGCCGGGCGGACCGATAGAGGTGGACCTGCACATCGACAGCCTGCTGGACAGCACGGCGGGGATGTCGAGCGCCAACATCCTCAACTACCAGGTGGACACCTTCCGCCAGGTTATGGACGCAAACCTCCGCAACCACGGCCAGAAGATTGTCTTCATCCACGGCAAGGGTGACGGCGTCCTCCGCCAGGCCCTGACCAAGGAGCTGAACTACAGGTACAAAGGCTGCAAGGCCGAAGACGCCTCGTATGCAAATTACGGTGGGGGCGCAACGGTAGTCACCATAAAGTAAAAACCTATGATAGTTTATTTTTCGGGAACGGGAAACACGCGGCGGTGTGCCGAACGGCTGGCGGCGGCGTTGGGCGAGGAGCTGTACGAGTTCAGCGCACACGAGTTGCGTCATCCCCGGGCGCGACGGCTTGTGCTGAATGGCGACGCGTGCTCCGGACAAAGGAGCGCACGGCTGATTGTGATGTTCCCGGTGTATTGCTGGGGGATGCCGGTGCAGGTGGAGGACTATCTGCGCGAGGTGCCGGTGTCGGCTCCGGAGGATACGGAGGTGTGGATGGTGGCAACCTGCGGCGATGACATCGGCCGCACGGCAGATATGTGGCGCCGCCTCGTGGAAAGGCGCGGGATGAAGGCCCGGCGCGCTTTCAGCGTGCAGATGCCCAACACTTACGTGTGCATGAAGGGTTTCGATGTCGACAGACCAGAGGTGGCGAAGGCCAAAATGGAGGCCATGCCGGCCCGTGTGGAGGCTATCGCTAAGGCCATAGCGTCAGGCGCAGACGGGGCAGACGACACAGTGCCCGGGAGATTCGCATGGCTGAAGAGTTATGTCATCCGTCCATGGTTCAGGCGGTTCATGATGTCGCCGCAGAAATTCTACGCCACGGACGAGTGCAACAACTGCGGCCTGTGCCGTCGTGAGTGCCCAATGGAGAATATCGTCCCCGGCAATGGCGCAAAACCGGCGTGGGGAAACCACTGCGCAATGTGCCTGAGGTGCTATCACAAGTGCCCGAAACACGCGATACAGTGGGGTAAGGCGACAGCGGGCAAAGGACAGGTCTGATTTATGCGATTTATGTTGCCGACGGCTACTCGCAGTCGGTGTGGTAGCTGTGGTGAGCGGCGTGGCACTCGTGGAGGGTGCGGTCGACGATGAAATGGCGCGTGGACATAGCGGCGAGGGCCGTCATCTGGTGCGTGACCTGGATAATCGTGGTGGTGCGGGCGATGTCCCCGATGATGGTGTTCAGGCGCGACTCGAAGCGCTGGTCGATGTAGCTGAGCGGCTCGTCGAGGACGAGCAGTCCCGGGTCGGCGATGATGGCGCGGCCGAGGAGCGCTCGCTGCAGCTGACCGCCCGACAGCTCGCCGATGGGCCGGTCCTCGTGCTCGTGCAGGGCCACGCGGTCCATGGTGCGGGCGTAGGCCTCGTCGCGCTGCTGTCGGGACAGACCGCGCACGCCGAGGAGCCCCGACAGCATGACCTCGCGGACGGTAACGGGGAAGTGCGAGTCAATCATGTTTTTCTGAGGCAGATAGCCGATGCGCATGCCATCCAGCTCGCGTACGACACGCCCCGCCACGGGCTTGAGCAGGCCGAGCATTATGCGCAGCAGGGTGGTCTTGCCGCCGCCGTTGGGGCCGGTGATGGTGATGAAGTCGCCGCGGTGGACGATGAGATTGATGTCGTGCAGCACCTCGTGTCCGTCCCATCCCATGCAGACGCCCGAGAGGGTGAGCAGGGGATGGCAGCCGCTGCCGTGCTCGGCGCAGAAGGTATGCTCAGCGTGCTGAAGTGAGTGCATCGATTACTGTCGAAATCTGGGCTTCCCAGTCGGCGGAAAGCGGGTTTATGTTTACCATGCGCGTGCCCATCGAGCGGTTCAGCGTCTCGGCCTGGCGCGGGTCGAGGTCCTGCTGGAAGAAGAGCACCGTGACGCCGTGCCTGCGGGCCTGGTCGGCGACGTAGGCGATGTGCGCGGGCGACATTTCCTTGTTCTCGAAGCCTACGGCAATCTGCTCGAGGCCGTAGTCGCGTGCCAGGTACGATAGCGACGGGTGCCAGACGGCAAAGGCGCGCCGGTCGGCCGGGAGCGAGTCAATGGCGGCGGCGAGGGCGCGGTCGAGCGAGTCGAGGCGGGCGTCGAGGCGGTTGAAGTTATAGCGGTAATACTGAGCGTTTTCCGGCTCGAGGTCGGCCATGGCGTCGGTCATGTGCGCGGCCATTGTGCGGGCATTGCGTACCGAGAACCAGATGTGCGGGTCGGCGCTGAGGCCGTTGTGGCTCTCGCCCTCGCCGTGAGCGTGGCCGTGGGTGCCGTAGATGAGCCTGACGCCGTCGGCGCCGCTGACGACGCGGGTACCCTTGGGCAACGACTCCTTGAGGTTTTCCTCAAATGGCAGAAGGCCGATAGGGAAGAAGACCGGCGTCTCCTCAAGGGCCATGCGCGTCTGCATGGACGGCTCGAAGCTCTCCGGGTTGGCGTTCTTTTCGAGCAGTGAGCGTACATTGTGCCTGTCGCCGACAATTTCCTGAAGGATAGCACGCTGGGGCTCTACGGAGACAACCAGGTCGGCCTTGTCCTTGCTCTTGCCGGAGCACGAGCACATAAGCAGCAGCAGGGCGAACAGCGCGGTATAAGATAAACGTTTAGACATATTGCAGGTTATGTTTAAGCCCGCCGGCCGCGTTCAGGGAGGCGTTGCGGGCCTTGTTATACGGCAAAATTACAAAATCTTTCGTTAGCACTCAATTATTCTCACAAAATAATACTAATTTTGCATAGCAAACGCCGTGTGGCCTTTTTCGACGGCAACCAAAAACCTAAAAGCACTAATGGCTCTAACCAAAAAACAGATCTGGCGACGTTTCCAGGATTATTTTTTCATTTCGCTGGGAACGCTGATATACGCCTTCGGCTTCTCGGCCTTCATTCTGCCCCATGACGTCGTCATCGGCGGCGTGGCCGGTGTCAGCACACTGCTGTTCTTCACCCTGAAAATTCCTATCGCCGTGGCCAGCTACGGTCTCAACCTGATATTGCTGGCCATAGCCTACAGGGTAGTGGGCAAGAATTTCGTTATGGGCACGATTTTCGGAGCCACGATGATTTCGGTCAACCTGGGCTGGTGTATTCCCCTGTGCAGCAATATCATCCACCTCGACCCGTTCATGAGTTGCGTCATCGGCGGCGTCATGGCCGGCGTGGGCATCGGCGTCTGCTTCACCCACGGCGGATCGACGGGCGGCACGGACATCGTGGCCGCGATGGTGTCGAAGCATTCAAACGTCAGCATCGGCCGTATGATGATCTACGTCGACATGTGCATCATCTCGTCGTCGTTTTTCATCTTCCACCGCATCGAGACGGTGGTCTACGGCCTCATCATCCTGTTCTTCTCGTCGTACATGGCCGACCTCATCATCAACACCAACCGCCAGGCCATGCAGTTCACCATCTTCAGCACCAAGTGGATGCAGATTGCCGACGCCATCAACAACGAGGCGCACCGCGGCTGCACCGTCTTTGACGGCGTGGGGTGGTACAGCAAGCGCCCTGTCAAGATGCTGCTGGTGATGTGCCGCAAGATTGAGTCGGTTGGCATCTTCCGTATCATCAAGACCATCGACCCTGACGCCATCGTCACGCAGACCAACGTCAACGGTGTGTACGGCCAGGGCTTCGACCGCATCAAAGTCAAGATTCCCAAACACAGCGACCTGGCGGCAGCCATCAAGGCCGACACCACCAGCGACTACGGTCACCGTCACAGCACCGAGCCCGAGAGCCCGGCAATGCGCCCTTCTTCGCGCGGAACGACAGGCGCCAGTCCTCTTGACGAGGGCCGCGGAGGACCGGTGAGAATCTGACGTGTCTCTCCTGATTAATCTGATCTGCTTATGAAAAAAATTCTTGCAATAGCGGCGGCCATTGTGGCCATGACGGCAGCGGCGGAGACGCCGAAGAAGGCGGCGCCGTTCTTCGACACCGCACGTCCCGACCACTTCATCGAGATAGACATCCATGCCGGCGACGGCGTGTCGACGGTGCGCCAGAACTATGCGTCGGCGATACCGTCGGTTTCCGACTTCGTCCTCACGCCCGCCAACCGCGTGATGATGGGCGCCCGCGCCATCATCCCCATCCGCAACTTCGTGGCCGTGGGCACCGCCCTCGACTTCACCATCAACAACTACTACTGGTCGATGACGCTGCTCGAGCGCGCCCAGGGCACGCTGAGCACCCTCTACAGCCGCAACCACTACACTACCCTGGAGGTACCGCTGTATCTGCAGTGGACATTCAACCTCGGCGAGAAAGTCAAATGGCGCACAAAGACCGGCATGTACATCTCGTTCGGTGTGGGTGGCCACACCAAGATAAATGAGACCACGTCGAGCGCCAACTCACTGGGACAGAGCCAGGTGACGAAGAATTTCTACCGCGACAAGTACTATAACGCCGAGGACCCTGTGGTCAACACCTTCGACAGGACCGACATGGGCCTCTACCTCGGCACCGGCATCCTTGTAAATAGCCACTGGGCCGTCGATGTCGCCATGAACACGGGCTTCAGCCAGCTGGCGCGCAACTTCGGCGTGCTCGACATCACCGGACGTACGCTAAACGTTACCTTTACGGTCGGCTACCAGTTCTGACCGACAAAATAAAAATTCATGACCAAAAATTCAGAAACGGCGCAGGTGCATTCGCAGTGGGACCGCGAGCACCTGTGGCATCCCTATACCGGCACCATCGACCCGCTGCCCACGTATGTCGCGGACCATGCCGAGGGCGCGGTGATTACGCTTGCCGACGGCACCGAGCTCATCGACGGCATGTCGTCGTGGTGGTGCGTTATTCATGGCTACAACAACCCGCGCCTCAACGCCGCCGTAAACCGCCAGATTGGCAAGATGAGCCATGTGATGTTCGGCGGCCTCACCCATAAACCCGCAATCGAGCTTGGCAAGGAGCTGCTGAAGGTGGCTCCGCCAAACATGCATAATATCTTCTATGCCGACTCGGGCAGTGTCGCCGTCGAGGTTGCCATGAAGATGGCCGTGCAGTATGCCGTGGCGGCGAGCGGGAGCCATAAAAAAACAAATTTCGTCACCATCATGCGCGGTTATCACGGCGATACGTGGAACGCCATGAGTGTATGCGACCCGGTGACGGGCATGCACGGTGCCTTCGGCTCGGCATTGCCGATACGCTTTTTCGTGCCGTCGCCGTCGAGCCGCTTCGACGGGGAATGGAATCCGGCCGACATCGAGCCGCTGAAGAGGGTGCTGAAGGAGCACAGCGACGAAATCGCAGCGCTTATCCTCGAGCCTGTCGTTCAGGGAGCCGGCGGCATGTGGTTCTATCATCCGCAGTTCCTCCGCGAGGCGCGAAAGTTGTGTGACGAGTACGGTATTCTGCTGATTTTCGATGAGATAGCGACGGGATTCTGGCGTACGGGCAAGATGTTCGCCTGGGAGCACGCCGGTGTGATGCCCGACATAATGTGCATAGGCAAGGGCCTGACGGCCGGCTATATGACATCGTCGGCGGTGCTGACGACGCAGAAGGTGGCCGACACCATCAGCCGCGGCGAGGCCGGGGTGCTGATGCACGGCCCGACGTTCATGGGCAATCCGCTGGCCTGCGCCATCGGCCTGGAGTCGCTGAAGATGCTCAACGAGCAGGACATGGAGGCGCGCGTGGCGCATATCACCGAGTGCCTTAAAAAGGGTCTCGAACCCGCCCGCCAGCTCCCCAATGTCTCCGACGTCCGTTGCCTCGGCTCGATTGGCGTCATCGAGGTCGACAAGCCCGTCGATGTGGGTGAGTTTCAGAAAGAATGTGTGCGCCGGGGCGTATGGATTCGCCCCTTCGGACGCAACGTATACATAATGCCGCCATACGTCACCACCGACGAACAGCTTGCCAAGCTCTGT
Organism: Muribaculaceae bacterium; assembly: GCA_051890455.1. GTDB lineage: Bacteria > Bacteroidota > Bacteroidia > Bacteroidales > Muribaculaceae > CAG-873. The sequence goes on from JBJFEE010000068.1 coordinate 54,056, forward strand.
GCCGAGTGCGTGGCCATGGTGTCGCAACTTAAGTGAAATGAAGGCGATAAGCGAAACTTTAAGCTGTCTCGAGGCCTCGGGAAATCTGCGCACGCTGCCTGCGGGCGGCGGCGAGGGCGTCATCGACCTCTCGTCCAATGATTACCTCGGTCTGGCCGCTGACCGCGGCTTGCGCAGCGAGTTCCTGGAGACGCTGACGGCGGACAGTTTTCTGCCCACCTCGTCGGCCTCGCGTCTGCTGGCAGGTTCACAGGAGGCATTCGCAAGCCTTGAAAACTATCTGAGCGGGCTTTACGGCGCTCCGACATTGCTGTTCAACAGCGGTTATCACGCCAACACGGGTATGGTGGCAGCGCTCGGCGGAAAGGATACGCTTTTCGTTGCCGACAAACTCGCGCATGCGTCGATTATCGACGGACTGATGCTGTCCGGCAGCGACTTCCGGCGTTTCCGCCACAACGACATGGCGCATCTTGAGAAGATTATCGCCGACAACGGCAGCCGCTATTCCCGCGTTGTGATAATCGCCGAGTCGGTCTACTCAATGGACGGCGACCGGGCAGACATCGACGCCCTCGTTCGCGCCAAACGGTTGCATCCCGACACATTATTATATATAGACGAGGCTCACGCCGTCGGTGTCCTCGGCGAGCAGGGCCTTGGCCTTGCGGCGCACAATCCCGGCGTCGACATCCTCGTCGGCACACTGGGCAAGGCGCTGGCATCGGCCGGAGCATACGCCGTGATGAACGACACATTGCACCGGTTTATGATTAACCGCTGCCGCAGTCTCATCTTCAGCACCGCCATTCCGCCCGTGCAGGCGGCATGGACCGAGTTCGTGATGCGTCGGGCAGTATTGATGGATGACCGTCGGCAACGTCTCGCCGTCATTGCCGGCAGGATAGGGGAGGCGCTGGGAAAGGAGGCCTCGCACATCATGCCGTTCATAGTCGGCGACGCCGCACGTACGGTAGAGTTGTCAAAAGGCCTTCTGCAGCAGGGCGTCAAGGTTCTGCCGATACGCACCCCGACCGTTCCGCCGGGCACCGAACGCCTGCGCATATCGCTTTCAGCAGGGCTGACGGATGCCGAAGTAGACAAGGTACTTGAAGTATTCAAAACATTGCATAACAATTAACTAAATGATATAAAAGTGGACAATTTCGGATATTGGGCGCCTACGCGCTACACCTTCGGCCGTGGAGCCGAGAACGAGACCGGTGCTCAGGCTATGCTTGAGAAGATGTCAAACGTGCTGGTGGTTTACGGTCACGCGTCCGCGATACGCAGCGGTGTCCTCGGCCGTGTCTGCGACAGCCTCGCAGCCGCCGGGATAAAGGTGACGCAGATGGGCGGTATCAACCCCAACCCGACTGATGACCGTGTCTACGAGGGTATTGACGTCGTGCGGCAGAATAACATCGACGGCATCATCGCCGTCGGCGGAGGCTCGGTAATCGACACCGCCAAGGCCATTGCCGCCGGAGCCGTTTACGACGGCGACTTCTGGGATTTCTGGGCCGGAAAGGCAAAGGTGGAAAACGCACTCCCCGTAGGCATCGTCCTCACCATTCCCGCCGCCGGCAGCGAGGGCTCGGGCAACTCGGTGATAACGCGCCTCGACGGCATGCACAAGATTAGCCTGCGCACCGATTACTGGCTGCGTCCCCGCTTCGCCCTGCTCAATCCTGAACTGACGTTCACCCTTCCGGACTATCAGACCTGCGCCGGCGCGGTGGACATGATGGCGCACATTTTCGAGCGCTATTACAGCCCCACCAAGGGCACCGAGACAACCGACCGCATAAGCGAGGGCCTCATCATGGCAATCATGGACCGCGTGCGCGCCGTCATCGACAACCCCGATGACTATGACGCCCGCGCAAACCTTATGTGGGCGGGGACGATGGCCCACAACGGGGTCTGCGGATGCGGAAAAGCCGAGGACTGGGCGAGCCATGGCCTCGAGCACGAGCTCAGCGCCGTTTACGGCGTAACGCATGGCGCCGGACTGGCCGTCGTCAACTCGGCATGGATGGAGTTCATGGCCGCAAACCGTCCCGCCAAGGTGGCGCAGATGGCGCACCGTATTTTCAGTGTTCCAGAGAGTGGCGATGACACCGCCGACGCCCTCGAGGGCGTACGCCGTCTCAGGGGGTTCTACAAGTCGATAGGCATGCCCGTGACTTTGGCGCAGCTCGGCATCGAAAACCCAGACATCGATGACCTGGTGCGCCGCGTCCACTTAGATAAAGGAGCCGTCTTCGGCGCCTACTATCCCATAACGCCCGATGTCAGCCGCGCCATCTATACGCTGATGATTGACGGCGGCCAAAAATAAGGACAATGGAAGCAAGGCGGACTAATTCTTTCGGCCCTCGCGACCTGATGCGGCAGCTTATCCATGACGAGCCGCAGTTGCTGATGGTGATACGCCGTTTCGACGTGGCTCTCGGCTTCGGCAACGCCACGGTCGAGCAGGTCTGCCGCGAGCGCGGCATCGACTGCGACACATTCCTCGCCGTCGCCAATTTCAGCACAGGGCGCGACTGGAAGTCGTTCAAGGTGGATGTGGCGGCGTTGATGCGTTACCTCAAGAACGCCCATAAGTATTTCCTGGAGTTCTCCCTTCCCGCCATCCGACGCAAGCTCCTCGAGGCTCTGCCGGTGCATGACCCGCACGACCTCACGATGCTGATACTTAGGTATTTTGACGACTATGTCGGTGAGGTGCGCGCACACATGGCATTCGAGGACGAAAACGTGTTCCCGTATGTCGAGGAGTTGCTCGCCGGCAGCGTCACCGAGGCTCTCGACTTCTCCGCATTTGAGGCAAGTCATCAACCCTTGGCACCGAAGCTGCAGGAACTCAAGGAGATATTTGTTTCGCACTACCGCTCGGTCGGCAATGAGGACCTTATAAACTCCGCGCTGTTCGACATAATTAACTGTGTCGGTGACATCTCAGGCCACTGCGCCGTCGAGGACAACATTCTTGTCCCCGCCGTCCGCGAGATTGTCGACCGCAGTCTTGAACAGGCGCACCGTAAAGGCCAGGCTGTCACCGAAAAGGAGACCGAAGAGCTGTCGCGCCGCGAGTGTGAGGTGGTTGCCTGCATAGCCCGCGGACTGTCGACTAAGGAGATAGCCGACCGACTCAATCTATCGGCACACACCGTCAACACGCACCGCCGAAACATCTGCGCCAAGCTCGACATCCACTCCGCGGCCGGCCTCACCATCTACGCCATTATCCACAACCTCGTCGACATCGCCGATATCCATAAATCGTCGCTGAAATAAGGCCTTCGGCTAAAAAATACAGTAATAATAGTCAAGTTTTCAACCTTTTTCGTTACTTTTGCAAACTGATTGCCGGAGTATAGACTTCCGGCGGATGTTTAAATTTTGTAACTATCTTATATAACTATATGTCACAGGAAGTTAGAGTTCGTTTTGCCCCCTCTCCCACAGGTCCCCTCCATATCGGCGGCGTCCGCACCGCCCTGTTCAACTGGCTTTTTGCCCGTCAGAATGGCGGAAAGATGATTCTCCGTATCGAAGATACTGACTCGCAGCGTTTTGTTCCCGGTGCCGAGGACTATATCAACGAGGCGCTGGCCTGGCTCGGAATAACAATTGACGAGGGTGTCCGCGAAGGTGGTCCTTACGGACCTTACAAGCAGAGCGAGCGCCGCGACATCTACCGTGAGCACGTGCGCAAGCTCCTCGATACCGGAAAGGCATACATCGCCTTCGATACTCCCGAAGAGCTGGAGCAGGTAAGGGCTGAGGTTCCCAACTTCCAGTATGACGCCTCGACTCGTGGTCGTATGCGCAACTCGCTCACCATGCCCGCCGAGGAAATCAGGCGACTAATTGACAACGGCGAGAAATATGTCGTCCGCTTCAAGATTGAGCCGGGACGTGCGGTTGAGGTCGATGACCTTCTGCGCGGAAAGGTGGTGATAAAATCGGACATCCTCGATGATAAGGTACTGTACAAGTCGGCTGACGACCTGCCCACATACCACCTGGCAAATATCGTCGACGACCACCTCATGAAAATTTCACACGTCATCCGCGGTGAGGAGTGGCTGCCTTCGGCACCGCTCCACGTCCTGCTTTACGAGGCTTTCGGCTGGAGCGACACCATGCCGCGTTTCGTCCACCTGCCCCTGCTGCTAAAACCCGACGGCAAAGGCAAGCTGTCAAAGCGCGACGGCGACCGCCTCGGCTTTCCTGTCTTCCCTCTCGAGTGGCACGACCCCAAGACCGGCGCCGTTTCTGCCGGTTACCGCGAGTCGGGTTATCTGCCTCAGGCGGTGGTGAACTTCCTGGCTCTTCTTGGCTGGAATCCCGGTGACGACTCGGAGGTGATGACGGTCGAAGAAATCGAAAAGAAATTCTCGTTCGAGCACTGCTCGCGTTCGGGCGCCAAATTCGCCTTCGAAAAGGCCAAGTGGTTCAACCACACCTATCTGCAGATGCTCACGGACGAACAGCTGGCCGAGCTCTTCATCCCCGTTCTCAGGGAGCATGGTGTGGACACCGACAAGTTCTCGCTCGAATACATAGCCCGCGCCGTCGGCATGGTCAAGAGCCGCATAAACTTCGTGGCCGACCTTTGGGACCAGGCCTCGTTCTTCTTCGTTGCCCCCGACAGCTATGCCGAAAAGGACATCCGCAAGCGCTGGACACCCGGTATGGACGAGATTATGCGTCAGCTCGTCGACATCCTCAACGATATGCCCGGCTTCAAGTCGGAGGAGGTGGAACCCGTTGTCCTTAACTGGATTACCAACAACGGCTACCACACCGGCAACGTGATGAACGCCTTCCGCCTCACAGTCGTGGGCAGCTGCAAGGGTCCGCACATGTTCGACATCATCGAGCTTATCGGCCGCGAAGAAACGATAGCACGCCTGCTGACAGGTATCGAACGCATCAATGCGCACGCCGCAACCATGCAGTAACCTCGTGCGATAATCTAAGGACTTTCACGGCAGAAAGGTGAGCGTTTTTTACAACATAGGCATGCACGCCATGTCCGCAGGGGCACGGCTGGCCTCGGCACGCAGCGGCAAACTGCGTCTGATGACGGAAGGGCAGGCCGGGACTTTCGACCGTCTCCGTCAGGCTCGTGCCACAGTCGCGCCCGACGGGTTTGACCTGTGGGTGCATGCGGCATCGCTGGGCGAGTTCGAGCAGGCGCGGCCGGTCATCGAGGAGTACCGCAAGGCACGCCCCGGTGCCAAGGTTTTGCTGTCGTTTTTCTCGCCCTCGGGTTACACTGTCCGCCACAATTACAATGGAGCCGACTGCGTGGTTTACCTTCCCTTTGACACGCCCTCGAATGTCAGGAAGTTCCTTGACCTCACTCAGCCGAAGTGCGTTATTTTCGTCAAGTACGAATTCTGGTCGAATTACCTGCACGAGATAGCAAAACGGCACATCCCGCTTTACCTCATATCGGCGATTTTCCGTCCCGGACAGCGATTTTTCAAGCCTTGGGGCGCGTTTTCTCGTGACGTTCTGCGCACATACACTCATATTTTTGTTCAGGACCGTGCCAGCCTCGATCTGCTGGCATCGGTCGGAATAACCAATGTCACCGTGGCCGGAGACACACGCTTCGACCGCGTTGTTCAGGTTGCCGAAGACTCACGCCCCATCCCTGAAATTGAGCAATGGCTCCATCGGGACGGGGGAGACGGCCAACCCGTCTTCACCCTTGTCGTCGGAAGCTCATGGCCTCAGGATGAAGCCTGCTATATCCCCTGGCTCAACGAACAACCCGAAGTAAAGGCCATCGTCGCCCCCCACGAGTTTGATGAGAAACGTCTGAAAACCCTACTCGAATCTTTCCAGGGCAAACCTGTTCTATGGTCTGAAGTCGCCGGAAAGGAAGGAGCCGCCCAGGCCATCTCCCAAGACGCCCAAGTCCTTATTATAGACTGTTTTGGCCTGCTTTCCCGTCTTTATCGCTACGGAGACGCAGCAATAATAGGCGGAGGTTTGGGCGCCGGCATACATAACATCAACGAAGCCGCCGTCTACGGTATCCCCGTGGCCTTCGGTCCCAACAACTCCAAATTCCGCGAAGCCGCCGACCTCATTGCCGCCGACGCAGCCTTCCAGTACAAAGACCGCGCCGAGTGCTCGGCCTTCCTCACCCGCTGGCTCGCCGACCCCGCCGCCCGTCGTCGCCAGGGTGCCTCCGCCGCCTCCTACATTCGCACCAACCGCGGTGCCACCCCCCTGATTATGCAGACCCTCCTCGCCACCCCGATGTAATCTTTTACATTTTAAACAGCCCTGACATCCTAAACATCCAAAACATACAAATGCGCCGTGCGGCAACCCCGCACGGCGTTTATTTTTTAATCGCATTATCTTCGTGTTAATTTCTGTTAATTCTTTCAGAAATATTTGGCCATGTCAAAAACCCGCCGTACCTTTGCAAACGCGTTCGGCTCCAAAGAGCACGGCGCAAAAGAGAGTACATTGAAAGAATTACAATAGAGACAAGAGTAGTACAAGAGCAAA